>PAWM01000006.1 GCA_002714185.1 Flavobacteriales bacterium | reverse complement strand
ATCACAAGGATATTGACAGGAACCATCATTAGCTGTTGCTTCAGAATTATAATTTATAGCAGATGAGTCAGTGCAACCATATACAGCATCTTCATCACAAAACACACTTTGATTTGGACAAACAGCACCCCCAGTATTATCACATATCCAATCTATAAAATATGAGACTCTAGAATATACTCCAGGGTAACCAGTTTCAGCACATCCATATCCCCAGCTAACCACTCCGCACTGTAAATATGTTTCGCCATCAGCAGCTAAGACTACCATTGGTCCTCCACTATCTCCTTGACAAGAATCATAACCACCTGAGGAATAACCCGCCATTATCATATCTGCATCTATTTGATTGCTTCCATAGCTTGATGTATTTGTTATTGGTACACCAACAACTTGTAATTGATTTGGATTATTAGCTGTTCCTTCATCTTCTCCCCAGCCTGTAATCCATGACATTTCTCCTGGATCTTGAACACCTAATTCAACTTGTTGGTCGCACATAAGAACAACTGGCTGAGTGTTATTGTTGTAAGTTATTGGATCTGCTAGTCTAATCAGTGCAATGTCATTATTCATCGTATTACTATTATAGTTTGGATGTGAAATAATTTCTGCTGCATCGTATGTTACTCCACCTTGGGCATATGATGAGCTGTTCCCAACTCTTACCCCAGTATTATTTGCTGATTCACCTTGAACACAGTGAGCAGCTGTCAGGACCCAGTACTCATTTATAATAGAAGCACCGCAATAAGCATAACCACCACCCCAACCGCCAGTGCTTAANAGTGCNGCTTGATAAGGATAATCTTGAATATTTGCATCTTCTCCTCCCACAATATCAGATTGTGAAAAAACATTATATGTGATGAAGGTATTTAAAAGAATAAGTAGAATTAATTTTTTCATAATGACTTTAAATTTAAAATGAGTTCTACAATTTACAAAAAAGAATGATCATTCTGAAACAATGAAAGTCATTTTAAACTAGATAAATTTTCAATGATAGGTTGTAAATTAACAACTTGTTTTTTAAAGTATGAGGATGTTATTTTGTGAATTTCTTTTTTTCCAATATCTTTTTTAATAAAATAATTGATTGACTTTTCTAATTCTAAGTTATTATTAATTACTGCTGCAATATTTTTTTCTATAAAAAAGAAAGTTTCAGAAAAATTAGTATGCCTTGGTCCAAAAATCATAAAATTATTATGTATTGCAGCTTCTAAAGTGTTATGAATACCATTATTAAATCCACCTCCTATATAAGCTATATCAGTAAATTTATATATGTGTTTTAGGACACCAAAAACATCAATAATTAATATATTATTTTTCTTTAAGTCAGATTTTTTTGCTTTAGAGTAAAAAAGTACTTTTTGTGGAAAGTTTCTTTTTAAAATTTGAATATTTTTTTTATTTATTTCATGTGGGATTATAATATGCATAAAATCATATCTTTTATTAATTGTTTTAATAATTTTATCATAATCTCCATCCTCAACACTTCCGTATACAATAGTTTTCTTATTTGCAGTAAATTCACTTATCAATGTATTTTCTAAATTAATTTTTGAATCAATTATAATTTGATTAATACGAGTATTACCAATCACTATATTGTTTAGTATATTTTTTTTCCTTAAGAATTTAAAAGAAGCCTGGTTTTCACAAAATATAAAGTTAAACTTAGTCAATATATTTTCGTAGTATATATTCGTCAACCAATTATGTTGTTTATTTTCATTTAATTTAAATCCAATTACATATGAAGGAATATTTTTTTTATTTAAATATGTAATCATATTTGGCCAAATATCATTTTTTGCAATGATTACCATCATTGGATTAATTAGATTAATAAATTTCTTCATATTTGATTTACTATCAAAAGGTAAACAGGATATTTGATTAATTAAATGATAGTCTTTAAAATTTTGATATCCTGACAATGAGAAAAATGTGATATTTATATTTGAATTAATTTTTTTCAATTCAGGAATCAATATTTTTATTTCTTCATATTCGCCAAGGGATGAGCAATGTATCCAAATTGGTTTTATTGTATTTTTTTTAAATTTTATAAAAATATTGTTCTGTTCTACTATCCATTTTCTGTATTTATTCGGATATAAAAATTTAAAAAAAGTTAATAAACTAATTAATTTTAATATTATGTTATAGTTAAGTAGCAAGTATTTTGAAATCATATCAAAATTTTTTTTTAATAATAATAATACTTACCTGTGTTTCTTTTTTTAATTGGTATAAGAAAACCACACTTTAAGCCAAATAAATAATCTAAACGATTCTCATCAAGATACTCTTGAGTAGTGTAACTGTATTCTCTTAGGTCTTTAGTGAAAGCTTGAATAGCTTCAAGACCTAAAAAAAATCTAATATTATTATTATTTCCAAAATACATAAATCCAATGAATTGTTTTGTTAACAATCCTCCACATAATCTATCATATCCCTTTATGAGTTCTTCATTCAGTTGAGGTAATTCTGTAACAATGGTTTCAATAAGGATTTTATGGTACATATATCCAGTTCCAATTGAAATAATTATACCACTTTGGTATTTATCATTTGTAAGGCTAAAAAATTTACCAATACTTAAATCACATCTTGCACCTCTCTCAAAGAGTCTGATAATGGGAATTTCTCCATTTTGACTAATTAATACACCTTCATTTCCATCAATAGATTCGAATATATTATCTTCTTTCACTAAAGGACCAAAGATTGCTCCTCCTTCAAAATTGACTATCAAGCTATTTGACTTTTTGTATAGTAAACTTAGACTTAAATCAGAGTTATTTCCAAATCTATTTGCTAAATCTCCACTTGGAATTTGAAACGAGTGATTAATTGATAAAAATAATTCATCACCTTGAATTCCTATCTGTTTATTGTTCTGTGTAAGAGTTAAATAGGATGTGAATACAAAAAAAATAAGTAATTTATTCATCATTCAAAATTAATTAAAAAGTTGACATGATAAGATTTTAAATTATATTTAAGAAGATAAATATTAAAATCTTGATATGATAAGCAAAAAAATATTAATAACAGGTGAATCTGGATTTATTGGTTCACATTTAATTAATTTATTTACAAATAAGTATCCTAATTATGAAATTCACGGTTTAGATAAATTAACTTATGCAGCAAATAAAAATTATACTAAGCATTTGGAAAATAAAACTAACTATAAATTTCATAAAGTTGATATTTTTAATAGAGAGGATGTTTTCAAGCTTTTTCATGAATATCAATTTACAGATGTTATTCATTTAGCAGCTGAGTCACATGTCGATAATTCAATTGCAAACCCACTTTTATTTGTTGAGACGAATATTGTTGGTACCTTAAACTTATTAGATGCTTTTAGATCGGTGTCATCAGGTAGATTTCATCATGTTTCTACGGATGAAGTATATGGTGATTTGAATGAGTTTGATTCTGCATTTACTGAGAAGAATCCCTATAACCCTAGCTCTCCATACTCGGCATCAAAAGCTAGTTCAGATCTTATAGTTAGAGCATATCATAGAACTTATAATCTTAATATAGTAATTACTAATTGCTCTAATAATTATGGACCTCATCAACATCACGAGAAATTTATTCCAACTATTATCTCTTCAATATTACATAATAAGCAAATACCTATTTATGGAAGTGGAAAAAATATTAGAGATTGGCTACATGTGGAAGATCATGTTGAAGCATTAGATTTAATATTTCATCAAGGCCATAGCGGTGAAACATATAATATTGGTGCTAATAATGAAGTTTCAAATCTAGAATTAGTTTATTTAATAAGTGATATTTGTTTAGAAAAAAAAATACACCAAGATCCTAGAGGCTTAATTTCATTTGTTAAAGATAGATTAGGTCATGATAATAGATATGCAATATGCTCCAAGAAGTTGTATGAGCAACTGAAATGGCAATCGTCAATCGATTTTAAACAAGGATTATCAATGACTATTGATTGGTATATGAAGTAAAAGGAATGTTATTCAATTATTAATTTTGTACTCTCAATAGATCGATTTATTCGTCTATTTAATCCTGTTAGTACATTACCTGGTCCAATTTCAAAGAATTGTGTAGCTCCATCATTTACCATTTTTTCTATAGTTTGAAACCATTTTACAGGTTTTGTTAATTGTTCAATTAAATTATATTTTATTTTTTCTGGATCCTTAATTCCTTCTGCACACACATTTTGATATATCGGACAAATTGGCTTATTAAAATTTATTTCAGTGATTGTTTGTTTTAAGCTTGCTTTTGCTAAATCCATTATTGGTGAGTGAAATGCACCACTTACAGGTAGTAAAACAGTTTTTTTTGCTCCCAAATTTGATAATTTTTTACAAATTTCTATCACACCATTTCTTTTACCTGAAATAACAATTTGATTAGAAGAATTATAGTTGGCTGGTACAACAATATCGTTATGTTCATTACATACTTTTTCAATTACTTTACAATCTAAACCAATAATTGCTGCCATGGTAGAGTCAATATCATCACATGCAGTTTGCATAGCTTCAGCTCTTTTTGATACCAATTTTAATCCATCTTCAAATGATAAGGTCTTTGAAGCAACGAGTGCAGAAAATTCTCCTAAAGAGTGACCTGCAACCATGTCCGGAGATAAATTAGTGCACTTTGATAGAGCTATTGAATGAATAAATATAGCAGGTTGTGTAACATTCGTTTTAGTTAAATCTTCTTTTGAACCTTCAAACATAATTTTAGCTATATCAAAATTTAAGATTTTATTTGCATGATGAAATAAATTTTTAGATTCTTTTGAAGACTTAAATAAATCATATCCCATTCCAGGGAATTGAGATCCTTGACCAGGAAAAATAAATGCTCTCATAGTATTATTTTAATTTATTGATAGTTGACTTTAAAATCATTTTTAAGATTTGTGTATTAAACTTGCCCACATGTCATATGATAAATCATTGCTAAATTTGCTTTTTGGTGCTAAAATTACAGAGATTGCATCATGAGAATGAAGTGATTCTTGATGGGAACAAATTACTCTAAAATCTTTTATTCGTGTGTCTTTAATTAATTGTTCATACAAGAGTCTTGCTGCATCTTCAACAAATTTCAGATTGGATCCATTTAATTCAGCAAATGCCATTTCATCTTCTCGTTTTACAATTACTTGTGTTTCTGTCTGCAGTGCATCTAAACAGATTTGATGTATATCTTCAATCCAAATAAACTCATCATATTCTATTGATACTCTAGCGACAGATCTTTGAGAATGGGATACAGTTACTTTATTACGATGCTTTTTAGCATACTCAGCTAGTTCATAAGAGCAAGGGCAAGCAGATGAGTAAACAAAATCAAAATGTATAATCTGTTTTAATATTCCATTTTTAGTTAAACTATTTTCAATAGATACATTATAGTATTGATATCCTTGATTATTCGACCTTAATGAAGGTAGAAGTATAGGATATGAAAAATTTAGTCCAATTTTTGCATCAAAGGAGTTTAGATCATTTTTATATCTTATTAAGATGTCTTTTAATTGATTAGTAATAATATCATTTTTAAAATCATAAAAAGACCTTATAATTCTGGACATATTAATTCCTTTTTTATGTGCTTCTAGCGATACTGTTCCAGTAACTTTAGTTTCTAGTTCAATAATATCTCCATTTCTTTTTTTAAATTTTAATGGTAATTTAAAATTATGAGAACCAACTTGTTGAATTACAACAGAAGATCCGTTTATTAATGCAGAAGATCCGTTTTGGATATCAGGAAAACTTTCTATTTCTTTATTAGTTGGTTTATAATTTGAGTCGTATGTTTTATCTTTAGTGTCCATGTCAATGTTTAATTTCAATTTAGTCTAACCATAATATTCAAAGAAATTATTTTCTGTTTCTTTTATTTTTATTTTGTATAATTTTCCACCTAATTGTTCGATTGGGTTCTTAAGTTCATTCCAAATAGATATACATAGATTTTCTGTTGTAGTTATAGTATCTTTCATAAAATCTACTTCATTTATATATTGATGATCAAGCTTATTAATTACTTTATTTTTAATTATTTGTTTTAAATCTTTAAGGTCGATTACGAATCCAGAGATTTTATTAATCGGTCCAGTAACTGTTACAAATAATTCGTAATTATGTCCATGTAATTGATAACATTTACCAAATAATTTATTATTATCATTATCTGCAATATTAGTATTAAGTAATCTATGTGCTGATGAAAAACGTTCTCTTCTAGTTATATACATATTTATTTTTTTAATTCATCTCTTATTTGAGATAATTGATCCCGAATACTTTTCAAATTATTTATTATTTCAAAATTTCTATTTACTCCTTCTTTATTTTCTCTAATTTTCTTTTTTGCTCCTTTTATCGTGTATTTTTTTTCTTTTAAAAGGTGAAAAATTAATGCAATATTTTTTATATCATTTTTTGTAAAAATACGGTTACCACGAGAATTTTTTTTTGGTTTAATTATGTCAAATTCTTTTTCCCAAAATCTTATTAAAGATGTGCTTACATCAAGTAAATCCCCGACTTCACTAATAGAGTAATATATTTTTTGATTATCTAAATTCATCTAATCAAAAGATTGGTTTTCCTGAGATGCGATGGAGAGCATTTTTTCATACTCTTCAGGATTCAAATCACTATGGTAAAAGTTGATTGGATTTATCTTCTCTTTTTTAAATCTAACTTCATAATGAAGATGAGGTGCCGTTGATTTGCCGGTATTACCTACATGACCTATTAAGTCCCCTCTTTTAACTTTTTTTCCTTTACTTACTAAAACTTTATCTAAGTGAGCATAGAAACTTTGGTAATCATATCCGTGGTTAATTAATATGTAATTTCCATAGTCTTTTTTACTTCTTGATCTTTTTATTTTTTCTATGGTGCCGTCCCCAGTAGCATATACAGGCGTACCTATTGGAGCAGAAAAATCCATTCCATAGTGGAATTTTTTTGTTTTATATATAGGGTCAATCCTTCGTCCAAATCCAGATGCCATTCTTGTTAGCTCTTTGTTGGATATTGGCTGTATCGCAGGAATAGATGCTAGCATTTTAGATTTATTTTTTGCTAAATGAATAACTTCATCAAATGATTTTGATTGTATAAATAGTTGTTTAGTTAATTTATCAATACTTTGTTGAGCTTCCATTATGAGCTCTGAATAATTATACCCACTGTATTTTTGGTATCTGTTAACTCCTCCAAAGCCTGCTTTTCTTATTGATTCATCAATTGGGTCAACTCCAAACATAACTCTATAAATATTATCATCTCTCTTTTGAATGTCATCTAGAACTAATTCTGCATTTTCCATTTTTTCAAGAATAGATGAGTATTGTAATTCTAAGTTATAGATTTCTCTTTTTAATTTTTTTTCTTTTGGAGAATCAAAAAATGAAAATACTACAATTGATATTATAGATGCAATTATCAATGAACTCATCATATATTTGAAAAATGAAAAAAACAAATTGTCTTTTGCATTAATTTTCTTGTAGCTCAATGTTTTTTTATCGTAGTAATATTTAGGTTGATTATGAATCATATATTTTAAATAACTAAATTTATCGTAGTTATGATTAAATAGTTTGTAAATTTATGCAATTATTTCAAATGAATTTAGTATTTATTTAAGTTTAAATTTGTCCTTGAATTATTATTAATATGAAATCTACTGAAATTAGACAGGCCTTTATCGATTTTTTTAAAGCACAGAATCATACATATATTCCTTCTTCTTCGATTGTTTTATCAGATGATCCTTCACTTATGTTTGTCAATGCAGGTATGAATCAATTTAAAGATATTTTTTTAGGTCATAAAATCCCACCTGTTTCAGCTGCTGTTAATAGTCAAAAATGTTTACGTGTCTCAGGTAAACATAATGATATTGAAGAAGTAGGTCATGACACTTATCATCATACCATGTTTGAGATGTTAGGTAACTGGTCCTTTAGTGATTATTTTAAGAAAGAAGCAATTTGTTTTGCATGGGATTTTTTAACTAAAGAATTAAAAATATCTGAAGAAAGATTATATGTTTCGTATTTTAATGGAGATAGTAAAGATAAGTTGCAAGAAGATCTTGAAACGAAAAATATATGGCATAAAATTGTTAAATCTGACAAGATAGTATCCGGTTCAAAAAAAGATAATTTTTGGGAGATGGGTAAAATTGGTCCATGTGGACCTTGTACAGAAATCCACATAGATTTAAGGTCTGACAGTGAGAGAAAGAAGTTTCCAGCACAATCTCTTATAAATAAAGATCATCCCCAGGTGATAGAAATATGGAATATTGTATTTGTAGAATTTAATCGAAAAGAAGATAATGAATTAGAAGCATTACCGAATAAGCATGTAGATACTGGAATGGGATTTGAGAGGTTATGTATGGTTCTTCAAGGTAAAATATCAACTTATGATACAGATCTTTTTGAAGATTTAATTAATTATATTTCTAAGTATTCGAAGGTTACATATGGTGATAATGAAAAAACTGATATTGCTATTCGTGTTATAGTTGATCATATTAGAGCAATTACATTTTCAATTGCTGATGGGCAGTTGCCAAGTAATAATGGTGCAGGTTATGTCATTAGAAGAATTTTACGAAGAGCTGTTCGTTATGGATATACTTATTTAAATTTAGAACAACCATTTTTATATAATTTAGTGGATTTATTGTCTAGTCAATTTAAATCTACATTTCCAGAAATAAATAGAGAAAAAAATATTATTAAAAATGTTATACAAGAAGAAGAAAAGTTGTTTCTAAAAACATTGGGTAAGGGGATGTCATTAATTAATAATTTGATAGAAAATGCATGTGAAAAAAATCTAATTTCAGGTGTAGAGGTGTTTAAATTATATGACACATATGGTTTTCCGCCTGATTTAACAAGTTTAATTCTCCAAGAGAATAAGTTAAACTATAATAAAAAAGCATTTGATGAATGTATGAATAATCAAAAAAATCAATCTAAAGTTGCATCAGATGTGAAAATAGGTGATTGGATTGAAGTTCAAGATTCAGAATCTGATGGATTTATTGGTTATAGTCAAACAAGTGTCAACAATGTAAAGCTCTTAAAACATAGAAAAATAAAAATTAAAAATGAATATAGATTTCAATTAGTTTTTAATAAAACACCATTTTATCCAGAGGGAGGTGGTCAAACTGCTGATACTGGTAAAATATTCGTTTCTAATAATATAAATGGTGATATATTTTCCTTTTCCGTGATTGACACTAAAAAAGAAAATAATTTAATTGTTCATACAGTTCTTGATCATGAGTCAAGATTAGAACATTATTTAGGTAATTTTGCTTATGAATTAACTATTAATAAAATAAATAGAAAATTAACATCCCGTAATCATTCTGCTACTCATTTATTGAATCATGAATTAAGAAATCTATTTGGTCATCATATTGAGCAAAAAGGGTCGTATGTTGGACCAAATTATTTCAGATTTGATTTCTCCCATTTTAATAAAATTGAGCAAAAGGATTTAGATCTTCTAGAAGATAGAATAAATAATTGTATACATCAAGGTGTAAGTCTAAAGGAATCTAATAATGTACCAATAGAAGTTGCTAGAAAAAATGGTGCATTATCATTATTTGGAGAAAAATATGATAATACTGTTAGAGTGATTGAATTTGGTGATTCAATTGAATTGTGCGGTGGAACACATGTCAGTAAAACATCCGAAATAGGATTATTTAAGATTATATCAGAATCATCAATTGCTGCTGGAATTAGAAGAATAGAAGCCGTGACTAGCTTAAGTGCACTAAATTATGTAAATAAACAGTTAAGCACTCTAAATCAAATAAAAGTTTTACTAAAGAATAATGACAATATTCTTGCTCAGGTATCTAGATTAATAAAAGAGAATAAAGATCTTGATAAGTTAAGTAAGGATGTAAAAAAGAATCAAGCAGATAGTTTAATTAAAAACTTAGAAAGTAAAATAAAACATATTAATAAAGTAAAATTTATTTCCACTCAATTACAAGTTGATCCCGAAACAATGAAGAATATTTGTTTTTCTTTAATTAATAAATACGATAATATATTTATTGTTTTGTCAACACAAAAAAATAATAAAGTAATTTTAAATATAGCATTAAGTAAATCTCTGGTAAATAAAAGAAAAATAAATGCTTCTAAATTGATTAATGAAGTTGGTGTTCATGTTAATGCCCGTGGTGGTGGTCAACCCTTTTTTGCAGTTGCTTCTGGCGATAATTTAGATGGGGTAGATAACATTTTTCAGGATTTAGAAAAAATTATTAAAGATTCTTAATAAGTTTTTCATCTACTAAATTAGGGATAGTAACTTTTAGGAATTTTTCTTTTTTCATAGCAGTTTTAATAGCTTGGATAGCTTCTTTGTTTCTTGCCCAAGACCTTCGTGCAATACCATTATTAACATCCCAGTGTAGCATACTTTTTAGATTATCCTCAGCTTGTTTGGATCCGTCTAATAGTAATCCAAATCCTCCATTGATAACCTCACCCCAACCAACTCCTCCACCATTGTGAATCGATACCCATGTGGCTCCTCTAAAACTATCACCAATTACATTTTGAATTGACATATCTGAAGTATATTGCGAGCCATCATAAATGTTAGAAGTTTCTCTGAAAGGAGAATCTGTTCCAGAAACATCATGATGATCTCGTCCAATAACAATTGGGCCTATTACACCTTTTTTGATGGCATTATTAAATGCTTGAGCAATATTAATTCTTCCATCGCTATTTGCATAAAGTATTCTAGCTTGTGATCCAACAACTAAATTATTATTTTTAGCAGCTTTTATCCAATCAATATTATCTTGCATTTGTTGTTTTATTTCACTGGGGGCATCTACAAGTAATTTTTTTAATTCTAATTGAGCTATTTTATCTGTTCTCTCTAAATCTTCTTTTTTATTTGACATACAAATCCATCTAAATGGACCAAAGCCGTAATCAAAGCACATTGGTCCCATGATATCTTGTACATATGAGGGATATTTAAATTCTCCGTTATCTTTTAAAATATCTGCATGAGCTCGACTCGCTTCTAGTAAAAAAGCATTACCATAATCAAAGAAATATGTTCCTTTATCAGTGTGTTTATTAATATATTTCACATGTTTTTTCAAAGCCCTTTTTACGAATTTTTTAAATTCATCAGGTTGATTTTTTATCATTTGGTTAGATTCTTTAAATGATAAATTATTAGGATAATATCCACCTTGAAATGGATTATGTAAAGAAGTCTGATCAGATCCAATATCAATAAATATATTTTCTTTATAAAATTTTTCCCATACATCAATAATATTACCATGGAATCCAATTGAAACAATTTTTTTTATTTTTTTTAGATTTTTTATTCTTTTTACTAATCTATCTAAATCAGATGTTATCTCATCTATCCATCCTTGTTCATATCTTTTATATAGTGCTTTTTTATTAATCTAAGCAGTTACACTAATTAATCCAGCAATTTTTGCAGCTTTAGGTTGTGCTCCGCTCATACCACCTAATCCAGATGAAACAAATAGCTTAATTTTATTTGAGTTGCTTTTTAACATTCTTGCTGCATTTAATATAGTAATTGCAGTACCATGAACGATTCCTTGAGGTCCAATATACATAAAAGACCCTGCAGTCATTTGTCCATATTGTGTAACACCTAAAGCATTGAATCTATTCAAGTCAGATGCAGTAGAATAATTTGGAATCATCATACCGTTTGTTATAATTACTCTGGGTGCATTCTTATGAGAAGGAAATAGTCCTAAAGGATGACCGGAGTATAAAACTAAACTTTGCTTATTAGTCATTTCAGATAGATATTGCATAGTAAGTAGGTATTGTGCCCAATTTTGAAAAACAGATCCATTACCTCCATATGTTATCAATTCATCTGGATGTTGAGCGACACTATGATCAAGATTATTGCTAATCATCATCATAATGCTTGCTGCTTGTGTTGACTTATGTGGAAAATCATAAATACTTTTAGAAGTGATTTTATAAATAGGTTTGAAGCGGTACATATATATTTTGCCAAATTTTTTTAATTCTTCCAAAAACTCTTTGATTAGTTCTTTGTGGTGTTTTTTTGGAAAATATCTAAGTGCATTTTTAACAGCTAGTATTTTATCTTCTTTCGATAGATTTTGTTGTTTAGATGGAGCATGATTGATTGCTTTAGAATACTCTTTTTTTTGTGGTAATTTAGACGGAATGCCTTGTTGAATTAATTTAAAAAACTCTACTTTTTTCATAATTATTTTTTTTTGTATGGACAGTGTCTACAATTTGAGTCACAGCAATAGCCTCGATTAATATGATATTTTTCTGTAAACACAACATATCCTTCGTCGGCTATATAGTATTCATCAGATTTTAATTTTTTTAAAAATGAAAGATTACTCATATAAATCACTCTTCAGTACAAATTACTAATTCTAAAATTGTTTGAATCCCTGTGCCATAAGGAGTTGTGTCTTCAAAATTAAGTAAGCCATCATTGTCAATATCATCATCAAAATCATTAAGAATATTATCATTATCAATATCAGTATTTTGAATATGTCTAACACCTAGTTTGTAAATATCAGAATCAATAATGGACCCATCACCTCCTTCATTAATTGTCCAGCATCCCTGGCAGTCTTCAAGCCATGCAATTTCATCCCATACATCATCCAGTTCACATACATAAAAACTTCCATAAAAGCTATCAAGGTTACCATTAAAATTGTCTAAAAAATAACTATTGCAATTTCGACATATTTCATTTTCACAGCTTGTAAAAGATAGCAAAATACTACATAATATTAATAATATCATATTTTGATTCATATTGAATATTCTTGTTTTTTAATTATAATCATTTAACTTCAAATTAATATATAAAACACTATATAAATTTTGAATTTAAATATACCTAGCATTATAACAAAGATAAATTGTAATTTATTTGTTAAAAAAGAAGTTAAAGTATTTATAAAAAGAGATGATCTAATTCATAACATTATTTCTGGTAACAAATGGAGAAAATTAAAGTTTAATTTTCAATTAGCTAAAAAAGAAGGATATAATCAAATTTTAAGTTTTGGTGGAGAGTATTCTAATCATTTACATGCATTAAGTTATGCAGCAAATCAGTTAGGCTTTAAATCAGTTGGTGTTATAAGAGGGGATAAAAAAAAACTTAATCCAACTCTATCTTTTTGTAAATCACAAAATATGAATTTTCATTATTTAGATAGATCAATTTACAGATCATTTAAATATTCTAAAAAAACTTTATTTGACTTGCAAAAATTATTTGGAAAATTTTATATTATTCCTGAGGGAGGAAATAATCATCTTGGTGTAAAAGGATGTCAAGAAATAGTCACAGAATTAGATTGTGATTTTGATTATATATGTAGTCCAGTTGGGACCGGCTGTACTGCATCAGGTATTATTAGTTCTATAAATAGTAATCAACAATTCATTGGATTTTGTGCATTTAATAAAACTTTTGAACAGCATAATAGTATTGTTAATTATTGTAATTCTGAATTATACAGTAATTGGCACTTAATTGCTGATAATCATTTTGGTGGTTTTGCAAAGATAAATAGTAATTTAATTAAATTTGTTAGTCAATTTTATATGGATTATAAAATTAAACTAGATTTAATTTATATGGGTAAACTCTTTTATTCTCTTTTTAATTTAATTGAAAAAGGATATTTTCCTTCAAATTCAAAAATTATAGTCTTACATACAGGTGGGTTACAAGGTTTAGAAGGATTTAATTTTAGTTATTAAAATGAAAGCAAATATTTTATTTTTTTTAATCTTTTCTTATACATTGTCATATTCTCAAATCATACAAGAATATGTGAAAAAGTATAAGGATATAGCAGTTAATGAAATGTATCTTTATAATATACCTGCAAGTATAACCCTGGCTCAAGGTATTCTTGAGTCGGGAAGTGGTGAGAGCAACCTTGCAGTAAATGCTAATAATCATTTTGGTATTAAATGTCATATTGATTGGTCAGGATCTGTAATTTATCATGATGATGATGAAAAACAAGAATGTTTTAGAAAATATAATAATGTTAATGAATCTTATAGAGATCATTCACTCTTTTTGTCAGAAAGAAAACGATATGCTTTTTTATTTGAATTAAGAAAAAATGATTACAAAGGTTGGGCCAAAGGATTACAACAAGCAGGGTATGCAACTAATAAAACTTATGCAAAGAAACTAATTAAATTAATTAATGATTATAATCTTGATAAATATGATCATGAAAAATCTAGTAAAATTGATTTAATAAAATTAAATGGAAGTAATAATTCTAGAGATAAAAAAAATGTGTATGAAAATAATTTCATTAAATATGTAATTGCTAAAGAAGGTCAGTTATATGATGATATTGCTGAGGAAATGGATGTTTGGCTGTGGGAATTACTTAAATATAATGAGTGTGAAATTGATAGATTTCTTTTTGAGGGTGAAAAAGTTTATCTTCAACCAAAGCGACGAAAAGGATATAAAGCATTTCATATTGTTTTAGAAAGTGAGACAATGTATTCTATTTCTCAATTGTATGGAATAAAATTAAAACATCTTTATAAAAAAAATAGAATGGAATTTGGAAGTGAACCCTATATTGGGCAAAAACTGAATTTGCAACAAAAATTAAAATTTTAATTTATTTTATAATTATAAATTACTCCTTCTTTACTTCCTGTTATTAAATTTAATTTACCAGATTTTGAATCTTTGCTTATACTATAATCCGTGGTTCCAAAAAATGGAGTTGTATATAGTTGTCCATTTTCATTAATTAAGTAAATTAAATTTTCATTTTTATGTTTCACACTAATTATAATAGAATCGTTATTATAGAATAATTTAGGTAATGATTCTGGCTTTGTTTTGAATTTAAATTCAAAAGTATTTTTTTTAGATGAGTAGAACAATTTGTTTTCTTTTATAATAACAACTTGATTATCATTTTTAACATATTGGTCTTCACTAGATAAATTATGATTTAATGTGTCCACAACACCATTGAAATTTAAACAAATAACATTTTTATTGTTATCTAGAGTAATTAATTTGCTGGTTTCTTTCGAATTATTATAAATTAAATTAAAACCATTGTCACTTCTATAAATTTTATCTTTTACAACTACTCTTTGTTGACCTTTTCTATTTAATAAGTGGGTAGTACCATTTTCTTCGCTTATTACGATGTAGTCTTTATTTGAAATTTGATAATGTTCTGGTGTATTTTGAATATTAGAATTTGCATTTGTGAATTGCCATCCAGAAATGATTTGACCATTATCATCATACATAGCCACTTGGTTATTCATGATTGATAAAATTCTGTAATTTTTATTTTCATCGTAGTCAAATAGTCCCAGTGGTATTGACATCTCATTATTAGTTTTTATTGGAAATGGAGATACATTTTTTCCATTTCTATCAATTAAATGAATAGCATCTTTAGTATTAAATAAGTATTGTAATTTATTATTTTTATATCTGTCAATTTGGTGAATTTTACTAATAATAGTATTGTTTAATTGTTTTTTCCATAAAATATCACCTCTATTATCGATTAAATAAATAATATTTTCAACATCTTGGGTCATAATCTCTAATTCATTGTTGTAATGATTAAGAACAAATTGAGGTTGATATGTAGTTTCATTATTAAGGTTTAATGTCCAAGCAGTTGGGTTTTGAATTGTAGTATTTTCGTGTAATAAAATAATTGAGTTAAAAAAATAATCTTTTGATGCAATATTTTTTGATAGTATTGAATTAAAAACTTTTTTCCATTCTTGTTTGTGATTTTGAAAATTCAAATAAAAAGAGGTGTGTGATTTAGATCCTAATTTTTGTGACATAATTTTTAAAGCCTTACTGCCACCAATTGTCTGCTTGGATATTTTATTATTAATTAATGCTTTGATATTTTGTTTATTTTCACAAAAAATAAAGTAATTCCCTATACTTGTATAGTAGATATTATTCCATTTTAATAATAACTCATTTAACCAATCACCTTTAGGCATATTTTTTCTTGTAATTTCATAAATATCATATTTTAGATATTTTTCTTTTTCATTTATTTGATGCTTTTTTAAATATTGTAAGCACATATTGTTTTTATCTGGCTTGAAGATTATATGTGATTTTTTCATAAACACTGGATCAGTGTATGCAACATTAATTTCAGACGGGGACCAATCTTTATATGATAGATGATAAATATTTTTGTGAGCACCATCAGTAATAATATTAATTACTTCGTTTAAATCTGATTCGTTGTTAATTTGATATTTATAAAAACCTTTTATATGTCTTGGTAAAATTGCTTCTATGTCGGAATTTTGTGTGTCACTATATTGATTATTTTTTAAGTATTTAATTTTACCTCTATTTGTAACACCATTGAAAATAATATTATCTTCATTTAATTCTAAATCAAAACATGACCATGTATTTGAGTTGAGAAATATGTTTTTTTGGCCAATTAATTTTTCTAAGAATTGTGTTTTTACAAGGACATTTAAGTCACTATATTTTGGGAGATTAGTATTTAGCTTTTTTATAGGATTTAAATCTAATAGACTCGATTCTGTATTAATCTGCCTAATGCTTTCTTCAATAATAATTTTAGAAAAACTTAATAGAAATATATTATTATGTATAGAGAAAAATAAATCTTTTTTGTCTTCTTTGTTGTCACCAATCTTAATATTATTAATTATGACTCCATCGTATTTTTTAGCATTATTTTTATTGCTATTTATTGTTTGAGCTAATTTATTTTCTTTTATTTCTAGATTAGAAATATTAGTTATTAAAAGAATATTATTCATATTTTCTCCAATTATAACTGAACTTAGATAAACATTTTTTCCATAAAATAGTTCTGCAATATTATAAGTACTATTAATTTGTTTTATAATCTTTAAATTATCAGATAAAAAACCTATTGCTTTCAATTGTGACCACCATGGAAATTCATTAATTTTTGAATAAATTTTAAATGGATCGTGATATTTAATTATTAAATCAGAATTTTTTGGAATTGCTTTAGTAATGTCAACATCATTGATATCTCTGTCATTAAAACAGGAGACTAATAAAAGAGCTAAAATAAAAATGCAATATTTTTTCATACTATAATTGAAGTGTATATTGTTTTTCCAACAATTTAAAGCTTTTTCTATGATGTATTGATATTCCATATGAAATGATTTGTTTTCTATGTTCTTTTGTTGGATACCCATTATTACAGAGCCAATTATATTCAGGATATTTAATATGAAGTTTATGCATAATTGTATCACGATGTGTTTTAGCGATTATTGAGGCTGCTGCAATTGAAGCAAATTTAGCATCGCCTTTAATAATGCATTTGTGATTGATATTTGGATAGGGGTTGAATTTGTTACCATCAATAATTAATAATTCAGGTTTTTTTTCACTTTTTTTAATAATTTCGTCTATTGCAATATGCATTGCCTTAATTGATGAATTTAGAATATTAATTTTATCAATTTCTTTAACATTGATTATTCCAATGCTCCATTGCAAGCTTTTTGTTTTTATATATTTTGCTAATTGAATTCGTTTATTTTTTGATAATTTTTTTGAGTCATTTAAATCTGGGTGAAAAAAATCATTCTTTAACATAACTGCACTTGCAACCACTGGACCTGCTAAAGCTCCTCTACCAGCTTCGTCACATCCGCAGATTAATAAATCACTATGATATTTTTTAATAGTCATTTTCTTTAGTTTATAGATTTGATTATCTTCCATATAAGATTAGCACTTTTTGACCAATCAAAATCTTTAATTCTATTTTCCCCATTTTTAATAAGTGACTTTCTAGTCATAGGATTTTTTTCTATTTGCATCATAGCATTTGATATTTCTTCGGTACTATGAGGATTAATAATAATTGCTGCATTATCAGCAATTTCTGGCATACAGCTAGTGTTAGAGGTAATTACCGGCACATTACATTTCATTGCTTCAATAATTGGGAGGCCAAATCCTTCGAATAAAGAAATGAAACACAGAGCTTTTGCAGACCCTAAAATATCAACTAACTCGCTATTTTTAAGACGCCCTAAAAAAAATACATCATTTGTATAATTCATTTTCTGATGTATTTTTTTTGTGCTTTTGTCTAGCCATTTATTTTCCCCTATTATTAATAATTTAGATTGACCATTGTTTTTTTTGTACTGGTCAAAAGACAATAACAAATTTTTGATATTTTTTCGTTTGTGCAAGCTACCTATGAAAAGAAAAAAATCTTTACCATTAGTGTATTTTTCTTTTATTTGCAATTGTGTTTGGTTAGATGCAGAGTGAAAGTATTCGGACACACCATTATATACTACATCTATTTTTTTGTCATCAATTCCATATTGCTTTTTGATATCATTTTTTGAAAAATTTGATACGGTAATTATTTTATTTGCACGATTTGCATATTTTTTAAAATAGTATCTGTAAAAAACACTATGTGTCCAATTTAAATCATTTGGAAAGTGTTCAAAATTTATATCATGTATAACTGCTATTGATGGTGATATGCAGTTTTGAGGAATAAATCCATCAGGAGAAAAAAAAACATCTGCTTGAATCTTCTTAAGAAGTCTAGGGAGTTGAAATTCTACCCAGAAATACCATAATACTGGATGTCGTGTTGCAGGTGGTAATATATGTGGTATAATATTTTTGTTAAATATAAAGTCCGAAGAAAAGGGTCTGTCAAATATGAAGTGAAATTCAACTTCTGGATTATTATTTACTATTCTTTTTAGGATTTCAAATGTAAACTTACCAATACCATCGATTTTATCTTTGATAAGTAATCTTGTATTTATTGCAATCCTCATTTATGTAATTTAATGAATTATCAATAATTGTTAATATGATAATTAGATATTTTACGTTAACTTAAAAAAACTTATTTAGTTAATCATATATGAAAAGGAAATTTATTTGGAATTTACTTTTGGTTGTAGTTTTAAATTTACTCATAAAACCATTTTATATATTAGGAATTGATGCTGAGGTAATCAATAGAGTAGGAGCTAGTGTCTACGGTAATTATTTTGCATTAATTAATTTTTCGTTTCTTTTAAATATCATTTTAGATTTAGGTATTACTAATTTTAATGTAAAGAATATTGCACAGCATCAGCAGTTGTTAGATAAACATTTTTCAGGTATAATTACTTTAAGAATATTTCTGGTTTTATTTTATTTACTTGCTACTGTTTTAATTGCTGTATTTATTGGTTATGACAAGACACAATTTAAAATACTTATGATACTTGCCTTGAATCAATCTTTGGTAGCTTTTATTTTATATGTGAGGTCTAACTTAGCAGGTTTACATTTGTTTTTTCAAGACGGATTTATTTCAATTCTAGATAGACTATTGTTAATTATTATTTGCTCTATATTATTATGGGGGGGTACATTTAATAGTGCTTTTCAAATTGAATGGTTTGTTTATGCTCAAACGGCTGCTTATAGTATTACTTTATTGTTTTCTTTTAGTTTGGTAATTCGTCGGACTTCAAGATTCCAATTTCATTGGAATAAATTATTTGCTATTTTGATTTTAAAAAAAAGTTTACCATATGCACTATTAATTCTATTGATGACAATTTACTATAGAATTGATAGTATTATGTTGGAGAGAATGATTAATGATTCTGCAGAACAGGCTGGTATATATGCACAAGCATATAGATTTTTTGAGGCTTCAAATATGTTAGCTTATTTATTTGCAGCACTATTACTACCTATTTTATCTAGGATGATTAAGTTAAATGAGTCAATTCATGAAATTATAGATTTTTCATTTAAGACATTAATTTCCTCTGCATTAATATTGTCAATATTTTGTTGTTTCTTTAGTTTAGAAATAATAGAGTTAAGATACAGTGATTATATATTAGAATCATCTACTATTTTTAGTGTTTTAATGCTTTGTTTTATTTGTGTGTCGTCAACATATATATATGGGACATTATTAACTGCAAATGGAAATTTATATTATCTAAATATTGTAGCTGGATGTGGAGTTATTTTGAATATTTTTTTAAACCTCTATTTAATACCTCAATACCATGCTCTTGGTTCAGCTATTGCTAGTTTAATAACTCAATTTTTAACTGGATTTGCTCAAATTATTTTATGTGTATATATTTTTGAGCTGAATCTGAAAAGAACATTTATGAAAATTATATTTTTTATAAGTGGGTTAATTATTTTTACATATATATTAAAGGATTTATCACTTGATTTACACTATAGATTTTGTGTATACATAATGTTTAGTGTGATTTGGTTATTCATTACGAAGCTTATTAAAATTTCTGATTTCAATATGTTAATAGAAAATAAATTTAAATTAAAATAAGTTATATTATATTTGGTAAAATTTAAATTTCTATGAAAGATTCTCAGTATGATTTTTTTTGGCTTCTCAAAATTATAAGTAAGTACTTTAGACTGCTTTGTTTTGTAGCTTTTATAACTATTATAATTAGCTCACTAATATCATTATTTTTAATTGAAGAAAAATTCCAATCTTCAGTTATTATCTATCCTACAACTACAAATTCTGTTTCTCAAGCTTTATTAGTTGAACATAACCCATATAGAAAAGATGTTTTAGAATTTGGAGAAGAAGAACAAGCCGAGCAATTATTACAAGTTTTAAATAGTGATGAAATTAGAGATTCTATTGTAAATAGATTTAATTTATTTGAACATTATAAAATTAGTCCCAATGATCCTTACTATCGAACAATAATGAAGGATTTGTATTCTAAGGCAGTAAAAATAAAAAAAACTAAATTCAACTCCATTGAAATCAGTGTTCTCGATAAGAATCCTCAATTAGCTGCTAATATAGCTAATGAGTATCTGATTCTAATTGATTTTGTTATTGCACGAATTAGAGAGGCTAGAGCCCAACAGGCACTACAGGTTCTAGACAGAAGAAAAGATTTATTATATCAACAGAGAAATGACACTCAAGATTCTTTAAAGAAATATCGTTCATATGGAATTGTATCTACTGTTCATCAAATTGAAAGGCTGACTGAGCAATATGGTATAGCATTGGCTGCAAATAATCTCAGCGGTGCTGATAGAATAAAACGAGAGTTAAATACATTAGCACAATTTTCGGGTAATCATGATGTCTTATTAAGAAAAAGTTATGAGATTGAAGAAGAACTTGCACTTATTGAATTTGAATTTGATCGAGTTGCAATTGATACTGAATATATATTAGAAAACAAGTTTGTAATCAACAGAGCTTATCCTGCTGATAAAAAATCTTATCCTGTTCGATGGTTCATTGTGTTTAGTTCACTACTTTCTGTAACTATATTTTCTATTCTATCAATGGTGGTATTTGAATCTTTATCATCAATCAAGTGATGTCAATAATAATAAGAAATAATTTATTACTTTTTCTTACATCGATATTATACTTATTTTCTATTTCTTACTTCTTAGCAGAAGATAAGTTGATTTTATTATCCATTCCGCTGTTGTTATGTATAGTGATTTTATCTTTATTTAATTATAAATATCTTTTTTTCCTTGTTGTTATACTAACTCCTTTTTCTGTTTCACTTGCCGATTTAGGGTTGTTTTTATCAGATGTCGAAATGGCTTTTCCTACTGAACCTATTTTATTTGGTTTTATGATATTGATATTATTTCTAATAGCATATCAACTAAATACATTTAGAAGTATTTTTAGGCATCCAATTACACTTTGTATTTTAATGTATTTATTTTGGATATTTATAACCTCTATTACGTCTACTTCACCTATTGTTTCATTTAAATTTTTGCTTACTCGACTTTGGTATATTATTCCAATTTTTTTTCTTGGGATTACTATTTTTCAAAATAAAAATAACATATTTTATTTTGTTTTATTTTATGTTGTTCCATTGTCTATTGTTATTATATATACTTCAATAAAACATGCAGGTTTTTTATTTGATAAGGAATCTGCTCATTATATGATGTCACCATTTTTTAATGACCATACATCTTATGGTGCAATAATTGCATTTTTTTTACCTTTAACTGTTGGTGTTTGTTGGATAAAAAAAAATAATATTCTCTTAAGATTTTTTTTGTTTAGTATAATTATAATTTTAATTATAGGTTTAGTTTTATCTTTTACAAGAGCCGCTTGGATTAGTTTATTTATAAGTATAATAATTGGTCTCATGATAAGATTTAAAATAAATAGAAAATTTCTATTTATTTCTCCCTTAATTATACTTATAGTTTTTATTTTTTTTCAAACTTCTATTTTAACATTACTGGAATCTAATAGGCAAGATAGTTCAGATAATTTAATAGAGCATGTAACTTCTATTTCTAATATTTCAACAGATGCATCTAATATGGAAAGAATTAATAGATGGAAGTGTGCATTAAAAATGTTCCTTGAAAAACCTTTTTTTGGCTGGGGTCCAGGAACATATCAGTTTGAATATGCACGGTTTCAATTATATAATGATCGCACTATTATAAGTTCTAATTCAGGTGATATGGGTAATGCTCACAGTGAGTACTTAGGTGCTCTTTCTGAATCAGGTATTTTGGGATTGATTACATTGTGTGTGTTAGTGTTAGTTTCTGTAATTTCTGCTATTAATATGTATTATTCAAGTCGGTGTAGTCAACAAAGAACATTATTATTGTCAATTGTTATATCGTTGATTAGTTATTTTATTCATGGTTTTTTCAATAACTTTCTAGATACAGATAAAGCTTCTGTTGCTATTTGGGCTGTATTTGCAATGCTTGTTGCAATAGATTTAGTAAATGATAAAAAACAATCTAATTCAATATCATTTAGATAAACAAATTTGTTTAACTTTAATAAATGTAGTGCCTTAATCAATTTTATCATATGCGAAAATTTGTATTCTTATCTTTTACACTTATCTGCTTAATAATAAATGCTCAGTCTACTTGTTTAGATTTAGCTGCTTGTAATTATAATTTTGATTCATCAGAATCTCTGTTATCATTTAATGAACCTTATGTTACAAATTCAAATATGACAATTGGGCTAGATGAATTTTCACAAAATAATTTAGTGTATAATGATCAAATAGGTGCATTTATTATTAATGATTTAGGTGATTATCTTTGTGTAGGGTTAACAACTTTTCAAGGTCAAAATACAGTTTTAACTATTTTTGGAGACGATGTCACTACTGATGTTCAAGATGGTTGTTTGTCTAATCAAGAAATTTATTTTTTTGTAAAGAGAGAGTTGACTGATAGTTTAAATAATAATTATCAAAATTTAGTTTTTGCCGCTCAAGTAAGTTTAAGTATTTATGTATTAGATCAAAATACAGGAGTAACAAATGAGGAAAATATAGAAAGTATATATGTTGTAAATGGTATTTCTTTATTTGATTCTTTTTTTGTAGAATCTCTTCAATTTGAATGTGATTATTCTTGTTTTGGATGTTTAGATCCAAATGCATGTAATTATAATGAAGATGCAACAAGTGATAACGAAACTTGTGAATATCAATCATGTGCTGGTTGTATGAGTTCAATAGCATGTGATTATAATCCAGATGCTATTATCCCAACAGCCTGCATTGATTTTGAAAGTTGTTATGGATGTGAAGATCCATTTGCATGTAATTATGGCGGTGAATCAATTACTCTAAATGATGGTTCTTGTGATTATACTTGCATAGGATGTATGAATACTGTTGCATGTAATTATGATATCAATGCAACACTTTCTTGTAACGATGGCAGTGAAGATTGTTGTTTATTTATTGAGACTGTTTGTGATGTTTGTTCACTGGATGAAACAGGTAGTCCTGAGCAATATATTAATATAATTAATAATAATAATACTCCCGATTATTTAGATGATGATTTTGAAGAAACAATTCTAAATCCAAATTTCAATCCAAATTATGGCAATGTTCCTATTGATGGTACTGGTTTATTGATTGATAATGATATTGACAATGACGGTGTGTGTGATAATGATGATCAATGTGAAAATGGGGATGATAATTTAAATCAAGATGGAGATAATTATGCAGATGATTGCGATAATTGTCCTGAGATTAGTAATTCTTTTCAAGTAGATTTTGATAATGACGGTATAGGTAATGCTTGTGATAATTGTATACTTACAATAAATAATAATCAAATGGATACAGACGGAGATGGAGTTGGAGATGCTTGTGATTCTTGTCCAAATGATTCAGATAATGATTCAGATAATGATGGAGTTTGTGGAGATGTTGATATATGTCCCGGGTTTTATGATTATATAGATACTGATTCAGATGGTGTTCCCAATGGTTGTGATATATGTCCCGGTGCTAATGATTTTCAGGATTCAGATGAAGATAATATTCCTGATGGTTGTGATACATGTCCAAATGATTCAGATAATGATATTGATGGTGATGGAATTTGTGGAAATTTAGATATATGTCCAAATGATTCAGATAATGATATTGATGGTGATGGAATTTGTGGAAATATAGACATCTGTCCATTAGATCCGTTTAATGATACATTATACCCCAATGGTATATGTGATAATGATGATATATTAGGTTGTACTGATTTTCAAGCAATTAATTTTTATGCAGAGGCAACATTTAATGACGGGTCTTGTAATTATTGTGCAAGTATAGATTTTATAGATAATTCGAGCTACATTGAGGTTAATGATCTTCATTTTCAAGATGCAAATGGTGTAACAATATCTTTTTGGGCTTATGATGATGATTGGTCATTATCGTCTCAAAACAGTGAAGGATTTGGTTATTTTTTAGATTTTGGAGATTCAAATAATAGTAGATATGTAATTAGATGGCGTGATGGGGTTAAAGGTATTCAAGCTTATTATGAAAAAAATATTTTAGATGACGGTGAATGTGAGGATGGGGTAATTTGTTATAATCAAAATCAAACAAATACAACATATATTATTCCGCCTTATGATTATGTAAATAATGAGGATATATATAATTGGTGGGAAGATGGAGAATGTGGTTGGAAAAATATAACTGCTGTTTTTTGTTCAAATTCTATACGATTATATATTGATGGACATATAGTTCAGCAGTCATTAACTCAAGTGTATTATGATACTCCTATATTTTCTTTAGATTCACTAGATAAAAAAATTATAGGTGCAAATCAAGCATCGTTAAATTATGACGAAGGACAACTATTTTGTGATGTTAAAATAGATGAATTTCGAATTTGGAGTAGAGCATTGTCTGAAATTGAGATTCAAGAAAGATTAGGTGACAATATTGATATTAATTTAGATATTAGTTTAGAACAAAATAATGATGTAGGTAAATTAGAAGGTTATTGGAAATTTGATTCACTGTCTTTAAAAAATCAAATAACTAATTTATCTGCTTTGTCCAATCAACAATACATAAGTTTTAGTAGTCAATATTGTGATTATAATTGCGATAATTTTGATTATTCTACTTTATGTTTTGATAGTTCTAATAGTGACTGTGATTCATGCACTCCATCAGAGGGTTGTATGGATCTAGAGGCAGATAATTATGATCCTACTGCCGATATAGATAACGGACTGTGTAATTATTATGGTTGTATGGATGATGGTACAAATGTATGGTCTGCCATACCTGGATTAGCTGCATGTAATTATAATCCAATTGCAAATATTAATCAATATTCAATGACGGATTTTCAAAATCCATGTATATATCCAATTGATTTATATGGTTATGGTTATTATGATTGTGATGGTAATTGTTTATATGATTGTGATAATGATGGAATATGTGATTGGAATCAATTTAGTCATTGCTATGATGATCTGGGAAATATAGATCAAACGGATGTGTTAAATAATTTAACAGGGGAAGGTCCAGGCGATGGGTTAATCGACTGTATTATGATTTTCACAACAGACACGGTTGATAACTGTATGTATAATAGTCAAATAGACATATTAAATAATATTACAATGACAACTCAATTGGGAGGTGATGGTGTTCCTGATTGTTTAGATGGATTTGATTACTCAATGTATTACAACCCTTTACAAACAGATGTTGATGGAGATGGTATTGGTAATTCATGTGATGATTCTGACGGAGGTCAATTTGGCTGTATGGATGAATCAGCTTGTAATTATGATTTTTGGGCAGACATAATGTGTGACAATTGTTGTGTCTATTGTTATTTAGATGACTGTGACACTTATCCTTCATCATATTTTATTTCTGATAGTTTAGGTTATGTAAATGGACCTTATAATTGTTTAGGCTACTGTTCAGATCTAAATGAAGATGGTGTTTTTGATGATTTAGATGGAGATGGCGTGTGTGATATTATTGATAATTGTCCAAGTATTGCAAACCCGGGACAATTAGATGTAAATAATAATGGTATTGGAGATGTTTGCGATGAATTATCATTAGAAACAAATGCTCAAATCCATTATTCTATTTTTCCAAATCCTTTTTCTGATTTCACTATTATAAGTTTTAACACATTGGATAATGTTGAGACTTCAATAAAGATTTTTGAAATATCTGGTAAATTAATTTATGAAGATTGCACTTTAGGAAATTACATTAAGGTAGGTAAAAATAATATTTCAGCTGGCTTCTATGTTTTAGAAATTTCTCAAAATAATTTTGAATTAAGAGATGTTTTGATAATTGAATAAATATTTTTTATTTATTGTTTTACCCTTTCTATATAATTACCTGAGGATGTGTCAATTTTCACAATATCACCTTGGTTAATAAATAAAGGAACTTTAACTTCTACTCCAGTTTCGGTTGTTGCAGGTTTTAGGGCATTAGTTGCAGTATTTCCTTTTTCTCCAGGCTCCGTAAATGTAATTTCTAGATTAACATTTGCAGGAAGTGAGCATGATAGTGGTGTCTCATTTTCTGCATGAAACATAATATCAACAGAACTTCCTTCTTTTAAATATGCTGGAGCATTAATTATATCTTTTTGTAATGCAACTTGTTCGTAGTTTTTTTGATTCATAAAATGGAATGTGTCATCACCTTCTTTATATAAGAATTGATAATTTCTATTTTCTATTCTCACAATTTCTATTTTCACACCTGCAGTAAATGTGTTTTCTAGAATCCTAGATGTTTTTAGGTTTCTGATTTTTGTTCTCACAAAAGCCGGTCCTTTTCCTGGTTTAACATGTTGAAATGATTCGATTTTCCACAAATCATTATTGTATTTTATACATAGTCCATTTTTAAAATCTGCTGTAGTTCCCATAATTAATAAAATCCTTTTACAATTCCACTTTTTGAATTTTTTATGAATTTAAGAATTTCTTTTTTCTCATTTGATGTTTCTTGATTATTTTCAATGATTTCAATAGCTTTTGAAATATTATTACCTTCTTGAAATATTATTCTATATATAGAAGAAATATTTTCTATTTTTATTTTTTCAAAATTATTTCTTTTAAGTCCAATATTATTTATACCAATAAATCGTAGAGGTTCTTTAGCTACTTTAATGTATGGTGGAACATCTTTTCTTACTAATGACCCGCCTGAAATCATACTAAATTTTCCAATTTTACTAAATTGCTGAATAGCAGAAAGTCCACCAATTATTGCATATTCATCTATTTCTACATGTCCTGCAATTGCAACACCATTTGCGATAATTACATTATTTTTGATTATACAATCATGAGCAACATGTGAATATGCCATTAAGTATGCATTGTCCTCAATAATAGTAGTATTATTATAGCTTGTGCCTCTATTAATTGTCACACATTCTCTAATTATCACTCCATTTCCAATAATAGTAGTAGTTTCTTCACCATTAAATTTTAAATCTTGTGGAATCCCTGATACTACAGCTCCTGGGAAAATTTTACAATTTGAACCTATCCTTGCTCCTGGATATATAGTTACATTAGAGCCAATCCAGCAATTATCACCAATTATTACATTGTCATGAATTGATGAGAATGAATCAATTTTTAGATTTTTTCCAATTTTTGCAGATTTACTAATATTAGTTAATTTATTCATCTTTCTTTTACAATTTTAGCCATTAATTCAGCTTCTGTGACAATTTCATTGTTGACATATGCTTTTGCTTGCATATGACAGATTCCTCTTCTTATTGGAGATAATAAATGCAATTTAAATACTAAGATGCAATTTGGTTCTACTTTTCTTTTAAATTTTACTTTATCAATTTTCATAAAATAAGTTAGGTAATTCTCGGGGTCTGGTACACTATTAAGTGCTAATATTCCGCCAGTTTGAGCCATTGCTTCAATTTGTAATACACCAGGCATTACTGGTGCTCCCGGAAAATGTCCTTTAAAATAATATTCATCAGAATTAACATATTTAATTCCAGTAACAGAGTTTTCTTCAAGTGATCTTATTTCATCAATGAATAAAAATGGTTCTCTATGAGGTAATATTTTTTTAATATCATTAATATCCATTAAAGGTTTTCCGTCCATTGTATATTCTTTTTTATTTATTTGTTTTAGAAGTTCCTGAGTAAATAATGCATTAATTTTATGCCCAGGTTTATGTGCAATAATTTTTCCCTTAATTTCAAAACCTGCTAGCGATATATCACCTATTAAATCAAGTAGTTTATGTTTAGCTTGTTCATTTTTACATAGTGGTTGAACATTTCTTAATGTTCCTTTTTTTAATATTCGTACTGTCTTAGGTAGTAATTTTTTTAATTTTCCTAAACTTTCAACGGATGTATTTTTTTCTACAAATACAATTCCATTATCCAAGTCACCACCTTTGATTAAATTATGATTCATTAGTTGATCTAATTCATGTAAAAAGCAAAATGTTCTTGCGGGTGCAATTTCTTTTTGAAAATCTGATAATTGATTTAATTTTGCTTTTTGTTTGCTTATAACAGACGATTTATAGTCAGTGGTCACTTCTATTTCTAAATTTTTTTGAGGAAAAAATTCGATTTGGGAATTGTTGTCTCCATTTGTCACTTTAAAATAATTATTTATTTCGAATTTTTCTTTTTTTTCTTTTTGCTGTATGATTCCAGATTTTTTTATGTTTTCAATAAATATTTTAGAGCTTCCATCTAATATCGGAATTTCAGGTCCATCAATTTGAATTATTAAATTATCGATTGAGGATGCATAAATTGCAGCTAATAAATGCTCAACAGTTTCAATACTTGCTTCATTTTCTTTTAAAACAGTTCTTCTATTTGTTTTGTAAACATTTCTAATCGATGCAGTAATATATGGTTTATCCTGCAAGTCTACTCTTTGAAATTTGATTCCAGTATTACCTTTGGCCGGTAAAAGCTTTATATTAGTTTTGACTCCTGTGTGCAGTCCTTTTCCACTAATTACAATTCTATTTTGTATTGTTTTTTGCATTATCAATATATGCTTTTAATTTGTTAAATTCAGAAATTATATTGTCAAGATTTTTAAAGTGTATATATGATTTTTGGAAATCTTTAATTTCAAATGCAAGAGGTCCTTGGATGATTTGGTTATTTTTTATGTTTTTTATTACACCGGATTTTCCAGCAATCTTAACATTATCACCTATTGTAATATGATCTGCAATAGCTACTTGACCACCAATCATACAGTTTGTGCCTATTTTTGTTGAACCAGCAATTCCGCATTGAGCAGCAATTACTGTGTTTTTCCCAATATAAACATTGTGACCAATTTGAATTAAATTATCAAGTTTTACTCCGCTACATATTTCTGTATCTTGTATCGATCCTCTATCAATTGTAGTATTTGCTCCAATCTCTACATTATTATGAATTATAACTTTGCCTGCTTGAGGCATTTTCGATAAGTGTCCATTTATAGAAACGAATCCAAAGCCATCACTACCAATTACTGCACCAGCATGAATTATACAATTTTGTCCTATTTTACAGTCATAATAAATTGAAGTATTTGGACCAATTTGACAGTTTTTATTAATTAAAACATCATCTCCTATAAATGTGTTAGGTAAGATGCTGCAATTATCTTCGATTACTACATTGTTCTCAATCGTGCAATTATTACCAATGAAGACATTTTTACCGATTTGACAATTTTCACCGATTGAAGCTGATTTAGAAATTTCGATTTTTCTATTTTTTTTAGGATTAAAAATTTCTAAAATTTCAGAAAATTTTTTTACAGGATCGTCTACCTTTATTAGTGTCTTATTTGTTTCTATTTCCAGCTTAGGTGTTATGATTACTGATGCATTTGTAGAATGAATATATTTTTCATATTTAATATTTGATAAAAATGTCACATCACCTTCTTGAGCATCTTGTATATTATTAAATGATGTTACCACAATATTTGAATCTCCAAATACTTCGCCTTTAATTATGTTAGATATTTCCTGAGTAGTTATTTTCATTTATTTATTTTAAGCACTCGTTTGGATAGCAAATATAGTGTTTAATAATTTTTGAATTTTGTGTGTTTAAACTAAATTCACTTTTTAAATCTGATAAATTAATTAGAATAGAATCTTTTTTTAAGAATTTTATTTCATTAATGTTAAAGTTATAAGTTTCATTCTTGATTGTAATTGGAAATACTAAGTATTTAACTTCTTCTTCATTAATTTGAAATTTTTTTCTTGCTTGCTTACGTATTTTTTTCAATTCATATTCTTTTTTACTTTTTGTAATTGAGCTAATTTTTAAAAGCTTTCTATTAATAATTCCTTCAGATAATATTTTAAGTACCTTATCTTCTTGGTTAATCCAATTTTTCATACATGTCAAAATATCAAAGTCATCAATTAATGCAAATTTATTAAGCAGTTTATTTGATTGAAAAAATTGAGAAGTTATTTTCTTTTTTTCATATAAAAAAGTTTGAAATGGGGGTGTTGTATATATTTTGATGTTTTTTTTAGCTAAACTTTTTGCTCTTCTTAGTACATTCATTAATGTATGTTCTGCTGAAAGTACTGTTTTATGTAGGTAAACTTGCCAATACATTAATTTTCTTGCCATAATAAATTTTTCAATCGAATAAATTCCTTTATAATCTACTACGAGCTTATTATTTTTAATATTTAACATTTCAATAATTCTATCGGAATTAATAATTCCTTCATTAACGCCAGAGTAAAAACTGTCTCTATTTAAATAATCTAATCGATCCATATCCAATTGGCTTGAAATTAGTTCTTGAAGAAACTTTTTTTTATACTTTTTTTGAAAAATTTTAATTGCTAAAGATAATTTTCCTTTAAATTTCTCGTTTAATTGCTGCATAAACATAATTGATATTTGTTCATGTGATATGTTATTAACGATACTATTTTCTAAAGCATGTGAAAATGGGCCATGTCCAATATCATGTAATAAAATAGCTATTAATGAGGCCTCATGTTCTTCCATGGTGATTGTATGACCTTTTAGCTTTAATATGTTAATAGCCTTATTCATTAAATGCATAGAGCCAATAGCATGATGAAATCTATTATGATTAGCACCAGGGTAAACTAAAGATGAAAGTCCAAGTTGAGATATTCTTCTGAGTCTTTGAAAATATGGATGTTCAATAATTTCCCAAATAATATTAAAGGAAATATGAACAAACCCGTATATTGGATCATTAATTATTTTATTCTTGAGATATGACATTTTATTTTAAATTAAAGTATAAATTTAAAAAACAAAAATAAACAAAATGAACTCTGGTAATATTTTATGGATAGATGACGAAGTAGATTCTTTAAAATCTCATATTGTTTTTTTGCAAGAAAAGGGTTTTAATGTTAATACTGTGAATAATGGTTATGATGCAATTGACTTAGTGAAAGATAACTCATATGATTTAATTTTTTTAGATGAGAATATGCCTGGACTCACAGGATTAGATACATTATCGAAATTAAAAGAAATCATTAATACTCCTGTAATTATGATTACAAAAAATGAACAGGAGCAAATTATGGAAGAGGCAATAGGTTCTAAAATATCAGATTATCTAATTAAACCTGTAAATCCTCATCAAATTCTTTTAACAATTAAGAAAAATTTAAATTTTTCAAAACTCATTAATAATAAAACAAATTCTGATTATCAAAAAGAATTTTTATCAATTGGATCAATGATTAATAATGTGTATTCTTTTTCAGAGTGGATAGAGATATATAGAAAAATTGTTTATTGGGAATTAGAATTAGATTCTTTAGAGGAAAATAATATGTTAGAGATTTTGCTCAATCAAAAGAAGGAAGCAAATTTAAATTTTTTTAAATATATAAAGAAAAATTATTCTCAGTTAGTAAATAGTGGTGCTGATTCAGAGTTGACTTTTTCGCATAATTTGTTCAAAAAACATGTTTTGCCTAAGATGTCTAATGGTAATTCTACATTTTTTTTAGTAATTGACAACTTACGATTTGATCAGTGGAAAGTTATTAAGCCTTTATTGCAATCATATTTTTCCATTGATGAAGATATGTATTGCAGTATTTTACCAACTGCTACTCAGTATTGTAGAAATGCAATTTTTTCTGGTCTAATGCCTTCTGAAATGAAAAAAAAATTTCCTCAATTTTGGTTAGATGACATAGATGAGGGAGGTAAAAATTTATATGAAAAAGATTTTTTAATTCATAATTTGAAAAATATGAATTTACATCCATCTTTTTCATTTAATAAGGTATTTAACCTTGAACATGGGAAAAAAATGATTGAACGTGTTAATGAATTTTTACATAAGTCGTTAAATGTAATTATATATAATTTTGTTGATATATTATCACATTCGAAAACTGATATCAAAATGATTAAAGAGTTAGCTAACGATGAAAAATCCTATCGTGATTTAACCTTGACATGGTTCAAAAACTCTCCATTATTTGAATTACTTAAGCAATTATCTACATTAAATGTTAATATTATCATTACTTCTGACCATGGGACTATTAATGTGACTGAACCTAGTAAATTAATAGGTGAAAAAAATATATCCTCAAATTTGAGGTACAAAACTGGTAGAAAAATAAAGTTTGATAACAGAGATGTTTTTTATGTTGATAACCCTGATAATATTTTATTACCAAAAACAAATATGAGTTCTTCTTATGTGTTTGCTGCTCCTAACAAGTATTTTGTGTATCCAAACAATTATAATCATTATGCCCACCATTATATTAACACATATCAACATGGTGGTATATCTATGGAAGAAATGATTATTCCAATTATTTCATTAAGTTCAAAAAAATGAGTAAAAAAGCATATGATATTAGTTCAATTTCACAGCTTGAAAGTGTTGCACTGAAATTGTTAAAATTATCAGATAATCGTATTTTTGCTATTTACGGCGAAATGGGTGTGGGTAAAACAACATTTGTTAAATGCATTTGTAAGCATTTAAATATAACTGACCCTATATCTAGTCCTACATTTTCTATCGTTAATGAATATTTGAATGAGAATAATGAGAAAGTATTTCATTTTGATTTATATCGATTAGAAAGTGTAGAAGAGTTAGAAGAGTTAGGTATTGAGACATATTTGTCATCTAATCATTATTGTTTTATTGAATGGCCAGAGTTAATTCAACCTTTTTTAATTGATGACTATACTAATATTGAAATTAAAAGTAATAATAATAAGAGAGAATTATTGATACTAGAATAAATAATTATGGAAGATAAATTTTTATCCTTTTCAGAGGGAGCTTTCACACTCCCTCAAGAAGAAGTACTTGAATTAAAGTCGGAAAATAAACAATTAAGTATTGGGATTCCCAAAGAAGTTTTATTGCAAGAGAAAAGAATAGGTTTAGTTCCTGATGCAGTAAATTTATTAACGAACAATGGTCATAATGTAATTGTTCAAAGTGGAGTGGGTGAGCTGATTAATTTTTCAGATAAAGAATATAGTGAATGTGGTGCTTCAATTGTAAAAACCGCACAGGAAGTGTATAAATCAGATATTATTTTAAAGGTTTCTCCACCAACATATGAAGAAATCGGATTTATGGAAAAGAATCAAACATTGATTTCAGCTCTTCAGCTTAAAATTCAAAGTCCAATTTTTTTTAAAAAGTTAATGGATAAAAAAATTACTGCAATTGCATATGATTATATTCAAGATGAATATGGAATTTTTCCAGTTGTTAGATCGATGAGTGAAATTGCGGGTAATGCTTCTATTTTAATTGCCGCAGAATGCTTGAGTAATTTAAATGGTGGTAAAGGGTTATTAATGGGTGGTGTTGCGGGTGTTAGTACAACAGATATTGTAATTCTAGGTGCTGGCACTGTTGGAGAATTTGCTGCAAGATCTGCAATTGGATTAGGAGCGTCAGTTAAAATTTTTGATAAATCATTGTCAAAATTACGTAGAATACAAGATAAATTACACACTCGTGTAGATATGAATACAATTAATCCAAAGGCTCTTCAAAAATCCATTAGACGGGCAGATGTTGTTATTGGTGCAATCAGAAGTAGTGATGGTCGAACACCTTGTCTTATTTCTGAGGAGATGGTCAAATTAATGAAGCCAGGTTCTGTAATTGTAGATGTTAGTATTGATAGAGGAGGTTGTGTGGAAACTTCAGAAGTAACTTCTCATAAAACACCTACATTTATTAAGCATGGGGTAATTCATTATTGTGTACCTAATATTCCTTCTAGAGTTGCAAGAACTGCATCATTCTCTCTAAGTAATATTTTTTCTTCGTTGTTACTGGATATTGGTGAATTTGGGGGAGTTAATAAAATCATTTATAATAAACCTAATATTGGGCAAGGTGCATATATTATTAAAGGTCAATTAGTCAATAAAGGTATTTCAGAATGGTTTAATTTACCTCATCAACCTTTTAGTTTTCTCTAATACATGAATTTTATTAATAGGTTATATTTCTTTTCTTTTGGAATTGTTTTAGGTGTTGTGATAATTATGTTTTCGCTTGGCAATAGAAAAGAAATGTTAAGTTTTAATTACTTTCCAGATAAAAGAGTTAAAAGTTTTTTGACACAATCAGAAGTTTTTTTTACAGATAAATCTATTTGTAAATTTAACTCCATTGGCTTAGATACCACATTATTAAATAAATATATTATGCAATCAATTATTGATTTTAAATCAAGTCAAATTAGAGGTTTTGATAATAAAAAGTATTATCTATCTTTTCATCATAAAAATGATAGCATTAATACTTTAATATATTTAATTTTTGAGAAAAATGAAGCTTTTGTTAAGCTAGTAAATTTAAAATTAGTGAAATCAAAAGGTCAGTTTGTTCCTACAACATCTATGTTGAATTTTAATCAGTGTGATTAGAGTATTTTTTTATTAATTCTCTCATTCTTGTAATTTCTCTATTTGTTTGACCTGCAATTGATGAATTCTCTTCAGCTCTCCGTATTAAATAGGGCAAAACTTCTTTTACTGGACCATATGGTACATATTTAGCAACATTATAATTATAATATCCTAGATAAAAACTTATATTATCACTCATCCCTAATAATTGTGAAAAATAAATTCTATAATCATTATTTTTAATTTTTTTTTCTGACATCAAATCAATAATCATTTTTGTGCTTTCTTCATTATGTGTACCAAAACAAATATTAATCATGTCAATATTTTCTATGCAATACTTTGCAGCTTTATTAAAATCTTCATCACTTTTCTTTTTACTTATATTAATTGGAGATTTATAATTATTAATTTTAGCTCGATTTCTTTCTTTTTCCATATAAGCACCTCTAACTAACTTAAATCCTAACTTGTATTTTTCCTTTTTAGCTTTTTTATGTAAATCTATTAAATACTTCAATCTATCAGACCTATATAATTGTATAGTATTATAAATGATAACTTCATATTTGTTGTATTTTTTCATCATCGCCTCAGTTAGCTGGTCTATAGTATCTTGAATCCAACTTTCTTCTGCATCAATTAAAATGGGAATTTTATTTTTTTTTGCTTTTTCACATATTAAATCCAGTCTTGTATTTAATAGTTGGAAATCAACCATTTCTTTTTCAGACAATTTATCCTTATTATTTACTTTATTTAATAATTTAAATTCAGCAATTCCTGTCATTTTAAATACACAAAAAGGAACTAATTTATTACACTCAGCTTCTTCTATGTTCTTGATTATTTCATTAAATGTATTTTGAAAACTTGTTTCATCATCTTGCCCCTCAACAGAGTAATCTAAAATTGTTTTGATATTATTTTCACCTAATTTCTTAATGGTTTTTTTAGATTGATTTATATTTTCCCCACCGCAAAAATGATTAAATACTGTTTTTTTTATAATTCCTAATATAGGTAGCTTTATTGCTAAAGATAGATGTAATAATTTTTTCCCAATTGAAACAATTGTTTTATTAGATAAAACCAAAAATAATATTAATGTTAGATATAATTCTATTTTTGTTTTTTTTGAATAATCTATGTATTTGTTACTAAAGATCATATTTGTAAATATATTTAAAAGGATTATAATGAGATAATATTCTTTTTGTTAATTTGTTAAATAAATATTTGTATAATAATATCATGAATAAATTTAGATTAAATGGAAGCGATATATTTATAGGTTATGATGTTGCTTCAAGAATAGATTTATTTATTAAAAAACAAGCAATAACTCATATTTATATTTTTGTTGATGCTAACACAGAAAAGTATTGTTTAAAAAGTATTTTAAATTCAAGTATTTATCTTAAAAAGAATCAAGTAATTAAACTTCCTGTGGGTGAATACACTAAATCTCTTCAGGTTTTTGAAAAAATATGTACTAAATTATTATCAAAAGGGATTGATAGAAATAGTCTAATTATCAATATTGGAGGTGGTGTAATTTTAGATTTTGGAGGTTTTTTAAGTAGTGTTTTACAAAGAGGAATTAAGTTTATTAATATACCTACAACTTTATTAGCACAAGTTGATGCTTCTATCGGAGGAAAAGTTGCATTAAATTTAAGTGATTATAAAAATCAAATTGGATTATTTTGCAATCCTCAAATGACATTAATTGACCCCTCTTATTTGTTGACATTATCTAAAAATGATTTTTTGTCTGCTCAAGCTGAGATTTTTAAATATGGACTTATTGAGGATCGTAATTTATGGAATAAACTTATTAAATGTAATTTTTTTAATCAAGATCATTTATTGGATATTATAACCGAATGTGTTAAGATTAAAATTAAAATAGTACAATCAGATTATTTGGATTGGAATCAAAGAAGAAAGTTAAATTTTGGACATACAATTGCACATGCAGTAGAGAGTTTGTTTTTCGAATTAAATCAACCAATAACTCATGGATTTGCAGTTTTTATTGGGTTAATTTGCGAATCATATATTTCATATAAAAAGTATAAATTTTCTAAACATCAATTTCTTAATATTATTAAAGAAATTCAAAAAGTATGGTTACCAATTAAATTAGATGCTCAATATGATAATCTTATTTTGAAATATCTTAAGGTAGATAAGAAAAATGCAGATTATAAATTTAATTTTACTTTAATTACAGAAATAGGTTCAGCTATTGTAAACTGTCCTGTCTCAACAAATGATATACTATTATCTTTAGATTATTATCGAAAAAATGTCTATACTGGTACTAAATAATTCATATAAAAATTTAGATAAAATTAGTTTTATTTTATCAGGTTCAAAAAGTATTTCCCACCGTGCTTTAGTTATTAACTATTTACAAAAAAATAATTTAAGTATTAAGAATTTATCAAATTCTCAAGATACATATGTTTTTTCTAGAGCATTGGATTCATCAAATCATATTATTGACTTGAAGCAATCAGGTACTGCTATGCGTTTTTTACTTTCTTTATTTGCTTTAGAAAAAAACAATATATCTTTTACAGGAGATAATTTTTTATTTAAACGACCTATTTCTGAATTAATATATGCTTTGAAAAAATTAGGTGCTAAAATTGAAAGTAATTCTAGTGGTATTTTGATTAGTAAAAAAATAGACTTTTCCACAAATAAAATAGATTTATCTAGTAATCATACTAGTCAGTATATATCATCTTTATTATTGATAGCTCCATATTTCCCTAAAGGATTGGAATTAATTTTTAATCAAAATATGTATTCAAATCCTTATATTGATATGACAGTTTCTATGATGAAAAATTGTGGTGCTATTTTATCAGTTAATAAGAATAAAATTATTGTTAAACCTGTTAAATACAATAGTTTTATTTCTTTAATTGAATCAGATTGGACTTCTGCATCATATTTAATAGCAGCATTTTTATTCTCTAAATTCAAGTCAATGGATATTAAATCTTTATTCTCAAATAGTATTCAAGGAGATATTATGGTTCTTGATTTTTTTGCATTATTTGGTGTGTCTGCTACTTTTAAAAACGATACTTTGATTTTGAAAAAAAATAAAGATGATGCAATTCCTCAAAAAATTGAATGGGACTTTAGAAATAATCCTGATCTTTTTCCAACATTTCTAATTGTTTGTTTTGCTTTAGGTGTTGAATTGGTGGCTTCAGGTGTAAAAAATTTAATTTATAAAGAAAGTAATAGAATTGAATGTTTAAAAAAAGAATTATTGAAATTTAATTGTAAATTATTTGTAAAATCATCGGATTGTGTATTTATTAAATCAAATCATAGCCACATTAGTGATCAGGTAATTTCTATTGATACACACAATGATCATAGAATTGCATTATCTTTTTCCATTCTCTCAGTAATTGGATATAAGTTAAAAGTGAATAATATGGAAGTTATATCTAAATCTTATCCTAATTTTACAACTGATTTAACTAAATTTGGAGTAATTATTAATTAATATACTTCTATATGGATATAAATGATATTTTAACAATTACTTTAACATTATTTGCTGTTGTTGATATATTAGGCAGCATCCCGTTAATAATAAGTATCAGACAAAAAACTGGTCATATAAATTCAGTCAAAGCTACGTTAGTTTCTTTTTTTATTATGATGGGTTTTTTATTTATAGGTGAAAATTTACTGCATTTGATTGGTATTGATGTTCAGTCATTTTCAATAGCAGGGTCTATTGTTATTTTTCTACTTGCATTAGAAATGATATTAAATATTGAATTATTTAAGTCTAGTGATCAAGATAAATCTGCATCAATTGTGCCGATTGCATTTCCTTTAATTGCAGGTGCTGGCACTTTAACTACAATACTATCTTTAAGAGCAATTAGTGCTTATTCTTACTCTGAAATTACGATAGGTATTATTTTGAATTTGTTATTTGTATTCTTTGTTTTAAAAACAACAAATACAATAGAAAGATTTTTAGGTCAAGCAGGTCTAGATGTCCTTCGAAGAGTTTTTGGAATAGTATTATTAGCTATTGCAATTAAATTATTTAAAGCTGGATTAAGTTAATTTGTTCTAAATTTAAATTTTTCTTTTTGCAATTCCTGATTTGCTTTAACTATTTTCCCTTTTAATTTTTCTTTGTATTCTACAGTTTTAGAAAACATTGAGGTATCATTTGTAGATAACATCTGAGCTGCAAGAATTCCTGCATTAAGAGCTCCATTAATTGCTACTGTAGCTACTGGTATTCCAGGGGGCATTTGAACAATTGCAAGTAAAGAATCAAGTCCGTCAAGAGAGGCTTTAATTGGGACACCAATTACAGGAATCGGTGTCATTGCTGCAATTACACCCGGCAAGTGTGCAGCCATGCCAGCACCTGCAATTACTATTTTAATACCATTAGTTGATGCATTTTTTGCAAATTGTTCAACCTCTTCAGGTGTTCGATGAGCTGATAATGCATTTACTTCAAAAGGAATTTCCATTTCTTCAAAAAACATAGCAGCTTTTTTCATAACTGGCCAGTCAGATGTGCTACCCATAATAATACTAACAAGTGGTTTCATAATAGTAATTTTTTAAGCACCAAATTTAGTCTTTTATAATAATAAAATTATTATTTCAACTTGAATAATTTTGTAATTTTACTTTTATCGATGAAAAAAATTAAAATAGATGGCTTGTTATTTGAATTATTAATTCCATCAAAAGAAATTTTAAGAAAGATTAATATTCTTTTTGAGCAGATAAATTTTAAATATAATAATGATTGGCCATTATGTTTAATTGTATTGAATGGTGCTACTGTTTTTGCAAGTAAGTTTCTTCAAAATTTAGATGATTCGGTTCATGTTAGTTTAGTGAAGTTAAAATCTTATTCAGGAATGGCATCAACAAAAAAAATTTCAATAGATTATTTTCCTTATGATTTAGTAAAGAATAAAAATATATTAGTTATTGAAGATATTGTTGATACTGGATTCACATTAAATTTTTTAAAAAAAGAATTGAAAAAATATGGTGCTAAAAATATAGAGTGTGTAACTTTGTTATATAAGCCTAAAAAATATAATTATTCAATTGAGCCAAATTATATAGGTTTTAAAATTGAAAATGAATTTGTTGTAGGTTATGGAATGGATTTCAATGAAAAAGGTCGAGATTTATCGGCTATATATAAAAATATTATTCATTAAAATTAATTTATTATGTTAAATATAGTATTATTTGGACCACCAGGATCTGGTAAAGGAACTCAAGCTGATTTAATTGTTCAGAAAAAACAGCTAACCCATATATCAACAGGTGATGTTTTTAGAAAAAACATTTCACAACAAACAAATTTGGGGAAATTAGCAGAAAATTATATACAAAAAGGTCAATTAGTTCCAGATGATTTAACTATTAATTTACTAGCTAATGAGCTAGATTCATATAGTGATTCAAATGGTTATATTTTTGATGGTTTTCCTAGAACTTTGCCCCAAGCCCAGGCATTTTCAAAGCTTCTTGAAAAAAAAGAAATGAATTTGTCATTTATTATTTCATTAGAAGTTTCAGAAAATGAATTAGTTAAAAGATTACTTAACAGAGGTCTAGATAGTGGGAGAGCAGATGATAAAAATCAAGAAGTTATAAGAAATAGAATTCAAGTATATCACAATCAAACTGCTATGCTCAAAAATTTTTATTTAAATAAGTTAAAAGATTCATTTTTTTCTATTGATGGTGAAAGAACAGTTAATGAAATATCAGAAGATATATTTAATATTTTTTTACGAAAAAAATAATAGCAATAATTCAATTGCCTTTCATTTATGTAAATTATGAAAAATTCAAAAACTACTTTCATCGATTATGTAAAGATTTACTGTAAATCAGGTAATGGGGGTAAAGGTTCTGCGCATTTTTTTAGATCAAGAATACAACCAAAAGGTGGACCGGATGGTGGAGATGGAGGTAGAGGGGGTCATATTATTTTAAAGGGCAATAGTAATTTTTGGACATTATTACATTTAAAATATACTAAACATATTAAAGCAGGTCATGGTGGGGATGGAGGAAAAAATACTAGCACTGGTGCAAATGGTAAGGATATTATAATAGAGGTTCCATTAGGTACTATAGTCAAAGATGCAAATTCTCATGAATTTTTATTTGAAATCACAGAGGCTAACGAAGATTCAATTTTATTAAAAGGCGGTTTAGGAGGAAGAGGTAATGTACATTTTAAAAATTCGGTTCGTCAAAGTCCAAGATATGCACAACCTGGTAAAATAGGTTTAGAAAATGCTTATATATTAGAATTGAAAATTCTTGCAGATGTAGGGTTAGTTGGTTTTCCTAATGCAGGTAAATCAACTTTATTATCAAGAGTTACTGCGGCTAAACCTAAAATAGCAGATTATGAATTTACCACTTTAACTCCTAATTTAGGTATCGTTGATTATAGGGATGGTCAATCTTTTATAATGGCTGATATTCCAGGAATTATAAGCGGTGCAAGTGATGGTAAAGGTTTAGGTCATCGATTTTTAAGACATATTGAACGTAATACTTGTTTATTATTTTTAATCTCTGTTGAGAGTGATGATATAATGAAAAATTATTTTACTTTATTGTCTGAGCTTGAGAAATATAATCCTGAATTACTGGATAAAGATAAACTATTAGTTATTACAAAATCTGATATTCTTGGCCAAGAATTAGAAGAGGAAATTTCTAAAAGTATTCCTATAAAGCATATTTTTATTTCGTCAATCACTAATTATAACTTGGATAAGTTAAAAGATTCTATTTGGCACTTATTAACTTCTAACTAGTATGAATAAATTAATTGAGCTAGATAAAAATCTATTTGTTTTCTTAAATAATTTAGGGTCAGAAAAATGGGATTTTCTATGGATATTTTTTTCAAACAAACTAGTGATTTTTACTTTTATAACTATCGTTGTTTTAATTTATATCCCTGTAATTGAAAAAAAAAAATGGACATTATTTATTGTTTTTTTAATTATTAGTATTGGAGTTACAGATTTTTTACATGTTCACTTGTTTAAAAATGTTTTTATGAGACTTAGACCTTGTTGGGAATTAGAATTAGTAGATCAAATCCGTCCACTTATTGTTGATTGCGGAGGTCAATATGGTTTTATTTCAGGTCATTCAGCTAATACATCATCTATGGCTATTTTTATTGTGCTTGCTTTTAAGAGTATTAAAATATTTTTGAAATATATATTAGTGATTTGGGTATTTATTGTTTCATATAGTCGTATTTACTTAGCAAAACATTATCCTTTAGATGTTTTATTTGGTATTTTATTTGGTATTTTTATTGGAATTATAGTTTATAAAATCTATAATTATTTTTTCAATAAGTAGTGTTTGTGTTAAAATTATTTTATGTTTTTTTTGGGGGGGGGCTAGGTAGTTTAGTTAGATATCTAATTTCATTATCATTTATTAATTATAAATTGCCAATAGCAACTTTGTTAGCTAATTTATTAAGTTGCCTAATCTTAGGGATTTTTTTGGTAGGCATACAAAATCATATGGTAACTGATAATGCAAGATTATTATTATTGGTAGGATTTTGTGGAGGACTTAGTACTTTTTCATCTTTTAGCTTTGAAACAATTAATTTGATAAAAGACGGTTATATGTTATATGCAGTTATGAATATTTTTACTAGTATTTTGATATGCTTTACAGTTTTATATTTTTTTATAAAAAACTCATAGAATTTTACATATCATTATTCCATCTCTTAATGGTAACATCATATTTTCAACTCTATCATCATTTATAATTAGCTTGTTGAGTTTTTTTATTTCACGGGTTTCTTTATCATTTTTTTTTATTTTTTGTAAAACTTTTCCACTCCAAAGAACATTGTCAATCAGTATGATTCCACCTTTTTTTATCTTTTTCAAACTTAATTCATAATATTTTAAATAATTTTTTTTATCAGCATCAATAAATATAATATCAAAAGAAATATCTAGTAAAGGTATAATGTCTAATGCATTTCCAATATGCAAAGTAATTTGGTTATTAACTTTTGCTTTTTTGAAATACTTTTTTGCAAAATCTTCTAATTCAGGATTAATTTCAATTGTATGTAAATGTCCATTTTTTTGTAATCCACTTGCTAGGCAAATTGCAGAATACCCAGTATAGGTTCCTATTTCTAAAACAGACATAGGTTTCATCATATAGCTAATGAATTGTAAAAATGAGCCCATTAAAGGACCAGACATCATTCTAGGCATCATTATTTTATATTCTGTTTCTCTAGCTAGTTCTTTAAGAATTTTGTTGTTTTGGGAAGTAAATTTTTTACAGTAATCCAGTATTTCTTTATTTAAAAAATCCATTTATTTAAATAATTAAATAGAAAAATTATATTTTTTATCAGATTGTAATTTTTCTGAAATTCTTCTTCTAGTTTCTTTTATATCTAATTGTAAAGGATAAGTTAATTTTTTAGATACGGATATTAAATACCGATTTTTTATCCCATTAGATGTTGCCATAATTATTTCTTCAGCTGAATTTCTACATAAATTTAGAGAATAATGAATATGATTTCTTGTCATATTAATTTCTGTTTTACTATTATTAAATCCATTATTTTTAATTTTCTTTTCAGTTTTTAATAGTGCGGATTCACAAATATATGTTTCAATTATTAAGTCAGCGATTCTCATAAGTAATTCTTGTTCTTTTACAAGTTTTGCTTTGTATTTTGATACGGATATGCCAAGCATTAATAGTGATAATTTTTTTAATTTATTTACAGCAACTTTTTCATCGCTTAATTTAGATTTAGAAAATTTTTTATTTATTCCAAGTGTAATTAATGGTAACTCTCTTTGGAGTTTTTTTATTGCTTTAAATATATTTAACTCTTTTTTTATTGCTTTTTTAAGCATCATTTCTACAATGAGCATTCTATTTATTTCGTTTGTTCCTTCATATATTCTTGATATTCTTGCATCCCTATATGCAGGTTCAACTAACGAGTCTGCCGAATATCCCATTCCACCATGTATTTGTATAGCTTCGTCTGAGACGAATTTTATAACTTCGGATCCATTCACCTTCATAATTGCACATTCTACTGCATAACTTAATAAGCCTTTCAGTTTGGCATTAGTTTTATTTTCTCCTTTATTAATAAGTTGTTGAATTTTAATTTCAATATCATTACCTGCTCGATATAGTGCAGCATTGGAGCAGTAAACAAGAGTTGCCATATTAGCTAATTTTTCTTTAATAGCACCGTAATTAATAATCTCATTTTTAAATTGTTTTCTTTGGAGAGCATATTCAATAGAAATATTTAATACTTTTTCAGCTGCAGCTGTAGTAGCAGCGCATAATTTAATCCTACCTACATTTAATGAATTCATAGCAATTTTAAAACCACCATTTCTTTCACCTAGCATTTGATTTATTGATATTTTAGTTTTATCAAAAAAAACTTGTCTTGTAGAAGATGAATTAAGTCCTAATTTTTTTTCTTCTTCTCCAAGAGTGATACCTTTAGCTCCAGATTTATTTAGTACAAAACCTGTTATATTTTTATCATTTTCAATTCTCGCAAATACAATAAAAACTTCCGCAAATCCTGCATTACTAATCCAAATTTTCTGTCCTGATATTTCAAATTGTTTTTTGTTTTCAGTTAGCACAGCTTTCGTAGTACCTGAATTTGCATCAGAACCTGCATTGGGTTCAGTTAAATTATAACAAGAAATCCATTCACCCGATGCGATTTTTGGTAAAAATATTTTTTTTAATTCTTCCGACCCATAGTATAAAATTGGATAAGTACCTATACCGGTATGGGCTCCATATGCAGTTGCAACTGAACCAGAATATGAACTCATTTCTCCACATATAAACATAGATAAATTAAAACCCATACCAAATCCTCCGTATTCTTCAGGTATATTTAAACCTAGTAAACCTAAATCACCTGCTTTTTTCATTATATTTTTTACTAAATCGTAATTATTATTTTCTAATTGTCTAATGTTAGGGTAAATTTCTTTTTCCACAAAATCTCTAGTTGCATCAATCATTTGTTGAGCTGTAGAGTCAAAATCTTCGATAATAAATACATCTTGAAAATCAGTTTCTTTTATTAAAAACGACCCGCCTATTTTTTCCTCTTTCATAATTCTTACTTAGTTTAGTAATTCAAAAATACCTGCTGCTCCTTGACCTGTACCAACACACATTGTAACCATACCATTTTTTAAACCTCTTCTCTTCATTTCATTTAGTAATTGTACAGTTAATTTTGCACCTGTGCAACCTAATGGGTGTCCAAGAGCAATTGCTCCACCATTTACATTAATTATATCAGGATTTAAATGTGCTTCTTTAATTACTGCTAATGCTTGACAAGCAAAAGCTTCATTTAATTCAATTAACTCGATATCATTAATTGACATGTTTGCTTGTTTTAATGCAAGTGGAATTGCTTCAACTGGTCCAATTCCCATATGTTTTGGTTCTACACCGCATACTGCATAGCTTTTTAACCTAGCAATAGGTTCTATGTTTAGTTTTTTAATCATTTTTTCGGACATAAGCATAACAAATGCAGCTCCGTTAGATGTTTGTGAAGAATTTCCAGCAGTTACCGTCCCTCCTTGAGCAAAAACAGGTTTTAATTTTCCTAATTTTTCTATTGTAGTATCTTGTCTTGGTCCTTCATCTTCCTCAAAAGAATAAGTAATATTTTTGATTACTGATTCTTGATTTAGGAATGTTTTCTTTATTTCGATTGGAATAATATCTTTTTTAAATAAGTTATTTTTCAAGGCAGAAACAGCTTTCATATGAGAATGATAGGCAAATTCATCTTGTTCTATTCGCGTAATTTGATATTTTTTTACGATTGCTTCTGCTGTGGTTCCCATGCCCCAATACCAATCTGGATGATTTTTAGCTACTTGGTAATTTGGTGTAATTTTCCATCCTCCCATAGGAATATTAGACATAGTTTCAACACCTCCAGCTATTATACATTCAGACATTTTTGCTTTAATTTTTGCTGAACCAATAGCAATTGTTTCTAATCCCGATGAACAGTATCTATTTACAGTTATTCCAGGAATTTTAACTGAATTTAATCCAATTAATGAAATCATTCTTCCAATATTTAAACCTTGCTCTGCTTCAGGTGTTGCATTACCAACAATAATATCATTAATTTCTTCTTTATTAAAATTTGGAATCTTTTGCACAATTTTTTCAATTAATTGTGCCCCTAAATCATCCGGACGAACGAAGGTGATTTTTCCTTTTTTCGATTTTCCAACAGCAGTTCTATATGCTTGTACTATATACACTTCTTCCATAATTTAATTTCTTAAAGGTTTACCTTTTTCTAGCATATGTTTAATTCTTTCTAATGTTTTTGACTCCCCACATAGTGATAGGAAAGCTTCTCTTTCAATATCTAGTAAATATTGTTCAGAAACTTTTGTTGAAGATGATAAATTACCCCCACATAATACATATGCTAATTTTTCACACATTAATTGTTCATGTTCTGTAATGTAACCTCCTTCTCTAAAAGTATCTGCACCTACTAAAAACATGCCCATTCCCTCCTGTCCAAGAACTTTAATATCATTTCTTTTTATTGGCTTTGTGTATCCTAGGTTATCTAGAAGTAAAACTTTTTGTTTAGCATCTTCAATTAATTTATTTGTATTAATTGTTATATTATCTTTTCCTTTTTGAAGATAACCAAGGTCAAATGCTTCATGAGCAGATGTTGCAACTTTTGCTTGTCCAATATTTAAAAAGTATTCTTTTAGTCTAGGTAATTCCACATCACCTTGATAATAAAGATCTGATGCCCTTAAGGCCATTTCTTTAGTGCCTCCCCCCCCAGGTATCAATCCAACACCTAATTCAACTAGTCCCATATATGTTTCAGCTGCACATTGCACAGAGTCGGCATGAAGTGTAAATTCACATCCCCCACCTAATGTCAGCCCGTGAGGAGCTACGACAACTGGTATATTAGAGTATCTGATTAACATAGATGTGTTTTGAAATGTTTTAATTGCTAAATTTAATTTCTCCCATTCTTGTTCAACTATAAGTGTAAAAATCATACTTATATCTGCTCCTGCTGAGAAGTGTTCTCCTTGGTTTCCAATAACTATTCCTTTAAACTCTTTTTCTCCAATTTCTATTCCTTTTTGAACACCTTCAATAACATCTTTCCCCAGGCTATTTAATTTTGTATGGAATTCTATATTTAATACTCCATCTCCGATATCAATAAGAGATAATCCTTGATTTTTCCATATAAGTGATTTGGTTCGTAAATTATCAAGTATTATAAATTTATTTAATGTAGGAATCTTACATTGTGAATTCTTATTTATGTTCAAATAGGTTTTTTCTCCATTTTCAATTTTATAAAATGACTTAGTGTTATTTAAGATTTTAGTCCATGCAGGTTGATTAAGATTTTCTGATTCTATTAATTGTATGCCTTGCTCAATACCTATAGATTCCCATAATGCGAAAGGTCCCATTTCCCATCCAAAACCTGCACACATAGCATCATCAATTTTATAAATATCATTGGTAATTTCAGGTATTCTGTTAGCTACATATGCAAACATAAATGCAAACATTTTTTTATAAAATTGAGCTGCTTTATCTTGTCCTTTGATTAACTCAGGTAATCTGTTTTTAAGTTTATTTATTTTTTTAGCTTTTTCAATAGTTTCAAATTTGGTTTTCTTTTGTACTTTGTATTCGTATGAATTAAGGTCTAGTGATAGAATTTTTCTATTTCCTTTTGAATCTCTATCTTTTTTATAGAATCCTTGTTTTGTTTTATCACCAAGCCATTTGTTTTCTAGCATTTTTTTAATAAATGGAGGTAATTTAAAAATATCTTTATGTTCATCATTAGGACAATTATTATAAACACCCTCAGCAACACTATTCAGTGTATCAAGTCCTACTAAATCTGATGTTCTAAAAGTTGCAGATTTAGGTCTTCCAATTATTGGACCCGTCAAAGCATCAATATCGGTAATTGTCATATCTAATTCATAACTTAATTTAAATAAAGTAGCAATACCTGCTATACCAATTCTATTAGCAATAAATGCAGGTGTATCTTTACATAAGACAGTGGTTTTTCCCAAGAATTTTTCTCCATAACTCATTAAAAATGAAACTAGTTCTGGATCTGTTTTTTTTGAAGGAATTATTTCTAATAATTTCAAATATCGAGGTGGATTAAAAAAATGAGTACCACAAAAGAATTGACAAAAGTCATCAGTTCTTCCTTCGATTAACTTATTGATTGGAATACCTGATGTGTTGGAGCTAATAATAGTTCCAGGTGTCCGATATTTTTCTATGTTTTGAAATAAATTTTTTTTAATTTCCAAATTTTCTATTATAACTTCAATAATCCAATCAACTTCACTTATTTTTGAGATATCATCAGATAAATTACCTGTCTTTATTCTACTAGCAAATAGTTTAGAATATATAGCAGAAGGTTTAGCTTTTAATGTGTCATTTAATGATGTATTTACAATTTTATTCCGAACAGATTGTCCATTATTATTTTTAATAGAATCTTTTTCTTCGTAAGGTATGTCTAATAATAATACTTTAACACCTATGTTAGCAAAGTGACATGCGATTCTTGAACCCATAATACCAGAGCCAATTACTGCTACATTATTAATTTTTTTTCTCATATTTTTAACTCTCAGTATTATAAATCTTCTTATAAAGATGTTGATATTTAGCTAATATGTTTTTTCGCCTTAATTTCATAGTTGCTGTTAGTTCTCCACCATCTACAGACCAAGGTTCTGAAATTAATTCAAATTTCTTTATCCTTTCATATGGGTTAAAAAAGTTATTATACTTTTCTATTTCTTTATTAAATTTTTCAAGAATAGCTTTTTTGTTAATAACCTCCTTCATATTTAAAAAATTAATATTGTGTTTGTGACACCAAAATTTAATTCCTTCTTCAGAGGGCATTATAAGTGCTGCTGGATGCTTTTCACCTTCACCAATTACTATAATTTGTTCAATCAATCTCGATTCTTTAAAACGATTTTCCATTACTTGTGGTGCAATATATTTACCTCCAGAAGTTTTAAATATTTCCTTTTTTCTGTCAGTAATTTTCAAGTATTTCCCTTTAATTAAACATCCTATATCTCCAGTATGAAACCAACCATCTTTATCAATTACTTTTTTTGTTTCTTCAGGTTTGTTATAATAACCCATCATAACATTTGGTCCTTTTATAGTAATTTCTCCTTCTCCTTCTCTCATACCTTCTTCATGAACAAGTTTTAATTCAACTCCAGGAATTACTGTCCCAACAGTTCCGTAATGAGCATTTTTAGTATGAGCTAAATTTACTGAAATTACAGGCGAAGTTTCAGATAGCCCATATCCTTCAAGTACTGGCATTTGAGCAGCAGTAAATATTTTTGCAATTCTTTCTTGTAAAGCAGAAGCACCTGAAACAATAAACCGGATATTGCCTCCGACAGCTTCTCGCCATTTATTAAATATAATTTTATTAGCAATGGCTAATTGGAATTCATACCAGATACCATTTTTTCCATTATATTCATGTTTTAATCCTAATTCTACCGCCCAAAAAAATAATTTTTTTTTCAAACCTTTTAGTTCAGATCCTTTAGTGAGTATTTTATCATAGACTTTTTCTAGCAAACGTGGGACAGTAGGCATAATTGTAGGTTGAATTTCTTTTAAATCCTCACCTAATGTCTCAAGACTTTGTGCATAATAAATAGATACTCCTTTGAACATATAAAAATATTCAATCATTCTTTCAAAAACATGACAAAGTGGTAAAAAACTAATTGCTCTATCATTAATGCCTATAGGAAGTTTTTCTTTTAAGGTTGTTATTTGACTAATTACATTTGAGTGATTTAACATTACTCCTTTTGGTTTGCCTGTCGTACCAGATGTATATATTAATGTAAATAAATCTTGTGGAATAATTTGCTTTTGTATTTTATTCATTTGTTCTTCTTGCGGATTGATAACACCATTTTCCACAATATCTAACCAGTTATTGACACCTTCAATTTGATCGAAAGAAAAAATATGCTCTAAGCATTCTATTTCTAAGTCTAATCCTTTAATAGTATTATATATTTCATTAGACCCCACAAATATAATTTTAGCACCGCAATCATTGATTATATACTTGTATTCTGCTCTTGTGATATTTGCATAAATACCTACATTAACAGCTCCAATTTTATTTATACCCATATCAATTAAACTCCACTCAGGTCTATTTAATGATATAATACAGATTTTATCATTTTTATTGATTCCTAAATTCAGTAATCCGTAGCCGATATTATTAGTTGTTTCAATATATTCACTTGAACTATATGTTCGCATTTTTCCGCTTGTTTTTGTCGCAATCATATCATGTTTAGGAAATAGTTTATGATATCTTTCAGCTAATTCAAATAATTTTATATTCTCCATTCTTTTGGGGGTTATTTATTATAACTTCAATCTAATAAAAATATTGTAAATATCAATGTTTATTAACAAGTGTTTAAAATGTTTAAAAAATATTTTACTTTTTATTAAGATTAAGCCATTATTAATATTTATTTTTAAAAATCAATAAAAAATATACTAAAATGTCAGCACAAAAGATTATGAACGAAGAAGATGCAAAAAATATGGGTCTTCTTTCAGAGGAATTTGATAAGATTTGTGAAATTCTAAATAGAATTCCAAATTATACAGAATTAAGTATATTTTCTGTAATGTGGTCAGAGCATTGTTCTTACAAAAACTCTATAAAATGGTTAAAAAAATTACCTAAATCAGCACCTCATATGCTGGTGGAAGCTGGCGAAGAAAATGCTGGATTAGTTGATATTGGTGATGGTCTAGCTTGTGCATTTAAAATTGAATCGCATAATCATCCTTCCGCATTAGAGCCTTATCAGGGTGCTGCTACTGGTGTCGGTGGTATAAATAGAGATATTTTTACTATGGGAGCAAGACCCATTGCACAATTAAATTCATTGAGATTTGGTGATATTAATTTAAATAAAACTCAGTGGCTTCTTAAAGGAGTTGTAAAAGGTATTGGAGATTATGGAAATTCATTTGGTATCCCTACTGTAGGAGGAGAAACTTTTTTTGATAAAAGTTATAATACCAATCCATTAGTTAATGCTTTTTCGGCTGGAATTATGAAAAAAGGAATTATGATTTCTGCAACTGCTTCAGGATTAGGGAACCCTGTTTTTATTGTAGGTTCTTCTACTGGAAAAGATGGAATAAATGGTGCAGCTTTTGCTTCAAAGGATTTAACTGAAGATTCAGTAAATGATATTCCGTCAGTTCAGGTTGGTGATCCATTTCAAGAAAAATTATTATTGGAAGCTACTATGGAACTTGCTAAAACAGATGTGCTTGTTGGTATGCAAGATATGGGAGCTGCTGGTATTATATGTTCTACTTCTGAAATGAGTAGTGCTGGAAATTGTGGAATGATTATTAATCTGGACAAAGTCCCTGTTAGACAAAAAATGGCACCTTTTGAAATTTTATTGTCAGAATCTCAAGAAAGAATGTTATTAGTAATTAAAAAAGGTAAAGAGTCTATTGCTAAAGATATATTTAATAAATGGGACTTGAATTGTGAACAAATAGGCGAAGTAACAAATGATAAGCAATTAAATTTTTACTTTGAGAATACATGCATAGCAAGTATTCCTGCCGAATCACTTGTGCTTGGAGGGGGAGCTCCTGTTTATGACAGAGATTATCGTGAACCAGAGTATTATGCTAGATATAAACAATTTAATATATCCTCTGTTTTACCACCTGAAGACATTGTTGCAACAGCAAAGTTGCTGATTACATTACCCAATATAGCATCTAAAAGATGGATATTTGAACAATATGATTCAATGGTGGGTACAGTAAATATGTCTACAAACTCCCCCTCAGATTCAGCTGTCGTCAATATTAAAGGTACGGAGAAAGCTTTAACTATGACTGTTGATTGTAATTCAAGGTATGTGAAATCAGATCCAAAAATTGGATGCGCAATTGCAGTAAGTGAAGCTGCTCGAAATATCATTTGCTCCGGAGGAAAGCCACTTGCAATTACTAATTGCTTAAATTTTGGAAATCCCTATGATCCAGAAGTGTATTGGCAGTTTGTTAATTCTATTTTAGGAATGAAGTTAGCATGTGAAGCTTTAAATACTCCAGTAACAGGCGGGAATGTGAGTTTTTATAATCAAACTGTATTAAAGGATAAAGCTGAGCCATGTTTTCCTACACCTACAATTGGTATGATTGGTATTATTGAGGACAAGAATAATATTATGACACTTGATTTTAAGAATGAGGATGATATGATTTATTTATTAGGTGATTGTCATGATGATATTTCTTGTTCAGAATATCTTGCTAATTATTTGCATATTGATGAAAGTCCAGCACCATATTTTAATATGGAAAAAGAGTTAGAATTACATAAAGTATTAACTTCTTTAATTAAAGATGGATATCTTCAATCTGCTCATGATATTTCTGATGGAGGCTTATTTGTTAATTTAGTTGAGAGTGGTATTGTTAATGATTTGGGATTTGATATTTTTACTAATCATGATTTTCGACAAGATGCATATTTATTTGGAGAATCACAAAGCAGAGTAGTGGTTACTATTTCTGCTAATAATAAAAATAAATTTGAAAAATTTTTAAAAAATAAAATTTCATTCACATTTTTAGGTAAAGTTACAAGTGGTAAAATTATTATCGATGATGTTGATTTTTGATCTATAACCGTCTTAAAGGATGAATATATGACAGCTATAGAAAAAAAATTACAAGAATAATTATTATTTTGTCAATTTTAGATACAAAAATTGAATTTTTAAAAGGTGTAGGACCTAAACGTGCATCATTATTGAATGAGGAACTTCGTATATTTACATTTTCAGATTTATTAAATTTTTTTCCTTACCGATATGTGGATCGAAGTAAAATCCATACAATCAACACTATTAAAAGTTTTGATGTTGATATTCAATTAATAGGAAATATTACTAATAAAAAAAAAATAGGTGTAGGTAGAAAAAATCGCTTAGTTGTTGATTTTGTAGATTCAACTGGTGTAGTTCAATTAATATTCTTTAAAAGAATCAAGTGGATTGATGATTTTATTCAAATTGGTAATAAATACTTGCTTTTTGGTAGGCCTAAAAAATACGGTAGTTCTATATCTTTTGTTCATCCAGAAATTGAAATAGTTGAAAATGGAAATAAAAAAAATAGATATCCTTTATATCCATTGTATCATTCAACAGAAAAATTAACAAAAAGTGGATTAAATAGTAAAGGAATTTCTAAAATTATTATTAATGTACTTGAATCTACTTTAAATTCTATAGTAGAAAGTTTATCTGATTCAATTATTAATAAATATAAATTTTCTTCAAGAAAGCTTGCATTTTCTACAATTCATTTTCCAGAAAATTTAGAAAAATTAAATAAAGCAATTCATAGAATGAAGTTTGAAGAGCTTTTTTTTCTACAAATTTCGCTATTAAAACAAAAAAGAATTAGAAAAATAAAAATGAAATCACATATTTTTAATAAGGTGGGGCCAAGTTTTAATATTTTTTATAAACAATATCTAGATTTTCAATTGACTAATGCTCAAAAAAAAGTAATGAAAGAAATTCAGAATGATATGACTTCTGGTTTTCAAATGAATCGATTGTTACAGGGTGATGTTGGCTCTGGTAAAACGGTGATTGCGATTATGAGCATAATATTATCTTTTGATAATGGATTTCAATCTTGTTTGATGGCACCTACTGAAATTCTTGCTAAGCAACATTTTGATAGTATAAATAATTTTGCTAGGAATATTGGTTTAAATGTGGTGTTGTTAACTGGTAAAACAAAAAAACAAATTAAAAATCAGATAATTTCTGATTTAATTAATAATGAAATTGATTTAATTATTGGTACTCATGCATTGATTGAAGATAATATCAAATTTAAAAATTTAGGATTGGTGATTATTGATGAACAACATAAGTTTGGTGTATCTCAAAGAGCAAAACTATGGACAAATAAATATATATTACCTCATGTTTTAGTTATGACAGCAACACCTATTCCTAGAACTTTGGCCATGACTGCATATGGTGATTTAGATTTATCCGTTATTGATGAATTGCCTCCAAATAGAAAAAAAGTAGAAACTATTCATAAATATGATAGGGAAATAAATGTTGTTTATAATTTTTTATATAGAGAGCTTAAAAATAATAAGCAGGTTTATATAGTTTATCCATTAATAGAAGCAAGCAAGGTACTTGATTATAAAAACTTGTTACAGGGTTATGAAAACTTAAAATCAATTTTTGAACAAAAAGGAATTAGAATATCTATGATGCATGGTCGTTTAAAAAAAGATCAAAAACAATTAGAAATGGATAAATTTTTAAATAATGATACTCAAATTTTGGTAGCAACAACTGTTATTGAGGTAGGGGTGAATATTCCTAATGCTACTATTATGGTTATTCAAAATGCAGAAAAATTTGGCTTATCTCAATTACATCAACTTAGAGGACGTGTAGGTCGAGGTTCAGATAAATCTTATTGTTTTTTAGTTACTTCAAATAAATTATCCAGTGATGCTAAAGTCAGATTACGTGCAATGGTTAATAGTTCAGACGGATTTAAAATTGCAGAGACAGACTTACATTTAAGGGGTCCAGGAGATGTTTTAGGTACACGTCAAAGTGGTTTATTGAATTTAAAAATATCAAATCTAGTGCAGGATCGTGATTTATTATATTCTGCCAGAGATGAAGCCGATAAATTATTAAATGATGATTTATATTTAAAAAATATAAAGAATCTAAAAATTAGAAATTTTTTTCTTAAATATCATCAAAAACAATTAAAATGGGGGATAGTTTCATAATAAAGTGTATTATTTTATGTAAATCAAGGAGGTATTTTTTTAGATTTATTACATTTACTTACTAATAATTTTAATATATGAAAGTTTCATTTAATTGGTTAAATAAATACTTAAATATTCCAGTCAATATAAATTTAACAAGTGATGCTTTGACTTCTGTTGGTTTGGAGGTTGAGGGTTTAGATGAATTATATTCTGCTTTTGATCATCTAATAATTGGTAAGATTATAGATTGTTATGAGCATCCAAATGCAGATCGATTAAAAATAACGCAAGTTGATATTGGTACAGAAACTAAGCAAATTGTATGTGGTGCTAATAATGTGAAAAAAGATCAATTAGTAGTAGTTGTACTAGCTGGAAATGAATTAAAAACAAAAACAGGGGAAATATTTAAAATTAAAAAATCTAAGATAAGAGGTGAAATTTCTGAAGGTATGATATGTGCAGAAGATGAGATTGGTTTAGGAGATAGTCATGATGGTATCATTGAAATTATTGGTAGTCCTGAAGTTGGGTCTTATGCTGCAGAATTTTTTAATATAAAGAAAGATTATATTTTTGAAATTGGATTAACACCTAATAGAACTGATGCCTTCTCGCATATTGGTGTGTGTAAAGATTTGTATGCATACTTTCAACATAGAAATTTTAATACCAAGTTACTAATCCCTTCTGTAGAAGAATATTGTGTAAATGGTAAATTAAATATGAATGTACATATAGAAAGCAAAGATCTATGTCAAAAATACCTAGGCCTTTGTATTGAAAATGTTCATATTAGTGATTCACCTAAATGGCTAAAAAATCATTTATTATCTATAGGTTTGAAGCCTGTTAATAATGTAGTTGATGTAACAAATTTCGTATTACATGAAACAGGCAACCCACTTCATGCATTTGATTATGATATGATAACTAATAAAAACATAATTGTCCGTCAAGCAAATAAAGGGGAGGAATTCAAAACACTTGATTCTAAGTTGATAAAATTAGAAAGTTCTGATTTGGTTATTGCTGACACTAATAAGGTTTTATGTTTAGCTGGTGTTATTGGTGGTCATAACTCGGGAGTTACGACTTCTACTACTAATATTTTTTTAGAAAGTGCATATTTTTCTCCTGAATCTATAAGAAAAAGTTCAAAAAAACATGCTATTAGTTCAGACTCTTCATATAGATTTGAAAGAGGTGTAGATTTTGGAAATTGTGAATATGCCTTGAAAAGGGCAGCATTATTGATTTTAGAAGTTGCTGGTGGAAATATTTGCCAAGAGTCAATATTTAGTGACAGTAATTTAAAATCAAAAGAAATTACTTTTTCTTTTGAGTCTTGTAATAGAATTTTAGGATATACTATATCTCAGGAAATTATTGAAGCTATTTTGAATAGTTTAGATTTTAAAATTTTGTCTAATGATGGGTTAAAGTGTAAATTATCCATACCAACTTTTCGAGCAGATGTATGTAGAGAAATTGATGTTATTGAAGAGATTTTAAGAATTTATGGTTATGATAATATACCATCAGCTCAAGCAATTTCTTTTTGTCCTATTATTGATGATAAATTGTCAAAAACTGCAATTAAAAATAAATTATCTAAATTATTAAGTACAGATGGATTTTATGAGATAAAAAATAATTCTTTAACAAAACAATCTAAGCTATTTCCTATTGATTCTCAATTAGATGAAGTAAAATTACTTAATCCGTTAAGTCAGGATTTATCTATTATGCGAACTAATATGTTTTACTCAGGTTTACAAACTTTAAAATATAATTTAAATCGACAAATTAATAATTTGAAATTATTTGAACTCGGCAAGATATATTATGCACTTGATGGTAAATATTTTGAGCAAGAAAAATTAACAATTTTTTCTTGTGGAATATTTAAAGGTGATAATTGGTCCGATACATCAAAGCCTACTAATTTTTACCTTATGAAAGGTGTATTAAATAAGTTAATTGATTATTTTTTACCAAAAAATATCGAATTTAAAATCGAAGATTTACAAAAAAATTATAGTGATTCAGGATTGTTATACTTCGAGAAATCTGTAGATAATAATAAGATAATTAATAAAAGTATTTTTGAAATAGGTGTTTTTTCAAAGTCGGTTTTAAACAAGTTAGGTATTAAAAAGCCAATTTTTTTTATTGATATAAATCTAGATTTATTTTTTAAAATTGTAAACAAAAAAAATGTCAAGCATAGTCCTGTTCCTAAGTTTCCTTTTGTAAAAAGAGATTTATCTATATTAGTTAATCATTCCACATCATATATTGACCTTGAATCTGCTATATTTAATATTAGTAGTGATATTTTAAAAAATGTTTTACTTTTTGATGTGTATCAAGGGGATAAATTAGACAAAAATCAAAAATCTCTTGCAATTTCATTTTTCTTTCAAGATAATTCGAGAACACTATTAGACAGTGAGGTAGATAAAGAGATATTAAAAATATATAAGTATTTAGTGAAAAAATATAATATATCTTTAAGGGATGGAACATTGCAATAATAATACTATTTATATAAGGAAACATCCTTTTCAGTAATTTCTTCGCCCGATAATATAATTAATCTTTCAATAGTGTTTCTTAGCTCTCGAATATTACCAGGCCAATTATAATTTTTTAATAACTCTATTGCTTGTTGATTAATTTTTTTTAAACTAATACCATTTTCGTGGCAAATAATTTCTAGAAAATAATTTACTAAAAGAGCTATGTCCTTTTTTCGATCTCTTAGCGATGGTACATGAATAGGAATAACACTTAATCTATGTAATAAATCTTCTATAAAATTGTTATTTTTTATTTCTTTTTTTAAGTCTTTATTGGTCGCAGCTATTATTCTTACATTCACATTAATTTCTTTTTCACCTCCAACACGAGTAATTTTATTTTCCTGTAATGCTCTAAGTACCTTTGCTTGTGCAGATAAACTCATGTCTCCAATTTCATCAAGAAATAATGTTCCTTGGTCAGCAAGTTCAAATTTGCCTTTTTTTTGTTTATGAGCAGATGTGAAGGATCCTTTTTCATGTCCAAATAATTCACTTTCTATGAGTTCAGCAGGAATTGCAGCACAATTCACTTCAATCATGGGAATTTTATTACGATTACTTGTTTGATGAATTGCATGAGCAACTAATTCTTTGCCAGTGCCGTTTTCCCCAGAAATTAATACTCTTGCATCTGTTCCTGCTATTTTATTTATAATATTATGAACTTGATTTATTTCATCAGATTCACCTATAATCCTATATTTATTGTTTACTTTTTTTCTAAGTATTTTATTTTCAGTTTTTAAATTTTTATTATTTAAGCCGTTTCGTATAGTCGTAAGCAATCTATTTAAATCTGGAGGTTTTGAAATGTAATCAAATGCTCCCTTTTTTATGCATTCAACAGCGGTTTCTACATCACCATGTCCAGAAATCATAATAAATGGAGTATCTATACCATTTTGGATACTTTGGTCTAAAACTTCAATACCATCAATATTTGGCATTTTAATATCACAAATTACTAAATCATATATGGTGTTTGCTAAACATTTTAAACCAGATTCTCCATTTGCTGCTTCGTCAATTATAAACTTTTTATTTTCATCTAATAAAATGTTCTTTAACACATTTCTAATTGCAGATTCATCCTCAATAATTAGTATTTTAGTGGCCATAATTAATTAAACATTTCTTTTACTTTTTCAAAAAATGATTTTTCATTTTTTGGGTTGGGTAAAAATTCATTTGATTGAAGGTTTTTTTTAAAAAAACTTTGCTGTTCACTTGTTAAATTATTAGGTGTCCAAATATTTATATGCACTAGTAAGTCACCTTTTTTATTAACTTCAATACTTGGTATACCTTTTGATTTTAGTCTTAAAATTTTACCGCTTTGAACACCACTTGGGATTGTGATTTTTGCTTTTCCACTAATTGTAGGTATTTCGACATTGCAACCAAGAATTGCCTCAGGGATACTAATGTATAAATCATAATGTATATTTACACCTTCTCTAATTAGCTCTGTATGATTTTCTTCCTCAATTAACACTAATAGGTCACCTGGTGAACCATCAAATGGGGGATAATTACCTTTATTTCTTATTTTAAGTTGCATCCCTTCAGATACACCAGCAGGTATGCTGATTTCGGTTAATTCTTCTTTTTGAATCATTCCTTGTGAATCAGAATTAGGTGATTTATTGATTATAATTTTTCCTGTACCATTACAATTTGAGCAGGTGGTAGTGGTTTGCATTTGTCCGAGAATTGTGTTAGCTATTTTAGTAACTCCACCAGTTCCATTACATACATTACATACACCATATTGTGTATTTTCATCTGGACATAATCTTTTAATTTTAATTTTTTTAGTAACTTCCTCACTAATTTCTTTTAAATTAAGTTTGATTCGAATTCGTAAATTACTTCCTTTTATAGAGCGATTACGGGATGAGCCGCCAAATCCCCCACTAAATCCCCCGCCAAATCCACCAAAGATATCTCCAAATTGATCAAAAATATCTTCCATATTCATATTTCCACCAAAGCCTCTTGATCCACTCATTCCTTGATGTCCAAATTGGTCGTATCTAGATTTCTTTTCGGGATTACTTAATACTTCGTATGCCTCTGCAGCTTCCTTGAATTTTTCTTCGGCTTCATTATTGCCTGGATTTCTATCAGGGTGATACTTAATTGCTAGTTTTCTATAGGCTTGTTTTATTTCTTTATTATTTGCATTTTTAGAAATACCAAGCACTTCATAATAATCTCTTTTACTCATTTTCCAATAATTACTTTTGGATATCTAATTATTTTATCTGACAAAACATATCCTGCTTCTATTTCCTCAATTATTTTACCTTTTTTCTTTTTTTCTTTTACAGGTAAACTACTAATTGCTTCATGTTTTTCTAAATCAAAAACTTGATTTACTACAGAATCTATTTTCCGTAGATTATGTTTAGATAGAATATCAATTAGTTTTTGTTCAATTAAAAGATATCCTTTTACATCGCCTTTATTAATATTAGCTCTTTCAAAGTCATCTATAATTGGTAAAATTGACTTAATCATATTCTCAGTTGCATATTTTGAAAAATCATTTTTTTCTTTAATAGTTCTCTTTTTATAATTTTCAAATTCAGCAATTAATCTTAGATATTTATCTTTTAAATCTTTTATTTCACTTTCTTTTTTTAATAATTCGTCTTTTTTTTTATTTTTTTTTGTCATAGTTATTTAAAGTATGCATTTATTTAATGTTTAATATCAATTTTTAAGCCAAACTACTTTAGCTGTCATAATGACATTAATTATTCAGTTCTTACAATTGATGCTCCAAGTTGTTTTAGTCTTTCATCAATTTTTTCATATCCTCGATCAATTTGTTCAATATTATGAATGACACTTGTGCCTTTAGCGGATAATGCTGCAATTAGTAATGCAATACCAGCTCTTATGTCAGGTGATGTCATGGTCGTTGCTTTTAAGGAATACTGACGATTAATACCGGTAATAGTTGCTCTATGGGGGTCACAAAGAATTATTTTAGCACCCATTTCTATTAATTTATCAACAAAAAATAAACGACTTTCAAACATTTTTTGGTGAACTAAAATACTTCCATTGGCTTGAGTAGCTGTAACTATAATAATACTTAGTAGGTCTGGAGTGAATCCAGGCCATGGAGCATCAGAAATAGTTAATATAGATCCGTTAATAAAAGTATCAATATTGTATTTTTTTTGTTTTTTTACTATGATATCATCTTTCTCAACTTTTAAATTAATACCCATTTTTTTAAATACATTCAAAGTTGTTCCAAGATTTTTTATAGACACATTTTTGATTCTGATTTTAGATTGAGTCATAGCTGCTAGGCCAATCCAACTTCCTATTTCTACCATGTCTGGTAAGATTCTATGTTTACAGCCTTTTAATTTTCTAACACCTTTAATCGTAAGTAAATTAGATCCAACACCCTTAATACTTGCTCCCATTAAATTCAACATTTTACATAGTTGTTGTATATATGGTTCACAAGCAGCATTATATATGATAGTTTCACCGTATGCAAGTACTGCTGCCATAATAATATTTGCAGTTCCTGTCACTGAAGCTTCATCAAGAAGAATATATTTTCCTTTTAATTTTGCTCCCTCCACCTTATAGTATTTGTTATTGATTAATTTAAATTTTGCACCTAAGTGTGTTAATCCAATTAAATGAGTATCTAATCTTCTTCTTCCAATTTTATCTCCTCCCGGTGGATATAGTCGAGCAAATCCAAATCTAGCAATAAGTGGACCTAGTATCATAACTGAACCTCTTATTTTTTGACTATTTTTCCTAAAATTAGAATCTTGAAGGTAATTTAAATCGATATTATTTGCTTCAAAAGTATATGTGTTTCTTTTTATTTTTTCAATAGTAACTCCTAGGCCTTTAAGTAATTCAATTAAGCATATTACATCACTAATAATTGGGATGTTCTGAATTGTAATTTTATCTTTAGTCAAAAGAGTAGCACAAATTATTTGTAATGCTTCATTTTTTGCACCTTGAGGTTGTACTGTTCCTGATAATTCTTTTCCACCATTAATTTTAAAACTTCCCATTTATTTTTTTGAATAATGTTTTCTATTAGATTTTTTATAAAAAGGCTTTTTCCTAGTGGTGGTTGTTTGAAATACAGGTATAATTTTTGTTGTGTCAATTGCTAGTTTTTCTCCTGCAAAATGTTCTAAGTCTTTCCAGATTTGGGTATCCTGTACATTTGTTTGATTCCAATTAAGATATGCTCTCTTCATTTGAAGAGCAATTTGTTCGAATGCATGATTTTTTAAGTTGGTGTCTTTGATTTTAACTGCTTCTTTAATGAGCAAGATAATCAATTTTCCATAATGTTTGTATTGAACACTACCTTGTGTATTATTGATTCTTGTTTTTACTTTCTTTTCAGCTTCTTCATTGTTTGGTTCAGGATAAGGCGATTTAATATCTAATTTGTGTTCACACATAACAAAAAGATGATCCCATAATTTATGCTTATATTCATCCACATCTCGCAGGTGTGAATTTAAATTACCCATAATATTGATTAATACTTGAGCTTGTTGATTTCTTTTTGTATCATCTTTAATATCTAAAAGGCTATTAGCCATTGAATGAATATGTCTACCATATTCAGGAATTATTAAGGGCTTTAATTGTGTATTATATTTCATAGTGATTGTAAATTTCTAGTTCAAACTTATAAAAGAAAAAGATATTATCATTCCAAATATCAGGAGATTATTTTAAATTTTGCAAATTTTGTCAATAATATTTTTTCTCCGTGTTCTAAAAATAAAACCTTGATTTTTTGATTTCCATGTGAGTTGTCAATTGTTTTTATAGTTCCTTTACCAAATACATTGTGTAAGATGTTTTGACCTATTTGAAGATTCTTATAATGATGATTGTGGTCATTATTGGTAATTTTGACTAACTTCCTGTTATTTAGTTTAGGAATTGAGAAGGTAGTGGAATGTGATTTATATGCCTTTTGATTTTTGATTGTTTTTATAAAATAATAATTAATTTCATTTAAAAAGAGACTTTGAGTAGTTTGGTTCATTGAACCAAACTTAAATCTATTTAATGAATATGATACTATAACTTTTTTGATTGCCCTAGTGATTGCTACATAAAATAATCTTCTTTCTTCTTCTAGTTGTTTTTTCTCTCTCATACTTTGTTGTGAAGGAAATAGACCGTTTTCAAGTCCTACTATATAAACATATGGAAATTCCAATCCTTTTGATTGATGTATAGTCATGAGTGAAACATAGTCATTATGAGTAGTTTTTTGCTCAGTTGATTCATCCAAAGATATTTCATTTATAAAATCAATTAATTTATCATTATTGCTTCTCATTGAAAATATTTTTGTGCTATTAAATAACTCACTAATATTTTCTAGTCTATTTATATTTTCTGGATTAGGATTATCTTCTAATCTTCTTACGATACCCGTTGTCTCAATTACTAACTCAAGTATTTCAAATACATTTTTATTTATTGATTTAAATATTGTGTGAAGTAATTCTACAAAATGATCAATATTTTTTTTCACATTTTTTGTGAAGTGCACTTCGTTAATTTTCTCAGAGTTAAGAGTTCTCCAAATTGTATAATTATTTTCTTCTGCTTTAAGTCTAATCTTATTAATTGTACTTAAACCAATACCTCTTGTTGGATAGTTGAAAATTCTCAGTAAAGATTCATCATCATTATTATTTAATATAAGTTTTAGAAATGCCATTATGTCTTTGATTTCTTTTCTTTGATAAAATGATAAGCCGCCATAAATTTTATATTTTACTCCAAGCTTTCTTAAACCATCTTCAATAACTTTGGATTGACTGTTTGTCCGATATAATACTGCATGTTGTGAAGCAGATGTAGATTGTTGGATAGAATTACTTATTAAAGTTGCTATTTTTTGACCTTCTTCTCTATCGTTGTAATATTCTAGTAATTGTATTTTTTCTCCCTCCTCTTTGTCACTAAAGATAGTTTTATCTATTTTATTCTTGTTATATGCAATTAGAGAATTAGCAGCATTAACTATATTTTGAGTTGATCTATAGTTTTGTTCTAGTTTAAATTCTTTGACATCCGAATAGAATTTTTTAAAATTTAACATATTATTAATATTTGCTCCTCTAAAAGAGTAAATACTTTGTGAATCATCTCCAACAATACAGACATTTTTATTTTTGTCACTTACTTGCTTGATTATTTCATCTTGAACCTTATTTGTGTCTTGATACTCATCAATTAATATGTATTGAAATTTTGTTTGGTATTTGTTTAAAATTTCTTCATTTTCTTTAAATAAATCATAAGTATTGATCAGTAAGTCATCAAAGTCCATACAATTTGATTGTTTACATGATTCGCAGTATTTTCTATAGATGTTCAAAAATTCTGGTCTTTTATTGTTGAGGTCTTGTTTTTTTAATGTCTCACTGTGAAGGTATTTTTTTGGACTGATGATATAGTTCTTCATTAATGAAATTCTTGTAAATATATTTTTTGCATTATAAATATCTTTATCAAGATTTAAATCTTTTATAATTCTTCTTATAATTTTTACTGAATCTTCATTGTCGTATATTGTAAAGTTTGTAGTGTATCCAATTATGTGAGCCTCCTCTCTAAGTATTTTTGAAAAAATAGAATGAAAAGTTCCCATACAAATTGCAAAAACATCATTATTTTCAGTTAAATCTGCAATACGAGCTTTCATTTCTTTAGCTGCTTTATTTGTAAAGGTTAATGCTAATATATTTTCAGGGTTTATACCAATATTAATTAAATGTGCAATCCTCTCAGTAATTACTCTTGTTTTTCCAGATCCTGGCCCAGCTATAATCATAACAGGTCCCTCAGTATGTTGGACAGCAGCAAATTGTTCCGAGTTTAATTTTTGTTTTTGTGTATTATCAGATTTTTTCAATGAGTTATCCATGGATTTGTAAATTTGCTAAATTGTGTAAATTTTAATTCAGGTATTATTCCTTTTGCAAGGATAGGTATTTTTTTCGTATTAATCTAAGCTATTATCTATACTATTTATTTTTGATGTAAAAAAAACAATACTAGACTTATAATCAATACTTTATAGTCATATTTTAACTCACTATTTACCTTTATATTTCTATAATGTTATAAAAAAAGAAAAATTAGGTTTGATATAATGATTAAAATTTATAGATTTGCAAACCATTTTTGAAAATGGAATTTTAATAAGATTGATAACAGATAAAAAATGTTTATAAATTATGCCAACGATTCAGCAGTTAGTTAGAAAAGGAAGGAAGTCATTAGTGAAAAAGAGTAAATCTCTTGCTTTAAGTGCATGTCCGCAAAGAAGAGGTGTTTGTACTCGTGTCTATACAACGACACCTAAAAAACCTAATTCAGCTATGCGGAAAGTAGCTAGAGTTAGATTAACCAATGGCTATGAAGTTAATGCATATATTCCTGGTGAAGGTCATAATTTACAAGAACATTCAATTGTTCTAGTTAGAGGTGGAAGGGTGAAAGATTTACCAGGTGTTAGATATCACATTGTTAGAGGAGCATTAGATACAGCCGGGGTTGAAGGTAGAAATCAAAGGAGGTCAAAATACGGTACAAAGAAAGCGAAAAAAAAATAATTAATTTAAATTAAAATAAAGTGAGAAAATCTAGAGCAAAAAAACGAATTTTATTACCTGACCCAAAATTTGGGGATAAGCTTGTTACTCGATTTGTTAATACGATGATGATAAGTGGTAAAAAAAATCTTGCTTTTAAGATTTTTTATGATGCAATTGAGATTGTAGATAAAAATAAATCTGAAGAAGATACAGGATTAGATATATGGAAAAAGGCACTATCTAATGTTATGCCTCAAGTTGAAGTGAGAAGTAGACGAATTGGCGGTGCGACTTTTCAAATTCCAATGCAGATTAGACCAGAAAGAAAAGTATCTATGGCGATGTCTTGGATGATTAAATTTTCAAGAAAAAGAAATGAAAAATCTATGGCCGAAAAGTTAGCACAGGAAATTTTAGCCGCTTATAAAGAAGAAGGGGCATCAATTAAAAAGAAGACAGAGGTCCATAGAATGGCAGAAGCAAATAAAGCATTTTCACATTTTAGATTTTAATATAATAATATTTTAGCAATGGCACAAAGAGATTTAAAATACACTAGGAATATTGGGATTATGGCTCACATTGATGCCGGAAAAACGACAACAACTGAGAGAATACTTTATTACACTGGCTTGAGTCACAAGATTGGTGAAGTTCATGATGGTGCGGCTACAATGGATTGGATGGAGCAGGAGCAAGAAAGAGGAATTACAATCACATCTGCAGCTACTACAACTAATTGGAAGTTTAGGGAACAGGAGTTCAAAATGAATATTATTGATACTCCAGGGCACGTTGATTTTACTGTTGAAGTTGAAAGATCTTTAAGAGTTCTTGATGGTGCAGTTGCATTATTCTGTGCATCTGGAGGTGTTGAACCACAATCTGAAACAGTTTGGCGACAAGCAGATAGATATAATGTTCCTAGAATTGGATTTGTTAATAAAATGGATAGAATTGGAGCTGATTTTTTTCGTTGTGTTGAACAAGTTAAAGACAGATTAAATGGTAACCCAGTTCCTTTACAAATTCCAATTGGTGCAGAGGATGATTTTAAAGGTGTTGTCGATTTAGTTATTATGAAGGCAATTATTTGGAATGAAGATGATCTTGGAATGACATTCAAAGAAGAAGATATACCCTCAGATTTAGTATCTACTGCTAATGAATGGAGAGAAAAGATGCTTGAAGCTGTTGCTGAATCAGATGAAATTCTAATGGAGAAGTATTTTGAAGATCCGGATTCAATTACTAAAGATGAAATCGAAAATGCTATTAGAAAAGCAACATTATCTATGAGCATCACTCCGATGCTATGTGGTTCTGCATTTAAAAATAAAGGAGTTCAAACATTGCTTGATAATGTAATGCTATATTTACCAAGCCCTATTGATGTTCCTTCAATTGTTGGTATAAATCCAAAAAATGATGAAGAAGTAACAAGAAAACCATCTAATAGTGAACCTTTCTCTGCTTTAGCTTTTAAAATTGCTACAGATCCATTTGTTGGTCGTTTATGTTTTTTTAGAGTATATTCCGGTTCATTAAATGCAGGTTCATATGTATTTAATACAAGGTCAAATTCTAAAGAAAGAATTTCTCGTATATTTCAAATGCATTCTAACTCTAGAAATGCCTTGGATAAAATAGAAGCTGGAGATATAGGAGCTGCTGTCGGATTTAAAGACATAAGAACAGGTGACACACTTTGTGTTGAAAATGAGCAGGTTATATTAGAGTCTATGGAATTTCCTGATCCAGTTATAGGTATTGCAGTGGAGCCAAAAACTCAAAATGATGTTGATAAATTGGGTGTTGCATTAGGTAAATTATCTGAAGAAGATCCAACATTTCAAGTAAAGACAGATCATGATACTGGCCAAACAATTATTTCAGGTATGGGTGAATTACACTTGGAAGTCCTTGTTGATAGATTAAGAAGAGAATTTAGTGTTGAATGTAATCAAGGTGCTCCACAAGTAAATTACAAGGAAACCATTAAAGGTTCGGTTGAACACAGAGAAGTGTATAAAAAACAAACAGGTGGTCGAGGTAAGTTTGCAGACATTATTTTTAAAGTTGAGCCAAACGATGATATAGAAAACCCTGGATTAATTTTCGAAGATAAAGTAAAAGGATGAAATATCCCTAAAGAATTTATTCCGTCTGTAAAAAAAGGGTTTAAAGATGCTATGAGAAATGGTGTTTTAGCAGGTTATGAAGTGGATTCTATGAAAGTAACACTTACTGATGGATCTTTTCATGCTGTAGATTCAGATCAATTATCATTTGAAATATGTGCAAAATCAGCTTTTAGAGAAGCATTACCTAAATGTCAACCTGTTTTACTTGAGCCATTTATGAAATTGGAAGTTGTAACACCTGATCAATATATGGGAGATGTAATAGGTGATTTAAATAAAAGAAGAGGACTTATTGAGGGTACTAGTGAACGAAGTGGAGCAACGATAGTCAATTCTAAAGTACCATTATCAGAAATGTTTGGTTATGTTACTGACTTACGAACCATTACTTCAGGTCGTGCTACATCTACGATGGAATTTAGTCATTATGATGCAGTCCCTAAAAATATTGCAGATGAAGTAATAGCAAAAAATAAAAAAATAGAAGCATAAAATTATGAGTCAACGAATAAGAATAAAGTTAAAATCATATGACTATAATTTAGTCGATAAATCTGCATTAAAGATTGTAAAGACAGTTAAGTCGACAGGTGCTGTTGTTAGTGGTCCAATTCCGTTACCAACAAATAAAAAGATTTTTACAGTTTTAAAATCACCACATGTAAATAAGAAATCAAGAGAACAATTTGAATTGAATTCTTACAAGAGGTTATTAGATATATATAGTACTTCAACAAACACAGTAGATGCATTAATGAAATTAGAGCTGCCCAGTGGTGTTGAAGTAGAAATTAAAGCTTAATGTTATGGCAGGTATAATAGGTAGAAAAATAGGTATGAGTAGTTTTTTCAGTAAAGATGGAAAGAGTATCCCTTGTACTATGATTGAAGCAGGACCTTGTGTTGTTACACAAATAAAACAATTAGAAACAGATGGTTATCATGCGATTCAAATAGGTTTTAAGGATAAAAAAATAAAGAATACTAATAAGTCAAGCATTGGACATGCTAAAAAAGCTAATACAACTGCTAAAAAAATATATGCTGAATTTCAGGATAATTATATGAAAACTGATAGTGAAAGTGGTGATTCGTCTAAAATGGATTTAAAACTAGGTGATACAATTAAGGTAGATTTATTTAAAGAGGGTGAATATGTAGATGTATCTGGTACTAGTAAAGGTAAGGGATTTCAAGGTGTTGTTAAGAGACATAATTTTAGAGGTGTTGGGGATGCGACCCATGGTAAACATAACAGGATGAGAGCACCAGGGTCAATTGGAGCAGCATCATATCCTGCAAGAGTATTTAAAGGTATGCGAATGGCAGGTAGAATGGGAGGAGATAAGGTTACTGTAAAAAATTTAAAAGTCTTACAAGTTTTTTTAGATAAGAATGTAATTGTTTTAGAGGGTTCAGTACCAGGAGCTAATAATAGTTATTTAAATATTACAAACTAATGAAATTACCAGTTTTAAATATCAAAGGTAAAGAAACAGGAAGAGAAATTACTCTTGATAAATCTATCTTCGGTGTTCCCGAGCATAATCATGCAGTTTATTTAGGTGTTAAGCAATATAGAGCAAATAATAGGCAAGGAACAAGTAAGTCTAAAGAGAGAGGAGAAATTAAAGGAAGTACACGTAAAATTAAAAAACAAAAGGGAACAGGAACAGCTCGTGCTGGAAGTATTAAGAATCCACTTTTTAGGGGAGGAGGTAGAGTTTTTGGCCCTAAACCAAGAGATTACTCATTTAAATTAAATAAAAAAGTTAGAAATCTAGCTCGTTATTCAGCTCTTAGTCATAAGGCAAGTTCAAAAAATATTTTAATTATTGAGGATTTCACTTTTGATAACCCTAAAACAAAGCAATACCTTGATTTATTAGAAAATCTTGGTGTTGAAAAAGAGAAAACAATGATGATTTTAACAGAAAACAATTCTTCTATTGTGTTATCAGCTCGAAACATACAAAAATCGATGGTGATTACTCCAAATGAAATGAATGTTTATAATATTTTAGATGCATCTAAACTTATTATTGTTGAAAGTGCTTTAAAAAATATTAAAAATTAAGTTTATGAATATAATACTTAAACCTATAGTAACAGAGAAAATGACTAGTCAAACTGAGTCTTTTAATCGCTATGCTTTTGTTGTATTGAAGACAGCAAATAAAATAGATATTAAAAAGTCAGTTGAAAGTTTATATGAGGTGAAAGTTAAGTCTGTTAGAACAATGAATTATTATGGTAAAACAAAATCTAGATCTACTAAAGGCGGTGTTGTTGAAGGTAAAAAAAACAGTTATAAGAAAGCAATTGTTCAGTTAGTAGATGGAAATAGTATAGACTTTTATAGTAATGTATAATTATGGCAATAAAAAAAATTAATCCATTAACACCAGGTCAACGTTTCAAAGTTGTTACAACTTTTGAAGATGTCACTAATTCAAGACCGGAAAAAAGTTTAACGAAAGTTAAAACTAGGAGCGGTGGTAGAAATAATGATGGAAGAATGACTATGCGATATCTAGGGGGTGGGCATAAAAAGAAATATAGAATTATTGATTTTAAACGTAATAAGTTTGGTATTCCAGCTATTGTTAAGTCCATAGAATATGATCCAAATAGAACCGCCAGAATTGCTTTGTTGTTTTATAAAGATGGTGAAAAAAGATATATTATTTCCCCTAAGGGACTTAAAGTTGGTGATGAAATTATTTCAGGTAAAGGGGTACAGCCAAATAATGGTAATTCAATGTATCTTTCAGAAATTCCATTAGGTACTAGTATACATAATGTTGAAATGATGCCGGGTAAAGGAGCTGCAATGGCTAGGAGTGCTGGTGCAAGTGTCCAATTAGTAGCTAGAGAAGGTAAGTATGCTACATTAAGATTACCTAGTGGAGAAACTAGGCTTGTTTTAAATACATGCTTAGCAACAATTGGAGTGGTTTCTAATTCTGAACACGGACTTCAAAAATCAGGTAAAGCTGGTAGAAGTCGGTGGTTTGGTCGTAGGCCTAGAACTAGAGGAGTAGCTATGAATCCTGTTGATCACCCTATGGGTGGAGGTGAAGGTAAAGCTTCTGGAGGTCACCCTCGTTCAAGAAATGGTATACCTGCTAAAGGATTTAAAACAAGACAGAAGAAAAAAGTTTCAAATAAATATATTGTAAAACGAAGAAAATAATATGGCAAGATCTCTAAAAAAAGGACCTTATGTACATCATAAACTTGTGAAAAAAGTTGAGGTGAATGTGGCGAATAATAAGAAAACAGTAATAAAGACTTGGAGTCGAGCATCAATGATTATACCTGATTTTGTTGGTCAAACATTTGCTGTACATAATGGTAAACAATTTGTACCTGTATTTATTACGGAGAATATGGTTGGTCACAAATTAGGTGAGTTTTCACCAACTAGATCATTTAGAGGACATGGTGGTAAAAAGAAATAAATTTAATTATTAAACAATGGCAGTTAAAAAAAATAATAATTCTTCAGATATGGTGGTAGCACAGGATAAAAAAGCAATCGCAATATTAAAGAATTGTCCAACTTCACCGAGAAAAATGCGATTAGTAGTTGATCAAATAAGAGGATTAGAAGTGAATAAAGCATTAACCTTATTGAAGCACAGTTCAAAAGATGCTTCTGTAAGATTAGAAAAATTATTATTATCTGCAATTGCGAATTGGCAAACAAAGCATTCAGATGATAGTTCAGATTTATTTATTAAAGAAATCTTTGTTGATTCTGGTAGAATGTTAAAAAGAATTCAACCGGCTCCACAAGGAAGAGCACATCGTATTAGAAAAAGATCAAATCATGTTACATTAATACTAGGATTAAAACAAAATTAAATTATGGGACAGAAAACAAATCCAATTGGAAATAGATTAGGTTTTATTAGAGGCTGGGATTCTGCATGGTATGGTGGGAAGAATTTTGGAGATAGAATTTTAGAAGATTATAAAATTCGTAAATATCTACATGCTAGGTTAATTAAAGCTAGTGTATCCAAGATAGTGATAGAAAGAACATTAAAAAATATTATTGTTACAATTAGTACTTCTAGACCTGGATTGATTATTGGTAAAGGTGGTCAGTAGGTTGATAAATTAAAAGAAGAATTAAAAAAGATTACAGCAAAAGATGTTCAAGTAAATATATATGAAATTAAAAGACCAGAATTAGATGCTAAATTAGTTGCTAGAAATGTTGCAAATCAAATTGAAGGTAGATATCCTTACAGAAGAGCAGTTAAAATGGCTATTGCCTCTGCTATGAGAATGGGAGCAGAAGGTATTAAAATTCAAGTATCTGGTCGATTAAATGGTGTAGAAATGGCAAGATCAGAAATGTACAAAGAGGGACGAACACCGTTGCATACATTTCGTGCTGATATTGATTATGCTGTTGAAGAAGCATTAACAACATATGGTTTAATAGGTGTGAAGGTTTGGATATGTAAAGGGGAGGTTTATGGAAAGCGGAGTCTAACTCCTATCGAAACCATTGTAGTTGGAACAAAAAGGTCGGGAGGAAGAAAGAAAAAATAAATTTTATTTAATTGTTATGTTACAACCAAAGAAAACAAAATATAGAAAAAGTCAGAAAGGTAAAATGAAAGGTAATGCACAGAGAGGTGCATTGTTAAACTTTGGTTCTTTTGGAATTAAATCCATGGAAGAATCATTTGTGACAGCAAGACAAATTGAAGCGGCTCGTATTGCAGCAACTAGATATATGAAAAGAGAAGGACAATTATGGATTCGTATTTTTCCAGACAAGGTTTTGACCAAAAAGCCAGCAGAGGTAAGAATGGGAAAAGGAAAAGGTTCTCCTGAGTATTGGGTTGCAGTGGTAAAACCAGGGAGAATGTTATTTGAATGCGATGGTGTACCTTTTGAAGTGGCTTCAGAAGCATTAAGACTAGCAGCACAAAAATTACCTGTAAAAACAAAATTTATCAAGAGAAGAGATTTATAAATTATGAAGAGCAAAAATATAATTAGTGAAATGACAGACCAAGAACTTTTGAAAAAGTTAAAAGACGATAAGATGAGCTTTAATAAGTTGAAGTTATACCATAAAGCATCTTCATTGGATAGTCCAATTGAGATTCGTTATAAAAGACGTGAGATTGCTAGGTTGTTAACAGAAATTAATAAAAGAAATATATCATGAATGATAGAAAGTTAAGGAAAGAAAGAATTGGATTAGTTTCCAGTAATTCAATGGATAAATCCATTGTGGTATCTGTAGAGAGACGGGTGAAGCATCCTGTGTATGGTAAATTTGTTAAGTCAACATCGAAATTTGTTGCACACGATGAAAAAAATATATGCAATGTAGGAGATTTAGTTTCTATAATGGAAACTCGTCCTATCAGTAAAAGAAAATGTTGGAGATTAGTTAAAGTTTTAGAAAAAGTTAAATAATTATGGTACAGCAAGAATCGTTATTAAATGTTGCAGATAATACTGGTGCTAAAAAAGTTTTATGTATTAGAGTCCTTGGTGGAACTAAAAGAAGATATGCTTCTCTAGGGGATAAAATTGTTGTTTCTGTTAAAGATGTAACTCCTAATGGAACTGTCAAGAAAAAACAAGTTACCACAGCAGTTGTAGTGAGAACTAGAAAAGAAGTAAAACGTGTAGATGGTAGTTATATTAGATTTGATGATAATGCATGTGTTTTACTTGATACTAACGACGAAATGAGAGGTACTCGGGTTTTTGGTCCAGTAGCTAGAGAATTAAGAGAAAAAAATAGAATGAAGATAATATCTTTAGCACCTGAAGTGCTATAGAAAAATTAATTATAAATTAATTATGTCAAAATTAAAATTAAAAAAAGGTGATAATGTTAAGGTGATTTCTGGTAGATCAAAAGGTCATATTGGTAGAATTATATCTATGTTACCCAACAAAGGTGTTGCTGTTGTTGAGGGAGCTAATATTGTAACTAAACATAGTAAACCTAATACAGATACTCCTGAGGGTGGAATCATTAAAAAAGAAGCTGCTATTAATATTTCAAATTTAATGATGGTTGATAGTAAAGGAAAGACTTCCAGAATAGGAGTTAAAATTGATAAGAAAACAGGTAAAANAACTAGATATTTTAAAACAACAGGAGAAATAGTAAAATGAAAAAATATATACCTAGATTAAAAGAAAAATATACTAAAGAAATTGTACCAAAATTAAAAGATGATCTTGGTTATAATAATGTTATGCAAGTACCAAAATTGCGAAAAATTTGCATTAATCAAGGAGTTGGTCAGGCTGTGAATGATAAAAAGTTAATTGAAATTGCTAACGAGGAAATGACTAAAATCACAGGACAAAAGTCTTTAGTAGCACTATCTAAAAAAGATATTTCTAATTTTAAGTTAAGAAAAGGGATGCCGATAGGTGTTAAAGTTACTTTAAGGAGAGAAAGAATGTATGAGTTTTTGGATCGTTTGATTTCGGTTTCTTTACCAGGTGTTAGAGATTTTCAAGGAATTGATGCAAAAGGTTTCGATGGAAGAGGTAATTATACATTAGGAATAAAAGAACAAATTATTTTTCCAGAAATAAAAGTAGATGAAATAAAAAAAATTACAGGTTTAGATATAACTTTTGTTACATCTGCAAATTCGGATCAAGAAGGTTTGGCATTATTAAAAGAATTAGGTTTACCATTTAAAAAATAAATATTTATGGCTAAAGAATCAATGAAAGCAAGAGAAGTGAAGCGACAAAAATTAGTTGCTAAATATGCTAATAAAAGAATGAAATTAAAAGAAGAAGGGGATTATGTTGGATTACAAAAACTTCCTAAAAATGCTTCACCTGTACGTTTACATAATAGATGTAAAATCACTGGAAGGCCAAAAGGTTATATGAGAGTTTTTGGGATTTCTCGTGTTACATTTAGAAAAATGGCAAATCAAGGTTTAATCCCTGGAATAAAAAAATCAAGTTGGTAAAATTATAGTTATGATTACAGATTCAATAGGAAATTATTTAACATCAATAAGAAATGCAATTTCTGCGGAACATAAAACTGTCCAAGTCCCTGCATCAAATATTAAAAAAGAGATAACGAAGGTTCTTATGGATCAGGGTTATATTTTGAATTATAAATTTGATAAAGAAGGTTCAAAAGAGAAAATAAAGATTGCATTAAAATATAATTCGATTACTAAAATACCTGCTATCAGAGGAATAGATAGAATTAGTACTCNTGGTTTAAGGAAGTATAGTAGTGCTACAGATTTACCTAGAGTATTAAATGGTTTAGGAATTGCAATAATTTCAACCTCAAAAGGTATTATGAGTGATAAGAAAGCTAGAAAAATGAATATTGGTGGTGAGGTAATATGTTATGTATATTAAATAAAAAATAAAATTATGTCTAGAGTTGGTTTAAATCCTATTATGATCCCAGAAGGTGTTGAGTATAAATTTACTGATCAGTTATTTTCTGTTAATAATCAAAAAAACACTCTTTCTTTAAAGTTAGATTCAGGTTTTGAAATTATAGAAGATAATTCTATCATAAGTATTAAGCGTCCTGATAATCAAAAAAAGAATAAGGCTAAACATGGTTTATATAGATCTTTAATTTTTAATATGTTTGAAGGTCTTTCTAAAGGTTATAAAAAAGTCTTAGAATTACATGGAGTAGGTTATAGAGCAACAAATGCTGGTCAAAAATTAGATTTATCATTAGGATATTCTCACAATATTATTTTTGAAATTTGTGATGAAGTTATATTAAAAACAGAGGCTGAAAAAGGGCAAACACCTAAAATTATTTTAGAATCTCATGACAAAGAGTTAATAGGTTTAGTGGCAGCGAAAATAAAGTCTTTTCGAAAGCATGATCCATACAAGGGTAAAGGAATAAGATTTGTTGGTGAACAGGTTCGTAGAAAGGCAGGTAAAACAGCTAGTAGTTAATTTTTAAGAATAGTAAAATATGTCGGTATTTAAGTTAAAAAGAAGAATAAAAATTAAAAAAAGGATTAGGAGTGTAGTTGTTGGAAGTGTTGACACCCCTAGACTAACCGTGTTTAGAAGTAATAAGGAAATTTATGCTAGCTTAATTGATGATAGTAATGGGGTAACCTTATGCTCTGCTTCTTCTCTTGATAAAAAAATTTCAAGTAAAAAAGGAACAAAAAGTGAAAAAGCTGGCTTAGTTGGAAGTTTAATCGCTGAAAAAGCGGTAGAAAAAGGAATTAAAAAATGTGCTTTTGATAGAAATGGTTATTTATATCANGGNNGNGTAAAATNNTTAGCAGATNGTGNTAGNNNAGGNGGNTTAAATTTTTAATANTATGAANNCAAAANTAAATATACAANANGTNNGACCNAGTGGNTTAGANTTANTAGAAAANGTNGTNAGTATACAACGTGTTACCAAAGTGACTAAGGGTGGTAGAACATTTAGTTTTTCAGCAATAGTTGTAGTTGGGGATGAGAATGGAGTTGTTGGTTATGGTTTGGGTAAAGGTAAGGAAGTGACTTTAGCAATTACTAAAGCAACTGATAATGCAAAAAAACAATTAGTAAGAATCCCTATTATCAATGGAACAATTACTCACGAGCAATATGGTAAATATGGTGGTGCTAAAGTTTTTATTAGACCAGCATCAAATGGTACTGGAGTTATTGCAGGTGGTGCAATGAGATCAGTTATTGAATCAGTTGGTATTAAAGATATTTTAGCTAAATCTAAAGGGTCGACAAATCCTCATAATCTAGTAAAAGCAACAATGCAAGCATTAGTGAGTTTAAGAGATGTTCATGAAATAGCAACAGCTAGAGGTATTTCAGTTAGTAAAGTGTTTAATGGATAAAATTATGAAGATAAAGGTAAAACAAATTAGAAGTGGAATAAATAGACCTAGTAGACAAAAAAAAACATTAGTTGCACTAGGTTTGAAAAAAATTAATGATGTAGTGGAACATGAGTCAACCCCTCAAATATTGGGTATGGTAAATTCCATAAAGCATTTAGTAATAATTGAAAAATAAATTTAATAATATAATGGATTTATCAAATTTACAGCCTGCAGAAGGTTCTATTAAAAAAGCAAAAAGACTAGGTAGAGGTCAAGGCTCTGGTAGAGGTGGTACATCTACAAGAGGTCATAAAGGTCAAAAATCTAGATCTGGATATTCAAGAAAAAAAGGATTTGAAGGTGGACAAATGCCTTTACAAAGGCGAGTTCCTAAATTTGGTTTTACTAGCCCGAATAGAACTGTGTATCAAGCAGTGAATTTAGGTGATATTCAAAAATTGCATGATAATAAAAAAATTAAAGATTCTTTAGATATTGACTTAATGATTAAGTTAGGGATAGTGAAAAAAAATGAATTAGTGAAAGTTTTATCGAAAGGAAATTATAATATCAAATTAAATATAACAGCACATCAATTTTCTGCTTCGGCTCAGAAGTTAATTGAGGAAAATGGTGGAAAATTTACTAAGGTAGAATAAAATAGCTATTATGAGAGCATTGTTTAATACTATACAAAATATTTGGAAAATAGAGGATTTAAGAATTAGAATTCTGACAACTTTAGGTTTTGTTTTAATTTATCGTTTAGGATCGTTTGTTACCCTTCCAGGAATAGATCCACAAGCATTAGATGCATTAGAACAGCAAACAGAGGGAGGTTTACTGGGTTTACTAAACTTATTTACTGGTGGAGCATTTTCTCAAGCTTCAATTATGGCTTTGGGTATCATGCCTTATATATCTGCATCTATTGTAATACAACTACTAGGTGTAGCAGTTCCTTATATTCAAAAATTACAAAAAGAAGGTGAAAGTGGTAGAACTAAAATAAATCAATTAACTCGTTATTTAACAATTTTAATTACTGGAGTTCAAGGACCTGGTTATATAGCTAATTTACAAGCAACTTTACCTCCAGAGGCATTTTTGTATAATGTAAGTGAACAACTATCACAATCTGGATTTTTTATATCTAGTATGTTAATTCTTGTAACAGGAACTTTATTTGCAATGTGGTTAGGTGAGAAAATTACAGATAGAGGTATAGGAAATGGAATTTCTCTTTTAATTATGATTGGTATTATAGCAGCACTACCTCAAGCATTTGCATTTGAATTTGTCACTAAAATTAATAGTTCTGGAGGTGGATTAGTTATGTTAGTGATTGAATTAGTGTTAATTTTAGCTGTGATTTTATTGTCTATTTTATTAGTTCAAGGAACAAGAAGAATCCCAGTTAATTATGCAAAAACTGTTATTAGAAACAGACAATATGGAGGTGTACGACAGTATATTCCACTAAAGATTAATGCAGCTGGTGTAATGCCGATTATTTTTGCACAAGCTATAATGTTTATTCCAATTACTTTTGCAGGATTTTCTGCAACAGGTGCTTCAAGTGGATTCGTTCAAGAGTTTTCAGATTTTTCTGGTTTTTGGTATAACTTTGTTTTTGCAATACTAGTTATAGTATTTACTTATTTTTATACTGCGATTACCATTAATACATCTCAAATGGCCACTGATATGAAAAGAAACAATGCATTTATAACAGAAAGAGGAGGTATTAGGCAAGGAAAAGAAACAGCAAAATATCTTGACACTGTAATGTCTAGAATTGTGTTACCTGGTTCATTCTTTTTAGCTTTTGTTGCAATTTTACCAGCATTTGCTATGAGAGCTGGAGTAAACCCTTCATTTGCTCAATTTTATGGCGGTACTTCATTGTTAATTATGGTAGGAGTAGTGTTGGATACAGTTCAACAGATTAATTCACATTTAATTAATAGGCATTATGATGGTTTAATGAAAAAAGGTAGAAGAACTAGATCAGGAATGTAAAATATTAATATGGTTTATTTGAAGACATATAAGGAAATAGATTTAATGAGAGAAAGTTCTTCTCTTGTAGCGAGGACTCATGCTGAATTAGCAAAAATTATTAAACCTGGTATTAATTTATTACGATTAGATAAGTTAGCTGAAGAGTTTATTGGAGATCATGGTGGTGTTCCTGCATTTAAAGGATATAATGGTTTTCCATGCACTTTATGTATATCAAAGGATAAAGAAGTTGTACATGGGATTCCTACTAATATAGAAATAGAAGAAGGAGCTATTTTATCAATTGATTGCGGTGTGCTTATGAATGGATTTTATGGTGATTCTGCATATACTTTTGCTGTTGGTGAAATATCACCTCAAAAAAGAAACTTATTAGATGTAACTAAAGAAGCATTAAAAATTGGAGTTGATTCTGCTATTTGTGGTAATACTACTGGTGATATTGGTTATGCAATTCAACAATTCACTGAATCTAAGGGTTTTTCAATAGTAAAGGAATTAGTAGGTCATGGAATAGGGAAAGAATTACATGAAGCACCTGAAGTGCCTAACTATGGTAAGCAAGGGTCAGGTATTTCATTAGAACATGGAACAGTAATAGCTATAGAGCCTATGGTAAATATAGGTAATGCAGATGTTATTCAAAAAAAAGATGGTTGGACAATTGAAACCAAAGATGGATTGCCATCTGCTCATTATGAATATACTGTCGCTATTACAAAAGATAAAACAGAAATTTTATCTTCTTTTAATTTGATTGAAGATAATTTGAAGTAAAAAATAGATATATGGTTAAACAATTATCAATAGAACAAGATGGGGTGATTAAGGAATCATTATCTAATGCAATGTTTAGGGTTGAATTAGAAAATGGACATATTATTACTGCACATATTTCGGGTAAAATGAGAATGCATTATATTAATTTATTACCCGGAGATAAAGTTAAGATTGAAATGTCTCCATATGACTTAACAAAGGGTAGAATAACATTTAGATATTAAATATGAAAACAAGAGCATCTATAAAAAAAAGAACTGCTGATTGTAAATTGGTAAGGCGAAATGGTAAATTATATATAATAAATAAAAAAAATCCAAGATTTAAACAAAGACAGGGTTAATAATAATTAAAATTAATATTTATGGCTAGAATAGCAGGAGTTGATATTCCAAATAATAAAAGAGGAGAAATTAGTCTAACATATATATATGGTGTTGGAATCAATAGATCTCGTGACATTTTAATGAAAGCAGGTGTTGATACGAATAAAAAGGTTAGTGATTGGAAAGATAATGAATTGCAAAAAATTCGACAAATTATATCTGACGAGTATGTTATTGAAGGTGAATTGCGTTCAGAAGTACAGTTAAATATTAAAAGACTTACTGATATAGGTTGTTTTCGTGGTATCCGCCATCGTGTTGGGTTACCTCTAAGAGGGCAAAAGACAAAAAATAATTCTAGAACTAGAAAGGGTAAAAGAAAAACAGTTGCTAACAAAAAAATGGCAACAAAATAAAAAGATAATATGGCTAAGAATACAAATAAAAGAAAAGTTAAAGTTGAAGCTGAGGGAGAAGTGCACATTCACTCAAGTTTTAACAATATAATTATTTCTATTACAAATAAGAGTGGGCAGGTTATAAGTTGGTCTTCTGCTGGAAAGCAGGGTTTTAGAGGGTCTAAGAAAAACACACCTTATGCTGCTCAAACAGCAGCTGAAGATTGTGGCAAGGTAGCTTACGATGCGGGTGTGAGGACTGTCAATGTATTTGTTAAGGGCCCAGGAAATGGACGTGAAGCGGCAATTCGTGCTATTTTTAATATCGGAATCACTGTTTCGGAAATTGTTGATGTAACTCCATTACCACATAATGGATGTCGTCCACCTAAAAGAAGAAGAGTATAAATTATAATATAAATTAATATGGCACGGTATATAGGACCAAAAACTAAAATAGCTAGAAAATTTTCAGATCCAATTTTTGGAGCAGACAAATATTTTGAAAAAAGAAAATTTCCCCCTGGACAACATGGTCCAAATGGAAGAAGAGGAAAGAAATCAGATTATGCTCTGCAATTAGCTGAGAAACAAAAAGCAAAATATACATATGGTATACTTGAAAAACAGTTTTCTAATCTATTTAAAAAAGCATCTAGAAGTAAAATGATTACAGGAGAGGCTTTATTACAGTTTTGTGAATTACGTTTAGACAATATAGTTTATAGGTTAGGTATTTCTAATACAAGAAATGGAGCAAGACAGCTGGTTTCTCATAAACATATTACTGTTAATGGTTCAATAGTTAATATCCCCTCATATTTAGTGAAAATGGGTGATGTTATATCTGTGAGACAAAAATCAAAATCACTTGAGTGTATTTCTTCGGCAATTTCTAAAAACAGTGATATTATTGAGTGGTTGGAATGGAATATTGATGTAATGAAGGGTAAATTAATTAATGTTCCAAATAGAGATCAGATTCCAGAGAACATAAAAGAGCAATTAATAGTAGAATTATATTCTAAATAATAATTTAAATTATAAATAAATAATATGGAAATTTTAAATTTTATAAAACCTGATAAGGTATTCATGATTAATTCAACCGAAACTCATGGCCAATTTGAGTTCAGACCTTTAGAGCCTGGGTATGGATTGACTATTGGAAATGCTTTAAGAAGAGTATTATTGTCTTCTTTAGAAGGCTTTGCAATTTCTTCTATTAAAATTGAAGGAGTTGATCACGAATTTTCAGCAATTGATGGAGTTATTGAAGATGTTGTTGGTATAATATTGAACATGAAACAAATTAGGTTTAAAAAACAAATAGAAGATGCTGATAGTGAAGAGGTAAGTGTTTCGATTAGTAATCAAGAGAGTATTACAGCTGGAGATTTTGGAAAGTTTATCTCAAATTTTCAAATTTTAAATCCTGATTTAGTAATTTGTAATCTTTCAAAAAAAACAAAATTAGATTTAACTATCACTATTAAAAAGGGGAGAGGTTTTGTTATTTCAGATGAAAACAAGGTGCTTGATGTTCCAATTGGAACAATCTTTACAGATTCTGTATTCACCCCAATTAAAAATGTTAAATATTTTGTGGAAGATTTTCGAGTAGAACAGAAAACTGATTATGAAAAATTAATCTTAGATATTGAAACGGATGGCTCTATTCATCCTAAAGATGCTTTAACTGAAGCTGCTAAAATTTTAATACATCATTTTATGTTATTTTCAAATGAACGTATTTCAATTGAAGATGAATATTCTGCTGCTATAGATGATTACGATGAAGAATCTTTGCATATGCGTCAATTGTTAAAAATGAAGCTAGTTGATTTAGATTTATCTGTAAGAGCTTTAAATTGTTTAAAAGCTGCAGAGGTGGATACTTTAGGGGATTTAGTGATGTATAATAGAAGTGATTTGATGAAGTTTAGGAATTTTGGAAAAAAATCTTTAACAGAACTGGATGAATTGGTTGATGCAAAGGGTGTTCATTTTGGTATGGATTTAAGCAAATATAAATTAGATAAAGAATAGTTAAAGTTATGAGACATAGAAAAGCAAATAATAATTTAAAAAGAAAATCAAGCCATAGAAAATCTATGCTTGCTAATATGTCTTGTTCTTTATTAATGCATAAAAGAATCAAGACAACTTTAGCTAAAGCAAAGGTTTTAAAGAGATTTATTGAGCCAATTATTACACGCTCTAAGTCAGATACAACTCATAATAGAAGAATTGCTTTCCGTTATTTAAGGCAAAAAGATGCTGTGACTGAGCTTTTTTCAATAGTGTCTGATAAAGTCGCAGATAGACCGGGAGGTTATACTAGGATTATTAAATTATCAAATCGATTTGGAGATGGTGCGGAAGTATGCTTTATAGAATTAGTAGATTTTAATGAGATTTATAATGTGAGTGAAACAAAAGCAAAAAGAACAAGAAGATCTAGAAGGTCTGAGAAAAGTAATAATGTTGAAAATGTTAAAACTGAAAAAGATACTTTAAAAGATTCATCCAATGCTGAAGCTCCAAAAGTAGAGGACGCTCCAAAAGCAGAGGAAGCTCCAAAAGCAGAAGAAGCTCCAAAAGCAGAGGAAGCTCCAAAAGCAGAGGAAGCTCCAAAAGCAGAAGAAGCTCCAAAAGCAGAGGAAGCTCCAAAAGTAGAGGAAGCTCCAAAAGCAGAGGAAGCTCCAAAAGTAGAGGAAGCTCCAAAAGCAGAAGAAGCTCCAAAAGCAGAGGAAGCTCCAAAAGCAGAAGAAGCTCCAAAAGCAGAAGAAGCTCCAAAAGCAGAAGAAGCTCCAAAAGCAGAAGATAACAAAAAAGAAGATTCAACTACTTAATTTATTTTGATTTGAAAGATAATGCAGTATTAATATTAGCTGATGGTACTACTATTTTTGGTAAAAGTGCAGGTGCTAAGGGTACCGCTGTTGGCGAAATATGTTTTAATACGGGTATGACAGGTTATCAAGAAATTTTTACCGATCCTTCATATTATGGACAAATAATGGTTACCACTAATGCTCATATTGGTAATTATGGATATTCTGATAAAGAAGTTGAATCTGAATCAGTGAAAATTTCTGGTTTAGTATGTAAAGATTTTAATTTTCATAACTCCAGACATGCTTCACTTGGCGATTTAAAAGATTATTTTGAAAAAGAAAAAATTGTTTGTATTTATGACCTTGACACTCGAGCATTAGTTCGGCATATCAGAGATAAAGGTGCAATGAATGCAATTATATCTTCTGAGATTACTGATGTTAAAAGTTTAAAAGATAAGTTGCAAAAAGTTCCTTCAATGGAAGGACTTGAATTATCTTCTTTTGTTTCTACAAAAAAATCATATACAGTTGGTGATGAACAATCAGACTATAGAGTTTCAGTGTTAGACTTAGGGGTTAAAAAAAATATATTAAGATGTCTTGAAAAAAGAGGTGTTTATATTAAAGTGTTTCCGATTAATAGTTCATTGGAAGATTTACTTTCTTTTAATCCTACAGGCATTTTTTTATCAAATGGTCCTGGAGACCCAAGTGTTATGCTTAATACAATTGAGTTAGTGAAAAAAATTATTAATAAAAATATTCCAACTTTTGGAATATGCTTAGGTCATCAAATTATTGCTTTAGCTGGTGGCTTAAAAACATTTAAAATGCACACGGGCCATAGGGGAATCAATCATCCAATTCTAAACTTAGAAACTAATAAGGGTGAAATTACCTCTCAAAATCATGGTTTTTCAATTGATGAATCAAGTTTGTTGGAAAATACAAATATTAAAGTTACTCATCGTAATCTTAATGATAATTCTATTGAAGGAATTAAATTTTTAAATAAGCAATGTTTTTCTGTTCAATATCATCCAGAATCTTCTCCTGGTCCGCATGATTCACGGTATCTTTTTGATTATTTTGTTGAGAATATGGATTTATATATAAATAAATTACATGTCAAAAATTAAAAAAATAATTGGTAGACAAATTTTAGATTCTAGAGGTAATCCTACGGTAGAAGTTGATGTTATTACATATGATGGTTTTTTTGGAAGAGCATCAGCACCATCTGGGGCTTCTACAGGTATTTATGAAGCGATTGAAATTAGAGACAAAGGTAATCTATATGCAGGTAAAAGTGTTATAAAAGCGGTTGATAATGTAAATAATATTTTGCAACCTGCTTTAATTGGCTTAGATGTATATAATCAAATCTTAATAGATGAAAAAATGATTGAGTTAGATGGTACACTTAATAAATCAAATTTAGGTGCAAATTCTATCTTACCTATTTCTTTAGCTGTTGCTAAAGCAGCAGCAAGTTCAAAAAATATTGGTTTATATGAACATTTATCTGATGGCGAGTTAAGTTTGCCTGTTCCAATGATGAATATTTTAAATGGCGGAGCACATGCAGATAATAGTATTGATTTTCAGGAATTTATGATTATACCTCACTCTGCAAGTTGTTTTTCTGATGCTCTTCAAATGGGTGCTCAAGTATTTTATAAATTAAAAGAAAATTTAAAAAGTAAAAATCTATCTACAAATGTAGGGGATGAAGGCGGTTTTGCTCCAAATATAAAATCTAATGAAGAAGCTATACAGATGGTTTTATTAGCTATAGAATCTGCAGGATATAAAATCGGAGAAGAAATTTCTATTGGTTTAGATGCAGCTGCTTCTGAGTTTTATGATAAAAATGATGGCTTGTATTGTTTCGCAGGTAAAAAATTAACGTCTGACGAAATGGTTGACTTTTGGAGTAATTGGATTTTTCAATATCCAATTATTTCTATTGAAGATGGATTAGATGAGGATGATTGGAAAGGGTGGTCAATATTGACAGAAAAGCATGGTTCAAACATTCAGCTTGTTGGTGATGACTTATTTGCAACTAATCCAAAAAGATTAAAAAAAGGTATTGAATCTGTTTCAGCAAATTCAATACTTATTAAATTAAATCAAATAGGTACTCTTTCAGAAACTTTAAATACAATTAAATTAGCAAAAGAAAATAATTATTCTACTGTTATAAGTCATAGGTCAGGAGAAACTGAAGATGTTTCAATTTCTGATTTATCCGTTGGATGTTCAGCTGGTCAAATTAAAACAGGTTCTCTTTGTAGATCTGATAGGGTAGCAAAATATAATCAGTTGTTAAGGATAGAAGAAAAATTAGGAAAGAAAGCTTTTTATCATAGTTTTCCAAAGATAAATAAATAGTTATGAAGAATTTAAAAGAAAAATTTGAATCAAAAATTGATAGTTCAAGAAATCGTGTTAAAGAATTAATTCAGGAATATNGGGATAAGATTGTAGGTGAAATTAATCTTCGGCAAATCTATTCTGGGATGAGGGGCATGCTAAGTATGGTTACTGAAACATCTAAGTTAGACCCAAATGAAGGAATAAGATTTCGTGGTTATTCTTTGCCAGAGATACAAGATATGTTACCACGGGCTAAAAATTCTAATCAACCATTACCCGAAGGTATGTTTTATTTAATGTTAATAGGAGAATTACCTACTAAACAAGATGTTGAACTAATTAGTCAAGAATTAGAAAAAAGATCTGTTATTCCTAAGTATGTTTTTGATGTCATTAATGATTTACCAAAAGATATGCATCCAATGACACAATTCTCAATTGGAATATTAACATTAAAACATAAAAGTAAATTTTCAAGTGCTTATTCTAAAGNAGTGAATAAAAAACAATACTGGGATGCAACATTTGAAGATGCATTAGATTTAATTGCTAAGTTACCAAGGATAGCTGCATATATATATAGGAGAAACTATCATAATGATGTTCATATTCAACCTTTAAAGGGGGTTGATTGGTCAGCTAACTTTGCTCATATGCTTGGTTTTTCAAATCCAGAATTTACAGATCTAATTAGATTATATATGACCATTCATTCTGACCATGAAGGAGGAAATGTTTCTGCGCACACATCTCACTTAGTTGGATCAGCATTAAGTGATGCATATTTATCTTTTTCTGCAGGAATGAATGGTTTAGCAGGTCCTTTACATGGATTAGCAAATCAAGAGGTTGTAAAGTGGTTATTAACTATGCAAAAAAAATTAGGTGGAGGATTGCCTTCTAGGGATAAAATTGCAGAGTATGTACAAAATTCTTTAGCTGCTGGTCAGGTTATACCCGGTTTTGGTCACGCTGTGTTAAGAAAAACAGATCCTAGATATACTGCTCAACGGGAATTTGCTTTGAAATATTTACCTGAAGATGAGTTATTTTTATTAGTAAGTAGAGTGTTTGAAGTAGTCCCTCCAATATTAGAAGCTACTGGAAAAGTAAAAAATCCTTGGCCAAATGTGGATGCTCATTCAGGAATTTTGCTTTTAAAATATGGTATGAAAGAATATGATTTTTTTACAGTATTGTTTGGTGTATCAAGGTCATTGGGAATAATGTCACAGCTAATTTGGAGTAGAGCATTAGGGATGCCAATTGAACGACCTAGTTCTACAACAACAGATATTATGATTAAGAAATTTGCTAATTAATTATGTTTTTGTCGGTTATATTCAAATAGAATTATTGCAGATGCTACAGCTGCATTAAGCGATGCAGTTTTACCAGTTGTAGCAATTTTACCTATTTCATCACTAATATTTATTAGATTCTGTGAAATACCATTTCGTTCGGACCCAATTATTATTAAAATGGGTTTATTTAAGTTTATTTTATTAATTAATTTACTTCCTTTTTCTGAACAAGACAATACAGTTAGTCCGTTATCTTTTGCAATTTTAACACTTTGAACCAAATTGTCAACTCTACATATATGTATATTTGCAATTGCCCCAGCTGATGCTTTTATAGCAATTTCATTAATTTGAGCTGATTCTTTTTTTGGAATTAATATCCCGTCAACTCCCATAGCTTCTGCACTTCTACAAATTGATCCAAAATTTCTCACATCTGTTATTCTGTCTAACAATAGAAATAATGGAAATTTACCTTGATCAAAAATTGATGAAAGTAAATTTTCAAAATTTTGAAACTGAATATGAGATGCTAATCCAATAACTCCTTGGTGATATTTTTTTGTTAGTCTATTTAATTTATGTTTGGGAACTAATTTTAAATTTATATTTCTTTTTTTAGATGTTTCTCGGACTATTATTGACCATTCAGTTTTTAAATCTTTTTGAAGATAAATTGTATCTATTTCTTTTTTGGATTCTAAGAGTTCCAATACTGGTCTTATGCCATATACGTATAATTTTTTATCCATACAGAAGTAGAATTTGTTTATTTATTTTAAATATACTNATAATCTTTATTTGAAAATCATTAAATTAGATAATTAAAATTATATATTATGATTCAGAAATTTTCTTTGTTAATCCTTCTTGGTTTTTTATTTTTCTCATCTTGTTATACAATAACTCATCCTGAACCATGTCCAGGTTTAACTGAAATCGAATCTATTTCTGATTATGATATGGTATCTGAATTACATTATTAAGTGTCATTGTATTTTATAGTGTGAATAAAGTTGTTGTTAATAAAAAGCCTAAATGGTTACGTGTAAAGTTACCAACTGGTAATAAATTTAGAGATCTTCGAAAACTTGTTGATAAACATAGATTACACACTATATGTGAAAGTGGTAATTGTCCTAATATGGGTGAATGTTGGGGTGTGGGTACTGCTACTTTTATGATATTAGGTAATATATGTACTCGTTCTTGTGGTTTTTGTGCAGTTGCAACTGGTAAGCCTAAGGGAATTGATTGGTCAGAGCCAGAAAGGGTAGCTAGATCAGTTAAATTAATGAATGTTAAACATTGTGTAATTACTTCTGTTGACAGAGATGATTTAGAAGACGGGGGTGTTCAAATATGGGTTGAGACTATCAATGCTGTTAGAAGACTTACTCCTGATACTACCTTAGAAACTTTGATACCAGATTTTAAAGGTGACAGTAAATTAATTAAGCAGATTGCAGTTGTGCATCCAGAAGTTGTATCTCATAATATAGAAACTGTGAGAAGATTAACAAAAGAAGTTAGAATACAGGCAAAATATGAACGAAGCTTAATGGTTTTAGAAAACTTAAAAGAAGCCGGTGTGAAACGTACTAAATCTGGTTTAATGTTAGGTTTGGGAGAGACTAATGAAGAGGTTTTGAAAACTATGGAAGATTTAAGAAATGTGCATGTAGATATATTAACATTAGGTCAGTATTTACAACCTACTAAGAAACATATATCAGTTAATAGATTTGTCTCTCCTGAAGAGTTTAGTGATTTTAAGCTTAAAGGTCTTAAAATGGGCTTTAAATATGTTGAATCTGGACCATTAGTTAGATCATCTTATCATGCTGAAAAGCACTTATTTTAGTACATTATGAAAAGAATTGCTATTAATGGATTTGGAAGAATTGGTAGGATTTTATGTAGACTATTATACAAACATACAGATTATAAACTTGTAGCAATTAATGATCTTGCAGAGCCTAAGATTTTAAGTCATTTATTAAAATACGACACAGTTCATGGAAAATACCCTTATGAGGTTAGTTGTGATAATAATTCATTGATTATTGGTGATGAAAAAATTAAAATATTAAATATTGAAAATTTAAAATTATTACCCTGGAAAGATTTAAATATTGATGTANTATTTNAGTGTACAGGGATATTCAAAACTTTTGAAGAAAATATTTTACATATTGATGCAGGTGCTAAAAAAGTTATTTTATCATCCCCTCCACTGGACAGTAAAATTAAGATGATTGTTATGGGTGTAAATGATTATCTTATTCAGGATGGGGATCAAATTATTTCTAATGCTTCTTGTACTACAAATTGTGCAGCTCCGATGATAAAAGTGTTAAATGATAGTATTGGTATTAATAGTGCTTATATAACAACTGTACATTCCTATACATCTGATCAAAATTTACATGATGCTATTCATTCCGATTTACGTAGGGCTAGATCAGCTCCTAACTCTATTATACCCACCACTACAGGTGCTGCAAAAGCTTTATCTTATATTTTTCCAAAAATAGAATTAGGAGGTTGTGGTATACGGGTTCCAGTATCTAATTGTTCTTTAATAGATCTTACATGTGTAATAAATAAAGAAATAAATATTAATGATGTAAATAATTCTTTTAAAAAGGCATCAGAAAATGATTTAAATAGGATTCTTTATTATAATATTGACCCAATAGTTTCTATTGATGTTAAATCAAGTCCTTATTCTTGTATTTTTGATTCTGAATTAACTTATGTTTCTAGTAATATGGTTAAAGTTGTTGGATGGTATGATAATGAATTTGGATACTCTAGTAGAATGATTGATTTGTTATCAGTTATATCCTAAGTAGTGATTAATAAAATTTAGTATGAGTGTATCAGTATCTTTTGTGTCAAAACATCTTTTTTGAATAAATTCTTTATTAGTTATGCCTAAAATCTTTTCCACATAAGAAGGATAAATTTCCATTCTTTCCCTTATATCTTTTTTATCCATTTCTGGATGAAACTGTGTGCAATATATTGGTCTATTTTTGAAGCAAAATGCTTCATTTTTTACTTTTTTAGACGATGCTAATAAAATAGCATCTTTTGGTAATTTTTCAACAATATCTTCATGTCCCATTTGTGCAAAGAAATTAATAGGCAGTTCTTTAAAAATAATATCTTTTTTTCCTGCATCAGTAACTTGTAGTTTGATGGTTCCTAGTTCTGCTCTATTTAAGTCATGAACCACACTTCCACCTCTTGCTTTTGCCATTGCTTGAAAACCCCAGCATGAAGCAAATGTAATTTTAGAATTATTATATAAATAATTCATAATATCTAAAACACGGTTCATCCAGCTTCCACCATGTGCTATAGAATAGTCACCACTACCTCCAATTATAACTGCATCCACTTTTTCAAAGGAAGATAAAGAGACCTCATCTCTTATTAAATCTATGCTATTAATATTTTTTTCACTACACTTAAGAGCTTTTTGAAAGCAATTTAACTCCTGTTTAATCATTGGGTCACCTGCTTTTCTTGCTTGCAGTAATAGGTATTTTAATTCTTTCATTTACATATAATATAAAAGCCTTCATTTCCTATTTTTTGGTAAAGAGGCATAAGTAAATAACCATCTATTGGCGATGCAACTTCTAAATTATTATTTTTTGCGATAATCTGACCTTTTTTTATTTTTTCAAAGTTTCTCATATTTGGGTACATTATAAAATCATCTTCTTTTTTAATTTTATGTATATACTTTACAAAATAATTTCCTTTTGTTTTTTTTGAGAATTCAACCATAATTTTGTTGTTATTTTTAATTCTTTGAGGTATGTTTTTTTCATCAATAAATCATCTTTTTTCTAACATTTTCCATATCCCAACTTCATGATTATTTATTGAAGCTGGATCTCCAATTGAACCTCCCTCAAAAACTATGCTATTTACATTTTCTGCACTATAATACTCAGCTAAAGAACCTTTGACTCTATTAAGTAAGTTATTTATTGTCGGAATATTTAAAAATGCTGCAAGATTTTTTTCTTTTTTATTATTTACTATAGTAAATACTCCATTTGGAGAAGATGTGTTATGTAAATCAATAATTGTAATATTTTTTTTCTTTTTAAGTGTAATTATTTTATCAATAAGATCCTTCAGTAATAGCATTTCTTGTCTGTCGATATTATTTCTATTGGATGAAGATTTTATTTTTTTGTTTGTCCACATTCTATTCATATCTTCTTCTATATATCTTTGATTATTTTTTAATGCATTAATATTACCTATTAATCCAATAACAGTTCCAGTTAAATTAATATTTGAGTTCTTGAGTTCTTGAAAGAATTTTTCGAGAGCCAAAACACCTGAGTTTTCATTTCCATGTAAAGCACCAATAAAAATTATTGTTTTATCATTATTACTATGATAGTTGCCAATAACTCTTTCAAATTGATTTATTAAATTAGTATTGGTTTTATTATTTGTATTAATTTCATATTGAGTTAATTTTTTCTTTTGTACAATACCAATAAATAATTTATCTTCCACTACAGGCAAAAACCCCACTTTTTTATGATTCATTATCTCCAAAGCATGTGCAATATTTGACGAAGGACTGATAGTTAAAGGTCTTTTTTTCATTATTTCTTTGATTACAATATCTTTCCTTTTATTAATGTAATCAACATTGCTAAATACTTCTTGATTTAAAATTCCTGTGATATTTCCTTTATTGTTGACAACTACCATATAATTTTTTTGAGTCCAATTATTTATTTGGACAGCTAAATTAAATACATCATTTTCATTGATTGAGTTTATATCTCTTTCCATGCATTCTTCAATTAATAATTGAGATGGATTATTAATAACGACACTATTTTGAGGAATGTCCCAAGTATGTACTGGTTGGTTGTTTTTTTGATTTCTTATTATTTCAGCTGTAATTGTAGTTAATGAATTTTGTTTTGAAAATTTATTGCTTAGTGTGTCATACGAGTCAATAATCCATCTTGACCCATTTCTTCTTGTAGTAGTCCTTTCTTTTATTATATTTAAGTACTTTTCAATATCCTTAGATTTAATATTTATACTAGATAGTCCTATTGCAGCTTTTGGTATTAATTCATTTAATATCAGTTTTCTAGCTTCTATTCTTTTTCCATGAAACCATTTAAATGTTGCATCAATACCTTGTTGAGCAGCAGAGTAAAAATTTATTCTAGCATCATCAAATTTCATAACATCACTAATTTCATTGATATTACTATTTTTATAAAAAATAAGTAGACCTAGCCAAAATGTAGAATTAGCAATTTCATCTACAATTGTAGGGCCTGAGGGTAGCATACGATTTTCTATACGAATACTAGGCTTTTTATTATAAATACCGTAACAAGGTCGGTTCCATCGATATACAGTGGAATTATGTAAAGTTAATGCACTTAGTTCAGGTAAATTTGGATTTTCTTTTTTATGTTTTTTTTGACTCAGTGACTTAAGTAGTATTTTATATCTTGTAATATCTTCTTTGAAAATTTCAATTAATGATTTTTTTAACCAATTATTTCCAAATGTAACTCTAGGTAGGCTTTCAAGGTGATAATTTCCAATAATTCTTGTATCAGTTGCTTGTTGAAATACTGCTATTCTAGTTTCATTCCATAATCGCTTCCCAAATAACATTGGTGAATTCACACTGGTTGCTAGTACTGGTGCGGCAATAAGTTGTGCAAAATTATACATTTGATGAAAAATTTTTGGGTCTATTTGTAAGTGAAATTGAAAACCCGTATTACATCCTTCTATTAAAGGAGAATCGTGCTGAAATATTAACTCATCAAGGCCAGAAATTCCTATTTTATATTTTTCTCCTCTGGATTGGCTAATAGCATTACATAAATCAAAATATCTTTGGTTATTTGTAATATTATTAAATCTCAAGTCATATTTCCTGACTGTAGGAAGTATCCCTGTAAGTATTGTGTCTGCATTATGTTTGTTAGCAATCTTTGTTACTATATTCATTTTTTCAATTAATACTTTTTCCATTTTAGAAAGGGCATTGCTGCCTAAGTCAATAGGGTCAATATTTAATTCCATATTAAATTTTGCAATTTCTGTCACAAATCCATGGTTTTTAACTTTTTTTACTATTTCTTCATTAATAGGGTTTGGACGAAAGTTTTCATTAATCAAGCAAAATTCTTGTTCAGCACCTATTCTATTATGGTTTTCTAAAATATTTTCAGATATCAATCTCTTTAATAGTTCTATGTCGTTTGTTAGTCGATTGATAAATGCAGAATCTTCTGCTTTTTGATTAGTTGATTTCATATTTTAAAATTAAAATAATATTTAGACTCTTTTTAAGAATTAGTTTATACTGACTCTAGCATTTTTTCTATAGTTTCTTTTTGATACTCACATTTTATAATGTTATAATCTAAGTTTGTTAGATGTACAATATATGTGCCATCTACTTTTGAATTATAATATTTTTCCAGTATATATTGATACAATGTTAATTGAAGGTTATATTTATTAAAACTACAATCTTCGATTATGCTAGTGGCAGCATGAGTTCCTTTTTTATATCCTTTCTTTTTTATTTCCACATTTGTTTTCCAGTCAATTAAGTATATGCGATTTCTTTGCTTACTATATAGCATTAAATCAATTGTACCAGCAAGTTTCAATTGTTCTGAATAAATTCTTACTTCTGAAAATAAATAATTGTGTTTATTAATACATTTTTTATTTAAAAAATTAATTCCTTGTTGTGACTTTAGGTCTAGTTTTTGTCTGTCAGTGATTTTAAACTTGTTGTTAATAAAATCTTCAATTTCTTTATGTACCAAAGTACCTCTTAACCTTCTTAGCTCCCAATCCTTGATGATATCTTGAGGAGACATGTTTATGTATTTTCCAGTTCCGCTTAATTTTTTTGATATCTTTTGTTCATTAAATGGATTGAAAAACATATTAATAAATTCCGTGACACTTTTAAATTCTATATCAGAATCTAATAAATGATATGAGTGACTTTCTTCTTCTAAAACTATTTTATTACTTTTTTCGATTATTGTTTGATGCATGGAAATAGAGAATTTATTAAATGAATTATATTTATATATGTTGTTTTTTTCATCATTTAAATATACACTGATAATTTGGATAGTAAATTTATTATTAATTTTTCCTCAAAACAATAATGAGATTTCTAATTGTGATAGTATTAAAAATATTATCTTAAATGAGGTTACTATAGCATCATCTAGATTTAATATTGATTCAAAAGTTAATTATTATCTTTTAAGATATCGTGTTTTAAAAGTTTATCCTTTTCTTGATTCTATTCAGAAAATATTGAATGATGCAGATATGGTTATTGAAAGTTTAGATAAGAAAAAGTTTACTCGCCGATACACTAGAAAAGTACAAAAGAAAATTATTAATCAATTCAGTACAAGTATATCAAATTTAACTCGTAAGGAGGGAGTGATTTTGTCAAAACTAGTTTACCGAGAGTTTGATACTACTGTATATGATTTGATTTATCAGTATCGAGGAGGTTTACAAGCATTTTTATGGTACAAAATTTCAAAAATTTACGATGGTGATTTAAAAATAATATTCAGTCCTAGTGATAATGTGTAGGATTTTTATATTGATAAAATTCTTAATCAGGAATTTGGTAATTAAATTTATGTAAATCGTTTGTTTACAATTTTATTTTTTATTCCATTTTCATAGTTATAAAAACCCTGTTTACTTTTTACACCTAGTTCTCCATCTTCAACCATCTCAATTAATAACCTGTTCGGTTTATATTTATCATGTTTTAAGCCATCGTGTAATACTTCTAAAATAGATAGGCATACATCAAGGCCAATAAAATCAGCTAATTGTAAGGGTCCCATTGGATGTGACATACCTAGCATCATAACGGTGTCAATTTCACTAACACCTGAGACTTGATCTTCTAGTGTTTGAATCGCCTCATTAATCATAGGTAGAAGAATTCTATTAGCAACAAATCCAGGAAAATCATTTACGAGAACAGGTTTTTTTTCTAGAAAAGTTGAAAGCTGCATAATCTTATTTATAGTATTTTCGCTTGTCTGGTTTGTTTTAATGACTTCAATAAGCTTCATGATTGGGACAGGGTTCATAAAATGCATGCCGATTACATTGTTTTGTCTATTGGTAGCCTTTGCTATGTCATTTATTGATATTGAAGATGTATTACTTGCTAAAATAGTTTCTGGTTTGCATAGATGGTCTAATTCTTTAAAAATTTGAATTTTTACATTTTTTGATTCCGTTACCGCTTCTATGATTAAATCACTATTCTTAACAAAATCATTGAGTTCTGTTTGGAAAGATATTCTAGATATTATTAATTCTTTTTGTTGAAGATTAATAATTTCTTTTTTAATCATTCTATCTAAATTTTTGGAAATAGTAGTTTTAGCATTGTTTAGGTTTTCAATAGATAAATCAACAAGTGCAACTTCAAATTCTTTTTGTGCAAAACAATGAGCAATTCCATTCCCCATTGTACCAGCTCCAATTACAGATATTTTTTTCATAGATACTTTTTAAGTTATATAATATCAAATTTAAATATAAAATGTAATTTCTTAGTAAGAAATCCATCGAATTTAATTACTTACCTCTTCCTTGTAAAACAATTAAAATTGTTAATATAAATACTTTAAAATCATTAAATAGTGAAAGGTTTTCTAAGTAAATTATGTCATATCTTAATCTTGATATCATTTCATCAATATTTTCAGCGTATCCAAATTTCACCATTCCCCATGATGTGATTCCTGGCTTTAGTTTGTAAATTAATTTATAATGAGGAGCTTTTAATAATATTTTTTTTGCAAAAAATTCTCTTTCAGGTCGGGGTCCAATGATTGACATTTCTCCTATTAAAACATTATAAAATTGAGGTAATTCATCTAAACGATATTTCCTCATTATTTTCCCCCACGATGTAATTCGAGTATCTCCTTTACTTGATAATAAAGGTTTATCTTTCTCAGCATTCACATACATAGATCTAAATTTAATAATGTTAAATGTCTTACGATTTAATCCTAGTCGCTTTTGATAGTAAAATATAGGACCGCTTGAGCCATATTTAATTATTATCGAAATTATGATGAGAAAAGGGCAGAGTATAATTAATGCACACATTGAAAATACTATGTCTATTGTTCTTTTTATAAATGATTGAAAAATTGTCATTTTAATTTGCTGAATCTCAATTAAAGAAACATTAAATAGTGATTGCATTTTGACTTTGCCTGCTAATACATCTACCATGCTAGGTGTTACTTTAGTTATTATATTATGATAGATTAATGTGTTTATGATCTCAGTTAAATTTTTAGTATTTTTTTTATTGCAAGATATTATAGCTTCTTCAATCTTGTTTTTTTTAATTATTTTTTCTAGTTGTTGTATATTGCCTAAGTTTTCTAATTCAGAATTATTTATTTCTTGATTATCTTCAGAATTAATATATCCAATGACTTTATTTCCAGTTGATCTAGATAAACTATTTAGTAATTGATATGTTTCAGCTATTGACTTTTCATCTCCAATTAAAATGGTGTTAAAAGCAATTTGATTACTTTGGATTTTTCTTACCATCGAACTGGTAATTATAAATCTTGTAAAAAATGTTATGAGAAAATGAAATGATGTTAGTACAAAAATTGCTTGATAGTAAAATGTGTAATTTTTATAATTTTCAATATCATCAATTATTAAAAAGAAAAAAATCAATAAACATCCAATGATTGTTTGGATAAAAGTTCTATACAATTCATTAATCCTGGAAACTCTTTTTACATCTTCATAATTACCAGAGAGTAAATAGATAATTAGCCAAAATAAACTTACTCCGATTACTCCATAAATTAGAGTTTCAGATATTTCAAAATTATAATTTTCAATTTTTGTTTTTCTATAGTAAAAAAACAAAACCCATGCAATGGAGGCAGATGTTAAATCAGATAAGATTCTTTTTAATCGTTCTGTATTCATTGATTATAAACTAATTTCAGGTTATCTATATATACAGCATTTTCTATTTCTGTGTTACTGTATTGTCCGTCAAAATAAATTTTATATTTTGACGAATTATTTCCTAAGCTAATTAACGGGGCTAGGTCTAAATATATTTTTTTCCAATCATCAGAGGCATATAGTTGTATCAGTTCATATCTTTGCAAGATATCTAAATCATTGGTAATAATTATTCCAATATTAAAGCTGATGTTAGATTTAAAATTTAATTCTAAAAATGTATTTTGAGATAATTCTAGCTCATCGATAGTTCTAATGTCAAAATATGTATTTGTACTGTCTAAGTATATTGCTAAGCTTTTGTTTCCTTGGAACACTACATCCTCCTGAATTACATGCACTGTGTCACTAATGGTAGTAGCTTCCAAAATACTCCCCTCAGCTATCATCTCAAATCCACCCTCATTTTCATAAATAATCTGTGTATTGGTTTTATATTGTGTGGTTGGATGAATTTTTGAAACTAAATTATTGCTGATTTCAATTTCTGATTGATATATTTCGTAAAATGGGTATTTAATTCTATTTCCAGCAATTCCATTTGCCTTAATTCCTGGAGAAATATTGAAATTGTATATTCCGTCACCGAGTATGGGGATTTTACAAGGTATTTCAAAAACACCTATTATTTGTCCATTCATGGTTACCCATGCATCAGTAATATTTACTGAGTTGTATGTTTGATCATGAGGAATTGTACTATTAGTATTTCCATTGTAATTAAATTCTTCAATCTCTATGTATGAGGGAATGTCTGCATTCAAATTATCGCTACATTTTAAATTAATAAATGATAATAATAATATAGATGTAATTATAAAGGTCTTTTGCATTTATTAATTTATTAATTTATCAATTTCTAGTGCAATATTTACTGCAGCACAAGCTTCATTGGGTCCGACTATAGGTTGTTTATTGTTTTTTATACAGTTATAGAATTCCAAAAATTCTAATTCTAATAAGTTAGTGTTTTTTTTATAAATATGTGTTTTAATTTTATCGTTGTAAATGTGATTTTTTTCTTTATGTAATAAATCAATCTCAATTTTTTGCTCTGGTAAGTTTATGGTGAATTTCCTTTCATTTTCCATATTATTATCCCTAACTGCAGTTAATTTAGCCACAATACCATTTTCAAATATTATTTCACATGTTACATGGTTGCATAAGTTATTTATTTTATTTTTTCCTAAGGCATTTATGTTAATTATTTTAGACTTCACATTGCTAATGACTAAATCTATGTCATGAATCATTAAGTCCAATGTAATTGAGGTGTTTTGATTCCTTTTATTTAGTGAGCCAGTCCTTTTTGAGGATATTGATTGGATGTTATTGAAATGAGAAAACCCGTCTTTAATCGCTGGGTTATATCTTTCGATATGTCCTACTTGAATAATAGGTTGGTAGTTTTGAGTCTTATTAATTATATTATTTAGTTCAGTTTGTGAAGAGCATATTGGTTTTTCAATAAAGATATTCTTGTTGAGTTCTATGCATTTCTCTATAATTTTATAATGTGATGAGGTGTTGCTTACAACATCAATTGCATTACAGTGGTTGATTAATTCTATTGGGGATTCAAAAGATGTTAGTTGATATTTATTTGAAATTTCTGTTGATTTTTTTTTGTCAGGGTCATAAAAACCAATAATGTTAAATTGATTTATGTCTTGAATGACTTTTATGTGCTTTTCTCCAAAACTACCGACTCCAAAAATTCCAATATTCATTATAAGTAATTCTTAATATTTGACCAAAATTAGTTTATTTTTATGTTTGTTAAAATTAAAACTATTGTAAAATTTTATATGATTGATGACTTTCGACATAAAGGCTTGAGGCGTAATATGGTAAAATATCTTAAGTCAGCAAAAAATATCTCTAATAATCTAGTCTTAAATGCATTTTTGAATGTGCCTCGTCATTTATTTTTAGATTCTTCTTTTTTAGAATTTGCCTATCAAGATAAAGCATTTCCTATTGGTAGTAATCAAACCATATCAAGTTTGTATACTGTTGCATTTCAAACACAATTAATTGACATACAGCCTGGAGAAAAAGTACTTGAAATAGGTACCGGCTCTGGTTATCAAACAGCAATTTTAGCTGAAATAGGTGCAAAGGTATATTCGATTGAAAGACATAAAGAATTACATAAAAAAGCAAAAAATTTACTAAAAAAATTAAATTATCATACAAATTTATTTTATGGTGACGGTTATTTAGGTTTAAGTCAGGAGGCTCCTTTTGATAAAATTTTGGTTACTTGTGGTGCTGCAGATCTACCTATTTCTTTGCTTGATCAGCTAAAAATAGGTGGGCAAATGGTTATTCCAATTGGCTTTAAAAAACAAGTGATGACCCATTTTTTCAAAGATAAAGAAGGAAATATTAAAAAAAATGAATATGAAAATTTCCAATTTGTGCCTCTTCTTAGAGATAAGCAATAACAGATGTATTTTTATGTTATTGCTATGTTTTTTAACATTCGTTTGTTAGTAGAAAAGGCTGTCAGTTTTTTTTTCTCAATACAAATGAACATTATATTTGTCCCATTAATCATAAAAAAATTTAATTATGAGAAATTTAATTATTGCTTTTGCACTTATGTTTAGTGCTATTACATTTGGTCAAATGTCGTTCAATGTAACGAACCTTGACTTAAGAACTCCGATGAATACGGAGGCTAATCTTGGATGGTTCATGACTGATGATATTATGGTATCATTTGGAATGGATGACTGGGATAACTTTACAGTAGGTGCGAGATATTACACAGGATTCTGTGATAATATGTTTATTGAAGCAAATACTAATGCAACTGATGCTGATAATGAATACACAGTAGGTGTAGCTGCGGGTTGGACTAAATCATTAGGTATTTGGAAACTTCAATTTGAACCAATGGTTGTAGTATCAGATATTAATGATTTTAACCCACATCTTGCATGGGGTTTAAGATTTAATCTTTAATACTCAATAAATTGATAAGAAAAGGGCCATTTTTTGGCCCTTTTTTTTTTATCATTATTACTAGTTTAGTTATAACATATTAACAAAATAATGTTTGTATAAAAGATAGTTAATGGTATATCCAATGTGTTTTTTTGTCAATTTTGTTTTAAATTATTTTTTCATCCTATGAAAGATTTTATCTTACCTCTACTTTTTTTTATGTGCTTAAGTCTATCTTCCCAAGATTTAATTACAAATAAAGGAGAGTCAATTTTGCCCGAAATTGGTGATTGGTCTGTGGGGACCACAGCTCATCCAATAATTAATTTTATCTCATCTGTATTTACTGATCAATCTAGTAGCCTTTCTACCACGATGCCTTCTTTTGGCGATGATCTTTATTTTTATATGAAGAAATTTACTAGTCACGATAGAGCAATTAGATATATTGCTGGAGCTGATTTTGATATGCATGAAGAGACATGGAATATTGGTTTAGGTTATGGTGTTGAACGTAGAAAAGGAAATACTAGATTACAAGGTATGTATGGATATACTGGTTTTATAGGTGTTGGAGATACTTTCGATTCGGCTGACTTATTGTCAATACCAACATCTATTTACGAAGACACATATAATATGAATATGAGTTTTTCAGCTTTTATCGGTTGTGAATATTTTATAATTGCTAAAATCGCAATTGGTGCAGAATATCATTATGGATGTAATTTAAATTTAAATAATAATAAAACCTATTTTAATATAGGTAGTAATGCTAACAGTACAACATTGAAGATAAATTTTTATTTCTAATCGCTACTCAATTTATTTTTAAAATAGGGAGGATTTATTCTCCCTTTTTTTTTAAAAATTATTTAATTCTTTTTTGTTTTTCAATTTCAAGTTTTGCATCTTTTGCTTTTAGAGATTGTCTTTTGTCATATGTTTTTTTTCCCTTTCCTATTGCAATTTCAATTTTAGCAAAGCCTTTTTGATTTATTAATAATTTAGTTGGTATTATTGTCATACCCTTTTCATCTAGGCTTTTTTTAATTTTTCTTATTTCATTTTTATTTAATAATAATTTTCTTTCTCTTTTTGCTTTATAATTTTCTTGACAGCAAAATTTATATTTTTCAATGTCCATGTTTTTAATATAGATCTCATTTTTATTGACAATACAAAATGATTCACTAATATTTACTTGTTTAAGTCTTATTGATTTTATTTCTGAGCCTTGAAGTTGTATGCCGCATATAAAAAAATCAGATAATGTGTATGAAAATGAAGCTTTTTTGTTCTGTGTAATGATATGTTTATTTTCATTTTTCATATCATCCACCCAGTGAAACATCTAATATCATCATGACAATAAATCCCGCAATCAGTCCCATGGTAGCTAAGTCAGTATTTCCTCCACTTTGACTCTCTGGTATAACTTCTTCAACCACTATAAAAATCATTGCTCCTGCAGAAAAAGCTAATGCATAGGGTAGTATAGGGTATACAGACATAACAATAGCTGCTCCAATCATAGCAAAGATTGGTTCAACAATTGCAGATAACTGGCCCCATTGCCAAGATTTGAATTTACTTAAGCCATGTCTTCTTAGTGGCATTGAAACAGCAAATCCCTCAGGTGCATTTTGTATACCCATTCCAATAGCTAATGCAATTGCACTTCCCAATTCAATCCCAATATCCATACCATGGGCTAATGCACCAAAAGCAACACCCACTGCTAGTCCTTCAGGTATATTATGTAGTGCAATTGCGAGAACAAGTAGTTCTGTTTTTTTTAAATCTGTTTTAGGTCCTTCTGCTTTTTCTACTTTTTCAAACAAATGCAAGTGGGGAATATTTTTATCTAGGAAATATAAAAACATAGCTCCCAATAAAAAGCCTATTGCCGGAGCAAACCATATGGGTAGATTGGTTATGCCTAAATCTCTTTGTACTTCAACTGCTGAGATTGCTGGTGATAGTAATGACCAAAAACTAGCAGCAATCATAACTCCTCCTGTAAATCCTAGGCACATGTCAAGAGTTTTTCTATTTGTAGATTTGAAAAAAAAGACTAGGCTAGCTCCCACTGCTGTAAGTCCCCAAGTAAATAACCCGCCAACAAGAGCTTGTAGTATTGGATTCTCTATTTGCATAAACATATCTTTAAGTGAATCTACTAGAGTCTCCATATTTTTAAATATAAATTATTAAATTAGGTGTAAATTTAATTTTTTTTGGCTATGAATTTTTTTTGGAGATTGTTTTTTTTAATACTCTCATATTTTAATAAGTTTTTTCTACCCTCTCTACTTGGAAAAGATATGCGAAAGTTTAATAAATTTCAATTTTTCATTTTAGCTTTTAAATATTGGGTTACAAAAAACCACCTTAATTATCGAAAATGAAAAATCATCAAAGTCCACTAAGTACAGCATTGACAGAAATGCTAAGTATAGATTTTCCAATTATTCAAGCCCCAATGTTTCTTGTTTCTAATGTTAAAATGGCCATTGCAGCATCTAGTGCTGGAATCACAGGTTGTATTCCTGCCATGAACTATAGGAGCTGTGAAGATCTTCGAAATGCAATTTTAGATTTTAAAAAAGATACTAATGGTCCTTTGGGAATTAATTTAATAGTTAATAAGTTTAATTCTAAAATTGATAATCAATTAAATGTTTGTATTGAGACGAATGTAGAATATATTATTACCTCTTTAGGTAATCCCAAGCGAATTATTGATGCATGTAAACCTAAGGGTATTAAGGTTTTTTGTGATGTTGTTAATTTAGAATATGCTAAAAAAGTTGAACTATTGGGTGCAGATGCTGTAATTGCTGTAAATAATCGTGCTGGCGGCCATCTCGGCCCTATGTCTCCTGAAGAATTAATTCCACTATTAGTCAGTAATTGTAAGATTCCTGTTATTTCTGCTGGTGGGGTGTCTGACGGTTTCCAGTTAAAAAAAATTTTAGATTTAGGAGCAGCTGGTGTTTCAATAGGCACTCCATTTATAGCTACTCATGAGTCAGATGTTTCTCTTGATTATAAGCAGGCAATTGTTGATTACGATGCAAATGATATTGTGGTAACTGATAGAATTAGTGGTTCAAAATGTACTATTATTAATACCCCCTATGTAAAAAGTATTAATCTTAATGCTAATTGGTTAGAGCGATTTTTATTTCGCAATAAATGGTTGAAAAAATACTTCAAAATGTTGAGGTGGTTTATTGGTACTAAGATGTTTGAAAAATCTGCATTCCAAGCAACTTATAAGTCAGTGTGGTGTGCAGGGCCATCATTGGAGGGTGTTCACTCAATTAGGCATGTTTCTCAAGTGGTTAAAGATATTATTGAGCCACTTATGACCGAGGGTGATAATTAATTATCTCTTGCCTAAGATAATCAGTGTTTAGATGAGTATATATTTCTGTAGTTGTAATATTTGCGTGCCCCAGCATTTCTTGTACTACTCTTAGGTCTGCACCTCCTTCCACTAAGTGAGTTGCAAAAGAGTGTCTAAATGTATGTGGACTTACTTTTTTTTGGATTCCAGCTGCTCTTGAAAATTGCTTAACAATATTAAATATCATTACCCTTGACAATTTCCCTCCATTTCTGTTTAAAAAAAGAGTATCTACTTCATTTTTTTTAATTTTCTGCTTTGAACGAATGAAGTTGATGTAATTTTTCAGATATTTTTTTAGCACTTTACTAAGCGGAACAATTCTTTGTTGATTTCCTTTTCCAATCACTTGAATTATGTTGTCTTGGAACAATATATTCGATATCTGTATTTGTATAAGCTCAGATACTCTAATTCCACAGGAATAAAGACATTCAATAATTGCTCTATTTCTTTCTCCCTGACTTTGACTTAAGTCAATTGAATTTATAATACTATCTACTTCTCTTACAGAGAGTGTTACAGGTATTTTTGTCCCAATTTTTGGAGTGTGAATATATTTGCAGGGATCTTTATTTATTTTGTTTTCAAAAATTAAAAAATTATAAAAGCTTCTTATGCTTGATAATATTCGAGCTTGTGATCTTGCACTGATTTCATATTCGTTAATATGGTCAATAAATTCGAGAATATCTTTTCTTGTAATTAGTAGTGGATTTTTATTACTATTAAATTTAGAAAATTGATTTAGGTCTCGCAAGTAAGATTCAATGCTGTTCTTTGATAAATTCCTTTCTATTGTAATATAGTTATTGTAATTGTTTAAAATTATTTTCCAATTCATTTTATGTATATTCATTGTTATAAATTTATACATAATGAAGATAATTATTATCAATGGTCCTAATTTAAATTTACTTGGTTCAAGAAATCAAAATGTATATGGTGATGTTTCTTTTGATAAATTCTTTTTATTCTTAAAAGAACATTACAAGTCAGTTAATTTATCTTTTTATCAATCAAATATTGAGGGAGAATTAATTGATAAATTACAAGAAGTTGACTGTTCTTATGATTATATTATTTTAAATGGTGGAGGGTACACACACTCTTCCGTTGCTATTGCAGATTGTATTGAGGCAATAAATACCCCAGTAATAGAAGTGCATATTTCTAATATTTATGCTAGAGAATCATTTAGAAGGCGGTCGTTATTTAGTTCTTTTTGTCTTGGGTCGATTGTTGGTTTTGGTTTGGATAGTTATAGATTAGCTGTTGATTATGTAATTAATCTCCGTAAGTAATTTGTAAAAAATGTATTTTAATATATATTTGCATTTCTAATTTGTTCGGTCTGGTAGTTCAGTTGGTTAGAATACCTGCCTGTCACGCAGGGGGTCGCGGGTTCGAGTCCCGTCCAGACCGCACTAATTATATCAATTCTTGGCTGGTTATTAACTACTTATAGTTCATAACTTCTGAGTCAAAACATCAAAAAAAAACCTAAAAAAATCTCCATTTATACTATTAAGCTATATATTTGCATAAAAATATAGTATCACCTCTGTTGCGCTTACTGTGCTCACGGATGTGTTATTCTATTTTAAAGTAAAAATTTAAATTTAAATACTATTATTATGAAAAAAATATACCTTTTTCTACTTGCGATGTTTGTAGGTTTTACTTCTTTCGCTCAAACTGGTGGTGTTGGTTGTATGGATGATGGAAACCAAGAATGGTCTCCATACCCAGGACAACAAGCATGTAACTTTTGTCCATGGGCAACTGAAGACTCAGGTGCCTGTGATTACACATGTATAGGTTGTCTTGATGAAACAGCATGTAATCATAACCCTTTAGCTACTATTTCTGGTGGTGAATGTGATTTTGAATGCATTGGTTGTATGGATGAGATGGCTTGTAACTATGATGAAACAGCTACAGAAAACAATGGCTGTGATTATAGTACATGTGACATAGGTTGTATGGATGAAAGTGCATGTAATTTTGATCCAACTGCTGTAGAAGACTATACTGATATGCCTTTTGAAGGTGATGAAGCACCATGGATTGTGTGTGATTTCTCTTGTATTGGTTGTATGGATACATTCGCATGTAACTATAATCCGGAAGCGACTCAACAAGCAGTTGAAGGTGATCAAGTATGTGATTATGAAACATGTCAAGGATGTATGAATCCAACTGCATGTGATTATAATTTATGTTTTGATCTTGAAGGTAATGCAATAGATTGTACTATTCCTGAATCTTGTGACTGGACTTCATGCTCGGGATGTATGGATGAGATGGCTTGTAACTATAGTGCAACTGCTACTATCGATGATGGTTCATGTGAAACTGCATCTTGTACAGGTTGTATGGATGAAACAGCATGTAATTATTCTGCAGATTATATATATGCAGATGACTCATGTGATTATGCATGTTTAGATTGTAATGGTGTTATTGACGGTCTTGCAACTGAAGATGAATGTGGCGTATGTGATGACAATCCAGATAATGACAACGAATCATGTACTGGATGTATTGATCCTTTAGCTTGTGATTATCTTGCGAATCCTGTTTTTGCATTAGAAGGAGATGACTGTGATTATACAACTTGTGAAGGGTGTATGGATGAAACAGCATGTAACTACTCTGCAGATTACACAATCCCAGCAGATAATTGTGAATATGAAGAATGTGTAGGTTGTACGGATCCTGCATATATGTTATATAACCCAAATGCTACACAGCATAATCAAGATATGTGTGGAGATTTAATTATTGTAGGTTGTAATGACTTAGATGCATTTACTGCTGCAAGTTTATATAGTAATTTTGATCCTACTGCAAATGTTTTATGTTCTGATGAAGATGGTGATGGTATTCCAGATTGTTGTGGTGACCTAATTGTTTATGGATGTACTGTGGAACAAGCTTGTAATTATAATGAGGGATTTGACGGAGATGGTAATCCTGTAGATGGTGACGTGAATACAGCAAATAATGAGTCATGTGATTACGGAGCATGTGCTGGTTGTATGCATGATATAGCATGTAATTTCAACCCAAATGCTACAATTCCAAATGGTGATTGTGAATATGCATCTTGTACAGGATGTATGGATGAGACTGCATGTGATTATGATATGGATGCTACAATTTCTGGAGAATGTGACTTTGATTCATGTACGGGATGTTTAGATGTAGATGCATGTGATTATGATCCAACTGCAATACTAGAGGGTGCTTGTGATTACTCTTGTTGGGGTTGTATGGACGACGGAGCATGTAACTATGATGAAACAGCTACATTTGATAATGGATGTGATTATACTTGTATAGGGTGTATTGATTCTGATGCTTGTAATTGGGGAGGTGTTGACATTACAGTAGATGATGAATCTTGTGATTACTCGTGTTGGGGTTGTATGCAAGAATTTGCATGTAACTATAATGAATTAGCTACAATGGAAATGCCACTTGGAGTTTGTGAGTATGAATCTTGCGAAGGTTGTATGAATCCAAATGCTTGTGATTATGATCCAGATGCAACTATTCCAACTGAATGTTTAGTTTTTGAAGGATGTTATGGTTGTTCAGATTCTTC
>PAWM01000005.1 GCA_002714185.1 Flavobacteriales bacterium | reverse complement strand
AGATTTTCAATTTAAATTAACTATAAAAATGGATGATTATTTAAATATGATTGAATTAAAAACAGGAGCATTAATTAAGTTTTGTTTGCTGGTTCCGTGTACTATATTAAATATTTCCAATAAAGATGTGAAAATTATGGAGCAGGTAGGTTCTTCTTTAGGACAGTTGTTTCAAATTCAGGATGATTATTTAGATTTATATGGAAAAGAGTTAGCTGTCGGAAAAAAAATAGGAGGGGATATTTTAGAGAAGAAAAAAACATTTTTATATGTTTCTGCATTAAATAAAGCAAATGTAGTAATGAAAAATAAGTTAAAGGCAGTTTATAATTCTGATAATTCAATGAAATTAGATGAGGTAATTTCATTATATGATGATTTAAATATTAAAAAGCATGTAGAATCAACAATCAATAATCTGCATCAAAATATATTGAATTTATTGTCCACTATTAAATTTCAAGAGAAAAAAGAAAAATATTTTATTGAATTTCTTAATTCAATTCTTAAAAGAAAGCACTAGTTACAATGATAAAAAGTTTTGGTAGAATCTTTGAAAATCTTGTTGAATTTTTCTTTTCTCTGGGTGATTATTGTCGTCGCTGATAATAACTAGATTATTATAAAATTGCAGATTTTTAATTAATTCAGTTTGAACACCAGTGATTTTATCAGAGGGGAAACTAAAAAAGTATTCTAGTTCTGATTTATAAATATTATATAGTTCAGTAAGTATTGTTTCAGCTTTTTTATTGGCTTCAATTTGATAGTAGCTTTCAATTATAGGGTGAATAAAATAATTTAATGGGACTTTATCACCAGGCATAATTTCCATACATTTATCAAGAACTTCTTCTGCTTGTGTATATTTTTCTTCAATAATTAATTGCTGTGCTAAACGACTGAAATTGTTGCGAAAATTCATAGTCATTCGAATATTAGTTTCGTCTAAATAAATATCTTGATTAAGATTCCCCCAATTATATTTTTCCATTAACATGGGTAGTAAAATATCAGAATTTACCCTTGCTATATCACCTGTCTTATTAATTGTGTTCTCAATAGGTAGTAATTTATAGACCATACCGTCTAATTGAAAATATTTATCTAAATAAAGAAATGATCTACCAGCACTTCCTATTGTAATAGCAAAATAAATAGGCCGCTCCCAATTATTAGTTTCAATCATATCTAATATCATAATATCTTTTTTCTCTAATTGGCTTGTATTTAAATTGATTTTTAATGTATCTAAAATTAAATGATAATCTTTTGGATGTACTAGATTATTTTTTATAACATTTTCTTTGTTGACAGGTATTTTTATATTTTTTGTATAATAGAAATCATAATCTTTCCCAATATTAATTTTAGTTTCTGATCGATCACTTTTTATCCATCTATTGAAGTCTGTTAATTCAAGATATTGTTCACTCCTTCCATAATCCATATATATAGCGACATCTCGTGTCCCTTGTTTATATTGATTTCTTGTTAGGCTAAATGGTACAGCTTTCCCATCGTAGGCATCTCTTTTCATTTGGTCGATATACCAATCTGTATTTAATAAGCTTAGGTTGACTATTCGCACATCAGTTCTATAATTTTCAACTTCCTGTACATACCATAAAGGAAATGTGTCATTATCACCCATTGTAAATAAAATTGCATTTGGTTCACAAGATTTTAAATAATTTTTTGCAAATTCTGTAGCCGTGTATCTGTTTGATCGATTATGGTCATCCCAGCCTTGTGACAGCATTAATGTAGGAATAAATAGGGTGAGTGTAGTAATAATTGAAGTTGCCTTAGCGTTTTTTATATATTTATTTAGAGAGCTATATATCGCATATACTCCGATTCCAATCCATACGGAAAAGGCATAAAAAGACCCAACATATGCATAATCTCTTTCTCTAGGTTGATAGGGGGTTTGATTAAGCTCAAGTACAATTGCTATTCCTGTGAAAAAAAAGAATAAAAAAATAGACCAAGTATCTTTTGGATTTGCATTATAGTGAAAAATTAATCCAATTATTCCAAGTATTAAAGGTAAAAAATAATAAGTATTTCTTCCTTTATTGTTTTTTAAATGCTCTGGCATTGAATATTGGGGTCCTAACCTTAATTCATCAATAAAATTAAATCCGCTTAACCAGTTTCCATTATTTAATTCTCCGTGGCCCTGTTTGTCATTTTGTTTGCCAGCAAAATTCCACATAAAGTATCGAAAGTACATGTGATTTATTTGATATGATATGAAAAACCTTATATTTTCAATAAAAGAAGGTTTCTTATTGATATTTTTTAAGTTAGCCCATTCTTTGTATGCTTCAATATGTCTTTGGTCACGGCTCCACATTCTAGGGAAAATTCCACTTTTTTCTTTTTCATAAATAGGTATAGATTTTTTTCTATCATCAGATATAATGTATTTTTCTCTTTCGACACTTTTTACATAAACAGGGTTTCCATCTGCATAATCTACTGCCTCAGCATTAAAGTATTGGCCATAACTGAGAGGAGAAGATCCGTATTGTTCTCTGTTTAGATATGACAATAAACTCACTGCATCTTCAGGGCTATTTTCATCAATCGGTGTATTTGCATTTGATCGAATAATAAGTGTAAAAAATGACATATATCCAATTAGCAAGAAAGTGAAGCCAAGTGTTATTGAGTTTAAGTGATAAGGAGAAAATGAAAAAAATTGAAACTCCCAAGTTTTAGAACGGATTAATAAAAAGCTAATTGTAGCAATTGTAATTAAGAAAAAGAAAATTGTACCAGAGTTAAAAGGCAATGACAGTTCATTAACAAAAAAGATTTCGAATTTACCTGCTAAATTAACAAATTGAGGAATAACAATATTATAAATTAATCCTAGAATAAAAATTGAAGAGATATTAGCAAACAAAAATCCTTTGTAGGTAAATGGAAATTTTTTAAAATAATAAATTAGGATAATCGCTGGAATAACTAGTAGGCTTAATAAGTGAACACCAATTGATAAGCCAATTAGATAGGCAATAAAAACTAACCATCTGTCGGCTTTAGGGTTAGTGTCAACTTCTTTTTCCCATTTAATAATTGACCAAAAAACAAGTGCGGTAAAAAAAGATGACATTGCATAAACTTCACCTTCAACTGCGGAAAACCAAAATGAGTCTGAAAATGTATAAACTAAAGAAGCAACCATTGCACTTAATGATGTTATAAAACTATTTGTGTTGCTTTTAAATTTTTCTAGTATTGCTTTTGTGGTTAAAAATAATAGCAAAATTGTAGCACTACTACATAAAACAGACATATAGTTTATCATTAATGCAACTTTTGTAACATCTCCAAATGCGAATTGTGAGAAAAAATTAGCAACTAGTAAAAAAAGAGGGGCACCTGGAGGGTGGCCAACTTGAAGCTTATAGGCGGTTGCGATATACTCACCGCAGTCCCACCAGCTGTTTGTAGGTTCAACTGTAAGGCTGTAAGTAGTTAGAGCAATAAAAAAAACAATATAACCAGCTAATTTTTCAAATAAATTTTTATACACGATTTATTACTAATTTATTTTTTTACTAAAATACATATATAAAATTAATATTAGTTATTATAATATTTAAATGGTTAATTAAACAATTTAATCAATAGCTATTTTCTTGTTTGTTCCACTTGGAATAATTAATTTTGGCACATTGTCCGATGGTGTAACTGGCAACACGTCTGGTTTTGGTCCAGAAGAGTCTAGGTTCGAGCCCTAGTCGGACAACACTTTTTCTCAAGACAATTGTGTGCCTTCGATATTTTTATTACATTTGTCGGACTTTAAATTGAATTATTATTTATTAAAGGGCTTATGCCCTTTATTTTTTATATAAAATTTATAAATATGAATACAGCAGCGATTATTGAATCTTTTTTAGAATTTAAGGATGACAAGAATATTGACAGAATTACTTTGATGGGACTTTTAGAACAGTCTTTCAGGTCATTATTAATAAAACAATATGGTTCAGATGAAAACTTTGATATTGTAGTAAATGCTAATAAAGGTGATATTCAAATATTCCACAACCTACTCATTGTAGAAGATGCTAAATTAGAGGATAAACATACTGAAATAGCTTTATCCGATGCTTTAAAAGTTGAATCAGATTTTGAAGTCGGAGAAATTTGTGCTATAGAAAAAAGAATCGAAGACTTTGGAAGGCGAGCTATACAAACTTTAAAACAAAATTTAATATCAAAAGTTTTAGAACATGATCATGAAATTATTCACAAATCATATAAAGATAGAGTTAATGAAATTATTTCAGGAGATGTTCATCATATAAGACACAGGGAAATTATTTTAATGGATGAAAATGATAATGAATTAATTTTACCTAGAGATGAGCAAGTTCCTTCAGATTTTTTCAGAAAGGGAGATACGGTTCGTGCAGTTATTAAGGAAGTTTTATTTAATAAAGGAAAACCAAGAATTGTTATTTCTAGAACTGCACCTGCCTTTTTGGAAAGATTATTTGAATTAGAAATCCCAGAAATATCAGATGGTTTAATTGTAATTAAAAATGTTAAGAGAATTCCTGGTGAGAAAGCTAAGGTAGCAGTTGAGTCTTATGACGAAAGAATTGATCCTGTCGGAGCATGTGTTGGAATGAAGGGGTCTAGGATACATAGTATAGTCAGAGAATTAGGTAATGAAAATATTGATGTAATTAATTATACTGATAATTTAAAATTATTCATTTCTAGATCGCTCAGCCCTGCTAAAATTACATCCATTCAAATCGATGATGAAAATAAAAAAGCAGATGTGTATCTTAAATTAGATCAAGTGTCATTAGCTATTGGGAAGGGGGGGTATAATATTAGATTAGCAGGACAGTTAACAGGTTATGAAATTGATGTTTATCGTGATATTGATGAAGATGAGGATGTGGCTTTAACTGAATTTTCTGATGAAATTGATGAGTGGATTATTGATGTTTTTAAATCAATTGGTTGTGATACTGCAAAATCTGTTTTAGAGCTAGGGGTAGAAGAATTAAGTAGAAGAACGGATCTTGAGGAGGAGACAATTGCCGAAGTTCAAAATATTTTAAGATTAGAATTTGAAGAATAATTTTTTATGAGATTAAGTAAAGCAGCATCAGAATTAAATATAACTTGGCAAAGAGTGTCTGAGTTTTTAGAGGAGTCTGGAAACCCTATTGAGGGTGCCGTTTCTCCCAATGCTCGAATTACTGATGAACAGTATACTACACTGATTAATGAATTTAAATCTGATGTGAATCAAAAACAAAAATCTGACGAGGTTCTCGAAGCAAAAAGACAAAAAAGAGAGTCTGATGAAACTACAAACATTGAGAACTCTCAAGCCATTTCAGTAGAAAATGAATCGGAAAATTTAAATCAAACAGATAATAAAATTAATTCACTTGAAGATTCTACATTAGAAAATAGTGGGATGCAAAATAAGCATATTGCATCTAAACCTGAATTTGATACTGAAGCTGATACCGAATCTGATATTAAGTTGAATGCTGAATCTGAGATTGAACCTGTTCCCGATTCTAGTATTGATTCAGTCGCTGATTCTGCTTCAGTCGCTGATTCTGCTTCAGTCGCTGATTCTGCTTCAGTCGCCGATTCTAATTCTGATGCTAAATCCATTAATTCTAAAATTAAAGAGGATGTAGAAATTATTCAAGCTAATACAAAAACAGGAGATTCAGCTATAAAATTAAAAAAGCTTGGAACAATCGAGCTTCCAGAAAAAAAATCCACCAAAAAAGTTGCATCTTCTTCTAATGTAGATTCAAAAAAGAAAAAAAGAAAAAGAATTATAGGTGATCAGAAACCTAAAAAACCCAAAAAATCAAGGTCATTGCCAGATGAACAAGAGGTTCAGCAAAAAATTGCAGAGACCTTGGAGCAGTTGACATCAAAAGGAAAGTCAAAAAGTTCTAAAATTAGGCGATTAAAACGTGAGGAAAGAAAAGAAAAAGCATTAGAGGATCAGATTAAAAGAGACGAAGAATCTTCTATTATTAAAGCAACAGAATTTGTTACTGTAAGTGAATTTGCTAATATGATGAATGTTAGTGTCAATGAAGTTATATCCAGTTGTATGCAATTAGGTATAATGGTAACAATGAATCAAAGATTAGATGCAGAGACATTGACTATTGTAGCTGAAGAATTTGACCATAAAGTGGAATTTGTGAGTTCAGAGTTAGAAGAATTTATTGAAGAAGAAGGCAGTGGAAAAGAAGAACCTCGTGCCCCAATTATTACAGTTATGGGTCATGTTGACCATGGAAAAACATCACTTTTAGATTATATTAGAAAGTCAAATGTAATTGCTGGTGAAGCAGGAGGAATTACACAGCATATTGCTGCATATGAAGTTACTTTGTCAAATGACAGAAAAATCACTTTTATTGACACTCCAGGCCATGAAGCATTTACTGCTATGCGAGCTCGAGGTGCACAAGTTACTGATGTTGTTATTGTAGTTATTGCTGTTGATGATGATGTTATGCCTCAAACTAAAGAAGCTATTTCTCATGCACAAGCTGCTAATGTACCTATTATTTTTGCTTTTAATAAGATTGATAAGCCTGGTGCAAATCCAGATAAAATTAAAGAGCAATTATCAGCTATGAATTTCCTTGTTGAAGATTGGGGAGGAAAATATCAAAGTCAAGAAGTGTCTGCAAAGACAGGTCTCGGTATTGAGCAGTTACTAGAAAAAGTTTTATTAGAATCAGATATGTTAGATTTGCATGCAGATGCATTGAAATTAGCTAAGGGTACAGTTTTAGAAGCTTCTCTTGATAAAGGAAAGGGTTATGTTACTACAGTTTTAGTTCAAGAAGGAACTTTAAAAGTCGGTGATTTTATGTTAGCAGGAAGATATACTGGTAAAGTCAAAGCTCTTTTTAATGAGAGAGATCATAAAATTAATCACGTTCTTCCATCTACCCCAGCTGTTTTATTAGGTTTAAATGGGGCTCCACAAGCAGGTGATGTATTCTATGTTAGAAAAGATGAGAAGGAAGCTAAAAGCATTGCAGCAAAACGGGATCAATTACAGAGAGAGCAAAGTGTAAGAACCCAAAAGCATATAACATTAGATGAGATTGGAAGAAGATTAGCAATAGGTGATTTTAAAGAGCTAAATATTATTTTAAAAGGAGATGTTGATGGTTCAATTGAAGCATTGTCAGATTCCTTATTGAAACTTTCTACAGAAAAGATACAGATAAATGTTATTCATAAGGGTGTTGGGCAGATTACTGAATCCGATGTTTTACTTGCATCTGCCTCGGATGCAATTATTATTGGTTTCCAAGTTAGACCTTCTTTAACAGCTCGAAAATTAGCTGAGAAAGAAAAAATAGATATTAGATTGTACTCCATAATATATGATACTATTAACTCTATTAAAGATGCAATAGAGGGTATGCACGAACCTGAATTAGTAGAAAAAATACTTGGAAATGTGGAGATTAGAAATGTGTTTAAATTAACCAAGGCAGGTGTTGTAGCTGGTTGTTATGTCTTGGATGGTGTAGTGATTCGTAGTTCAAAGGTTCGTTTAATTAGAGATGGAATTGTTATATACTCTGGTGTTTTAGATTCCTTAAAGAGATTTAAAGAGGATGTGAAAGATGTTCAGAAAGGATACGAATGTGGATTAACAATTCAGAATTTTAATGATATTAAAGTTGGTGATATCGTTGAGGTATTTGAAGAGACAAGTAAAAAATAATTCACTTCATTTATTTTTGAATTTTTTTAAATTCATCTATAGTTATTTCTCTTTTTAGTACAAATGCAGAATTGAAATTTCTCTTAATTATACTAAGTTGTTTCTCAGCTTCTTTTTTATCGAGATATGTTCCAGTACTTATTTTAAAGTACGGTGGTTCAAAGATTTCTATGATTTCCTCTTCGGGGAATAAGGAAATAAATTTATTTTTCATTTTAGTAATAAAATCTAGTGATTCATTTGCTTGAAGTTGAACACTATATATAGATATGCTTTCTTCTTCATTGAGTTGACTAGATATTTTTATTAATTTTTCTATAATAGTGTCATTATATTGGATGTGTATATTCTCTTGACAATAGCAAATAGAATTAAATAAACAAAATCCAGATATAATTAATTTTTTATAATTCACAGGGATATTTTTTATAAATAAATTTAGAATAATTTATTTACAATCTATGTATAATTCACATAACTTTCTGATAATCAGCCTTTGAACTAAACCTTTTACTCTAAGTGTTATTTTGATTCATTCTAAATTATATTTATGTGTGAAAATAATTACTTTTAATATGAGGTGGGTGGTAAATATATTATATATTTGCTTCAGTCAAACAATTGTTAATTATGCATAATTAAATAGAAACGATGAATTCTCTTTTATCATCTTTTGTTAAGAATGTTATTGTAGTTTTTCTATTTACTACTTGTCTATCAACTTTTCTGTATTCTCAGGATATTGCACTTGGAGAAAGTTTATACAAAGCAAATTGTGCCTCTTGCCATTATTTAGGTCCAGAAGAAAAAAAATTAATCGGCCCCGGGTTAAACGATGAAATTTTTGAAGAACATACAATTGAATGGTTGTATAAATGGATTAGAAATTCAGCTGAATTAATTGAAAGTGGAGATAAAGTTGCAAATGAATTATATGAAGAATATAATAAGGCGGTAATGACTGCATTTCCCCATTTTTCAAACCAAGATATTGATAATATTTTGGAGTATATTAGAGTCGGACCTCCTGAAGTTACTGCTAGCAATGAACAAGTGACTACTTCGATAGAAGGTTCAGAATCCAATACATCATTGTATATTATTTTGTCTATTTTGTTATTTAACATAATACTTTTAGTGCATGTAAAGAATACTCTAAAAAATGCTGCTAGTGTTGAAAGAACTAATTTCTTTGCTAGTGTATTTTATTGGCTAAAAGCAAATCCATCTGTTATTGTTTTCGCATCAATTTTAATTGTATTTTCAGGAATGAAAGGTTGTTGGAATACTCTTTCAACAATTGGTGTTGCTCAAAATTATCAACCTGAACAACCCATCGCATTTTCTCATAAAATTCATTCCGGTGATAATGGAATTGACTGTAATTATTGTCATCATACAGCTCGTTCAAGTAAGCATGCAGGTATACCTTCTGTGAATGTTTGTATGAATTGCCACACATATATTAATGAAGGAGCAATTACAGGTAAAGAGGAAATTAATAAAATTTACGAGGCTGTAGGTTTTGACCCGAATACAAGAACATATATTCCTAATTATGATCAAAAACCAGTAGAATGGGTTAGAATACATAATTTACCAGATTTAGCTTACTTTAACCACTCTCAACATGTAAATGTAGCAGGATTAGAATGTCAAACATGTCATGGTCCTGTAGAGGAAATGGAAGAAGTATATCAATATTCTAAACTTACAATGGGTTGGTGTGTTAATTGTCATCGAGAAACGGAAATTGATACAGATAATCCGTATTATCATGATTTACATAAAGAGTGGATTGATAAGTATCATGGTGAAGAAGTTACTGTCGATATGATTGGGGGAAGGGAGTGTGCTAAATGTCATTATTAAACAATTATGAAAGAAGAAAAAAAATATTACAATAGCTTGAATCATAATGTTGAAAACATCAACAAAGCCAATGAGTTTGATGAAAAGTTACCATTGGAAGCAATGATGGAGAATGCAGATACATTGTCTGCCTCTTCAACAACAAGAAGAGATTTCTTAAAGTTTCTTGGATTTAGCTCTGTTGCTGCTACTTTAGCTTCTTGTGAAGCACCTGTTGTAAAATCAATTCCATATTTAAATAAGCCAGAAGAAATAACTCCAGGTAATCCCGTTTTTTATGCAAGTAGTTATTTTTCTGAAAATGTTTTTGGTAGCTTATTAGTTAAGACCAGGGAGGGTAGACCAATTTTATTAAATTCTAGTCATAATCCATTGTATGGAGGAGGAGTAAATGCAAGGTGTCAAGCATCTGTGTTATCCTTATATGATTCAAATAGATTAAAAAAACCTCTTAAAAATTCTTCTGAAACTTCTTGGAATGTTATTGACAGGGAGATAGTTCAGAAATTAAAAAATTCTACAAAAAAAGTGGTGCTTTTAACTCCAACAATTATCAGTCCCTCTACACAATCATTAATTGACTTATTTAAAAGTAAATACTCTAATTTTAATGTAGTTGTTTACGATACAATTTCAAAAAATGCTATTCTATCAGCTAATTATAAATCTTTTGGTAAAAGATTTATTCCTACCTACAGATTTGATAAATCAGATTTCATTGTTTCTTTTGGAGCAGACTTTTTGTCGGAGTGGCTTGATCCAGCACATGCAAGACAATATACATTGAATAGAAAGCCAGAAAATGGTAAGATGTCGAGGCATTATCAATTTGAAAGTCTATTGACAGTTACAGGTGCTAATGCGGATAAAAGAGTTCCTATTAAACTAAGTGATCAGCCAAAATATATATTAAGATTATATGACTTTTTACTTGATTTAGCTAATAAAAAATCTATTAAGACTTCTAAGACACAACATGATGATATTATTAGAGATGTAGCAAATGAGTTGTGGTTAAATAAGGGAAAATCTCTAATTATATCAGGAAGTGATATGATTGAAATGCAAGTTGTAATTAATGCAATCAATCAACTCTTAGGTAATTACGAAAAAACAATTTCTACAACTATTCATTCAAATGTATATTCGTCAGTAGATGATGATATAATTAATCTTACATCTGATATGAATAATAACAATGTAGATGTAGTTATGTTTTTGAATACAAATCCGGTATATACATTAAGTGATTCAGATTCGTTTAAAAATGCATTGAGTAAGGTGTCGACTAAAATATCTTTTTCTGATTCTCTAGATGAAACATCTGCTTTGTGTGATTATGTTTGCCCAGATACAAATTATCTTGAAAGTTGGGGTGATTTGAATCCATATACGGGCTTTTATGTTCTACAGCAGCCAACAATATCACCATTATTTGATTCTAGACAGGTGCAAGACAGCTTGTTGAAATGGATGGGTAGAGATGATATTTATTATGATTATTTACGTAATTATTGCAAAAATAATATCTCCACTAATTGGAATAAGATTTTACATGATGGTTATCATAGTAATAAATCAAATAATAATTCACTTAAATATATTTTTAAGGATAAAATTGATAACAATATACTTTCTAAAAGTTCTGATATTGAACTTCAATTATATCTAAAATCTTCTATTGGAACAGGTACACATGCAAATAATCCTTGGTTGCAAGAACTACCAGATCCGATTTCTAAAGTTACATGGGATAATTATTTAACAATTTCCCCTGCTCAAGCAAGAGATTTAGATTTAAAAAATTGGCATGTATCTAACGGTGCTTTAGATGGAGATATGGTAAATATTACTGTTGGTAAAAAAACAATAAAATGCCCTATTTATATACAACCAGGCCAAGCTTATGGTGTGTTGGGTCTTGCCTTTGGTTATGGTCGAACAGAGGTTGGTAAATCTGGTCAAAATGTGGGTGTAAATGCATTTAGTTTTTATAATAATTTTTCCAATGCACAAACAGAAAATATTATAATTGAAAAAGTACCTGGAGTGCATGAGTTTGCATGCACACAGAATAGTCATACTATGATGGGCCGTAATATTGTTAAAGAAACAAATTTGGCTAATTATTTAAAAGATCCAAAATCTGGGAATAAGCAATTTTTGTTACATTCTCATAAAGGCAATGTTAAACCAAGTGAATTATCTTTATGGGAAGAACATGAAAGAGATGTCCATTTTTGGAATATGTCGATTGATTTAAATGCATGTACTGGTTGTGGAGCATGTGTAGTTGCTTGTCATGCTGAGAATAATGTGCCTGTTGTTGGTAAAGAAGAAGTAAGAAAGAATAGGGATATGCACTGGCTTCGAATAGATCGATATTACTCAAGTGATATGACAAAAGAAATTGCAAAGAAAGAAGGTGTTGGGGCTGTTGAAATGTATAAGAAGATGGAAGAGCCTTCTGATTCTGAGAGCCTAGAGGTTGTTTTTCAGCCTGTTATGTGTCAACATTGTAATCATGCTCCTTGTGAAACAGTCTGTCCAGTAGCTGCGACAACTCATTCCAGAGAAGGATTAAATCATATGACATATAATAGATGTATAGGAACTAGATATTGTATGAATAATTGTCCATATAAGGTTAGAAGGTTTAATTGGTTCAATTATAGTGATAATACTCAATTTGATTATCATATGAATGATGATTTAGGGAAAATGGTATTGAATCCTGATGTTACTGTCCGATCTAGGGGGGTTATGGAGAAATGCACTATGTGCATTCAGAATATCCAGAAGTCAAAGTTAGATGCTAAAAAAGAGAGAAGAAAAATTAAGGATGGTGAAATCGCATGTGCATGTGAGAAAGCATGTGATACTGGTGCTATTACATTTGGTGATGCTATGGATAAAAATAGTCGTGTAAGTGTGGAAAAGAAAAATCCTAGATCATACTATTTAATTGAAGAGTTGAACACACAACCATCGGTTTTTTACAAGACTAAAGTTAGAAATAAAAAAGTATAAATTAAATGAAGCATGAAGCATCAATTAGGGAACCTTTAATTATTGGTAACAAGTCACTTCACGATATAAGTGAGGATATTGCAAAACCAATAGAAACCAGTGCAAATAAGTGGTGGTGGTCATTATTTTTATTATCTGCTTTAGCTATGTTGTGGGGTTTTGGATGTATTTTTTATACTATTGGTACTGGAATAGGTGTTTGGGGTTTAAATAACACAATTGGATGGGCTTGGGATATTACTAATTTTGTTTGGTGGGTTGGTATAGGTCATGCCGGTACATTAATTTCTGCAGTATTACTACTATTTAGACAGAAATGGAGATTGTCAATTAATCGATCATCTGAAGCTATGACAATCTTTGCAGTTGTGCAAGCTGGATTATTTCCATTGATTCATATGGGTAGGCTATGGGTAGGTTATTGGGTATTCCCTTTGCCTAATCAATATGGATCTTTATGGGTCAATTTTAATTCCCCATTATTATGGGATGTATTTGCTATTTCTACTTACTTTTCTGTTTCGCTTGTTTTTTGGTATATGGGTTTAATTCCTGATTTTGCACTAATTAGAGACAGAGCAATTAAGCCACTTGCTAAAAAAGTGTATACTATTTTGTCATTTGGATGGTCTGGTACAGCTAAACATTGGCAGCGACATGAGGTTATGTCATTAGTTTTAGCAGGTTTAGCTACACCTTTAGTTTTATCAGTTCACTCAATTGTAAGTATGGATTTTGCTACCTCTGTAATTCCTGGATGGCATACAACAATTTTTCCACCTTATTTTGTCGCAGGTGCAATTTTTTCTGGCTTTGCTATGGTTCAAACACTCTTACTTGTTATGAGAAAAGTAGTTAATATGGAATCATATATTACCATTCAACATATTGAAATGATGAATATTATCATAATGGTTACTGGTTCAATTGTAGGAATAGCCTATATAACAGAGTTATTTATTGCTTGGTATTCAGGTGTTGAATATGAGCAATATGCATTTTTAAATAGAGCAACAGGACCATATTGGTGGGCATATTGGGCAATGATGACATGCAATGTGATTTCTCCTCAATTAATGTGGTTTAAAAAATTAAGAAGAAATATTGTATTTACATTCATCTTATCAATATTTGTAAATATTGGAATGTGGTTTGAAAGATTTGTAATTATAGTTACATCTTTACATCGTGATTTTTTACCATCTAGTTGGTCTATGTTCTCACCTACATTTGTTGATATTGGTATATTTATTGGAACTATCGGGTTTTTTATGGTATTGTTTTTATTATATTCAAGAACATTCCCGGTTATTGCCCAAGCTGAATTAAAAACAATTTTAAAATCATCAGGTGATAATTATAAAAAAAAATAAATGAATAAAGAAAAAGTTATATATGGATTATATGGGGATGATGATGTAATTTTAGATGCAGTTAAAACTATTCGCAGTAAAGGACATCAGGTCAATGAGGTATACTCACCTTTTCCTATTCATGGTCTTGATAATGCTATGGGATTAAAGTATTCAAGACTTGCTATCTGTTCATTTATTTATGGTTGTATAGGAGCATCATGTGCACTTTTGATGTTTTGGTATATAATGATATATGATTGGCCAATGAATATAGGCGGTAAGCCTAATTTTACTTTAAATGAAAATATGCCAGCTTTTATACCTGTCACATTTGAGATGACAGTATTTTTTGGTGCTCATCTTATGGTAATTACATTTTTAATTAGATGTGGTTTATACCCAGGCTCTACATCCAAAAGTCCAGATTCTAGAACAACAGATGATAAATTCTTAATGGAAATTCACACAAGTGGAGATGAAAAAGAAGTAAAAAAAATAAAAGATTTAATGAAAATTACAGGAGCTGAAGAAATAAATGAAAAATAATAATATGCTTAATAAGTTAACTTATATATTAGTATTAGTAATAATAGTCACAATGGGCTGTGGTGACTCTTCATCTGACGGAAGAGAACTAACTAGACACCCTGGTTATGAGTATATGCCTAATATGTATAGGTCGCCATCATATGAAACATATTCAGCAAATCCATTATTTAATGATAATTCTACTGCAAGACTACCTGTTAAGGGAACTATTCCTAGAGGTTATGTCCCATTTGAGTATGAAAACACATTAGATGATTATATTAAATCGGGTGAAGAACTTATTAATCCCCTTGAAAATAATTTAAAAAATATTGAAGAAGGAGAGGCATTATATGTTATGTTTTGTGCTCACTGTCATGGTAAAAATGGAGATGGTAATGGCTCTATTCAACACCCACTTTATGGTGCAGTTCCTAGTTATACTGATGATTTATTAGTAAGACGGTCAGGAACAACCATGAAAGGCTTATCAGACGGACATATGTACCATGCAATCACTTATGGTTTTAATGCGATGGGTCCACATGCATCTCAGATAAATTCTGATGAAAGGTGGAAAATTATAATGTATGTTAATGAATTACAAAAAGAAAATAATTAGATGTATACATTTACAAAAAATACTAAAAAAATATGTTTTGCTTTAATTGCTATTGGTATTATTGCTATTAGTTATGGTTTTTATTCTGCCTCAGAAAAACATTATTCCGATGATGAAATTAAAAAAACTGTAAAAACACTTTATCAAGAATTATCGACTGTTACAGTAAAAGATAAATCTCACAGTAAATATAAAAGTAATGGAGATTATAAATTTTCGGATTTATTTTATGCAATAGAAAATAAATTACATTGTCACTTTTCACAAGAAGAAATAGAAAGGGCTGAAACAATTGATGATGTTATTTATATTACTAAACATTACTTTCATGCTCAAAAACAAAGACCTTGGTCCAGTTTATTTGTAAGTAATTTGTTTTTTTTAATGATTTCATTGGGAGCTTTAGTGTGGCTAGCAGTTCAATATATCTCTCAATCAGGATGGTCAGCATCTCTACTTAGAGTACCTCAAGCAGTGACTTCGTTTTTGCCTTTTGGCGGTTTAATAATGTTATTTATAATAATAACAGGAGCTTTACATTGGCATCATACTTACCATTGGATGGATGCAGCATTAACAAATGAGTATGTTGTAGAAGATACTATTGGTACAGATTATCCAATTTATTCAAATGAAAAAATAGATGGTGTTGTAAAAAATAAAAAATATGATTATATAATCGCTGGTAAAACGGCATATTTAAATATTCCTTTTTTTCTTATTAGAGCTTTCATTTATTTAATAGGTTGGTGTTTGGCGGCCTTTATGTTGAGAAAATTTTCTTTAAATGAAGATCTTGAAGGAGGCTTAAGGTGGCATAATAAAATGTTCACTACTTCTGCAATTTTCATTGTTTTTGCGGCTGTAACTACTTCTACAGGTGCTTGGGATTGGATTATGTCTATAGATACTCATTGGTTTAGTACACTTTTTGGTTGGTATAGTTTTGCATCATTTTTTGTTTCTGCATGTGCTGTTATTGCAATTATTACTATTCATTTAAAGTATAGTGGATATCTAGAAAATGTAAATGAAAATCATATGCATGATTTTGGTAGATATTTATTAGCTTTTAGTATTTTTTGGACATATCTATGGTTTGCTCAATATATGTTAATTTGGTATTCTAATATCCCTGAAGAAGTTACATATTATTTAATTCGATTTGAATCATATCATATATTAATTATTATTGCTTTGATTTTAAATTTTGCAACACCAATGCTTTTGATTCAAGATCGAGCTGCTAAGAGATTAAAGGGACAAGTTTTATTTGTTGCTATTTTAATTTTAATTGGACACTTTATTGATGTTTATGTTATGATTATGCCCGGTACTGTAGGTACACATTGGCATTTAGGTTTTGTAGAGATAGGTACATTTTTAGGATATATAGGATTCTTTACTTTTATTGTATTGAACTCATTAAGTAAAGTTCCACTCAGTCAGAAAAATCATCCAATGTTAATTGAAAGTGAACATCATCATATTTAATATAATTGAAAAATGATAAACGTATTAATTGTTTTATTTGTAGTAGTTTTTGTTGCTCAGGTTGTTAGAATATTTGAAATATCTAATATAATAACAAAAACAAAAAATGAAGTTAGTGATAGATCTAATCATATTAATGGAATACTTTTATTATTAAGTGGTATTGGTTTATTAGTATTTTTCTTTTGGCAGCGAGCAGAATGGATGGATCAAACTTTGCAAATATCTGCATCAGAACATGGTCCTTTAATAGATAATTTATGGGATACAACTATGGGATTAATTATTGTTGTATTTTTAATTTTAACTCCCTTACTGTTCGGTGTAGCTTTTATATATAGAGGAAAGGAAAATAATCAGGCTAGCTATATTACACACAATAATAAGCTAGAGTTTTTTTGGACTGCAATACCTGCAGTTGTTTTAATGGCTCTAATAAGTTATGGTCTAGTAGTATGGGGGAAAATCGTGAATCAAGATATTTCTGATGCTATGGTCGTTGAAGTGTATGCAAAACAATTTAACTGGACAGCTAGATATGCAGGTGACGACAATCAATTAGGGAGAGCAGATGTTAGATTTGTTGGTGGTAAAAATGAATTAGGAGTAATATCGCAATCAACTAAAGATAGTCAAATCGAAAATCTTGATAAAAAGATCCAAAAATTGACAAATGATATAAAAAAAAGTGAAAATCCTGCAGAAAAAAAACTAATTTCTAAAAGGTTAGAAAAGTTGGAGAAAAAGAAAAAAACATTGATGACATATTTTATAACTACTCCAATGGATAAATTAATGGCAGCTGAAGATGATATAATTACAAAAGAATTGCATCTTCCAGTAGGTAAAAAAGTTTTATTTAAATTCCGATCACAGGATGTGATTCATTCTGCATATCTCCCTCACTTTCGTGTTCAAATGAATTGTGTTCCAGGAACAACAACTCAATTTGCCTTTACTCCAACTATTACTAGTGCTGATATGAAGAAAGAATTAAATAATGATTCTTTTGAATATGTTATGTTATGTAATAAAATATGTGGGGCTGCACACTATAATATGCAAATGAAAGTAATAGTTGAAACTGAAGAAGAATATAATGCATGGTTGGAGACTCAAAATCAAACAAAAATTTCTAATTTATAATTAAAATTCAGAATTATGGGCATAGAAGGACATCATAAAGAAAACTTTTTTTCAAAATATGTTTTTAGTTTAGATCATAAAATGATATCAAAACAATTTTTGATAACAGGTATGGTAATGGGCGTAATTGCTATGGTTATGTCTGCTTTATTTCGAATTCAACTTGCTAATCCCGGAGAATCAAGCAGTATTTTAGGCACATTTCTTGGAAGATGGGCTGAAGGGGGTGTAATGAGTCCTGATATTTATTTATCATTAGTAACTATACATGGCACCATAATGGTGTTTTTTGTGTTAACAGGTGGTTTAAGTGGAACATTTGCGAATTTACTAATTCCGCTTCAAATTGGTGCCAGAGATATGGCATCAGGTTTTTTAAATATGCTTTCTTATTGGTTCTTTTTTGCATCTAGTGTAGTGATGATAGTGTCCTTATTTGTCCAGTCTGGTCCTGCATCTGCTGGATGGACAATTTATCCTCCTTTAAGTGCAGTGCCTGAAACAATATCTGGTTCTGGGTTAGGTATGACATTATGGCTTGTTAGTATGACTTTATTTATTGTTTCCTCTTTACTAGGAGGTCTCAACTATATAGTAACAGTACTTAATTTAAGAGCAGAAGGCATGTCTCTTACTAGACTTCCTTTAACCGTGTGGGCATTACTTGTTACCGCTATTTTAGGTGTTTTATCTTTTCCAGTATTACTTTCCGCTGCTTTATTGTTAGTTTTTGATAGAAGTTTTGGTACTAGTTTCTTTTTATCTGATATATTAGTTCAGGGTGAAGTGCTTTCTCATGCGGGTGGTAACCCTATTTTATTCCAGCATCTATTTTGGTTTTTAGGTCATCCAGAAGTTTATATAGTTCTATTACCAGCACTTGGAATTACATCAGAAATTATTGCAACAAATTCAAGAAAGCCAATTTTTGGCTATAGAGCAATGATAGGTTCTATTTTAGCAATTGCATTCTTATCATTTATTGTTTGGGGTCATCATATGTTTATTACAGGAATGAACCCCTTTTTAGGTTCTGTATTTGTTTTTACTACATTATTAATTGCTATTCCTTCCGCTATTAAGGTATTCAATTACATAGCCACTCTTTGGAGGGGTAATCTGCAATTTACTCCTGCAATGTTATTTTCAATAGGTTTAGTCTCGACATTTATTACTGGTGGATTAACAGGTTTAATTTTAGGAGATAGTGCTCTAGATATAAATGTACATGATACTTATTTTGTAGTTGCACATTTCCATATTGTGATGGGTTTATCAGCAATTTTTGGTATGCTTGCAGGTGTTTATCACTGGTTCCCAAAAATGTATGGAAGGTTAATGAACCTTAAACTAGGCTACATTCATTTTTGGGGTACATTTATTTGTGCTTATGGTACATTTTTCCCGATGCACTTCTTAGGTATGGCAGGTCTACCAAGGAGATATTATTCAAATACTGCATTTCCAATGTTCGATAATTTATTAGACATTAATGAAGTAGTTAGTTTTTTTGCTATAGCAGGTGCTTTGATACAAGTAGTATTTTTCTTTAATTTTTTCTATAGTATTTTTCGAGGTCCTATATCATCACAAAATCCCTGGAAATCAAATACATTAGAATGGACAACTCCTGTAGAAAGAATTCACGGTAACTGGCCTGGTGAAATACCGTCAGTTCATAGATGGGCGTATGATTATTCGAAACCTGGAATGGATGATGACTTTGTATCTCAAATAGTTCCTATGAAGGAAGGTGAAGAAGAACATCACTAGCCATTTTTAGTTTTTCTTTTAATTAATTCTTACCTTGTTTATCTAGATAGATTTATATGGAAGATAAAGGTAAAACTATTAATTATAACTCATTAGATTCTGAGTTTGAAAATAAATTAAGACCAAGTTCGTTTCGTGATTTTTCGGGTCAAAAAAATGTAATTTCAAATTTAGAAATATTTGTTGAAGCTGCAAATAGAAGAGGTGAGGGTATGGATCATGTATTATTATATGGTCCGCCTGGATTGGGTAAAACAACATTAGCAAATATTATTTCAAATGAGTTAGGTTCTAATTTAAAAATTACATCTGGACCAGTACTTGACAAACCTGGTGATTTAGCCGGATTATTAACAAGTTTAGATGATAGAGATGTATTATTTATTGATGAAATACATAGATTAAGTACTGTTATTGAAGAGTATTTATATTCTGCTATGTAAGATTTTCGTATTGATGTTATGATTGAAAGTGGTCCTAGTGCTCGTTCCGTTCAAATTAATTTAAATCATTTCACATTAATTGGAGCTACTACAAGAGCAGGTTTGCTATCTTCTCCCCTTAGAGATAGATTTGGGATTATTTCTAGATTGGAATATTATGATTCAACAGTTTTAACATCAATTATTGAAAGGTCTGCAGCTATCTTGGAAGTTAAGATTAATAAAGAATCTTCCTCAGAAATAGCTAGCAGAAGTAGGGGTACTCCTAGAATAGCTAATTCATTACTTCGTAGAATCCGTGATTTTGCATTAGTAAAGGGAAATGGTGATATTGATATGAGTATTACTGAAATGGGATTAAGCGCACTTAATGTTGATAAAAATGGTCTTAATCAAATGGATAAAAAAATATTAAATTGTATGATTGATAAATTTAAAGGTGGACCTGTTGGATTGACTACAATTTCAACAGCAGTTGGAGAAGAATCTAATACTATTGAAGAATTGTATGAGCCTTTTTTGATTATGCAAGGATATTTAGAAAGAACACCTAGGGGGAGACAAGTTACTCAAAAAGCATATGATTTTTTAGGAAAGAGTTATCCAAAATCACAAGGAACTATATTTTAATAAATAGCATAATACAAATGATATAGATGTATTGTATTGTCCATGATACCATTTAGATATTTTATGAGATGAACTTGATCTAATTGGAAAAATAGAGTTGGAGAGCCTTGTGGTGAAATATAAATTTTTTAGAATTTTTTTTCCCAATCCAATATGAGCGCTATATTCCATTTGATTTATATCAATTCCATCTTGTTCATAGCCATTATATTCTTCGGTCCAGTTTAATAAATAACTGATACTCAATCCAATTTCACAATCAATATTTTTATAGATATTTTTTTTTAGTGAGATAGGTAGTTCAAGGTAATTTAAGTGAAATCTATATCCTTCACTATATGTGCCTGCTTCTATGTTTTCTCGACTACCTTTATTAATATATAGTAACTCTGTTTGAACTAGAAAACTATTAAAATTATGATAAATAAACATGCCAGTCCTGATTCCTAATTTATTAAAACCTGATAAATTGTCAGATGAAACTTGGCTAGTGTTTATTCCAAAAGTAACTCCTGCATTAAAATTTTGACTAAATGAAATACTAGATGTTATTAATAATAATATAATTAGTTTGTTCATTAATAGGTAATAGGTATCTTTTCTGTATGTTCAATAATTAATGATTGGGAATTATATATATATGCAATTAAAGAACAATTATTTATATTATTCCAATCATCTGTCCAATTTTTATTTGCTGATTCATCTAAAATGATTGAATGTGTTGCTTGATACCCGGATTGTCCTTGTAGGCCAACAATGTCAAAGTTATTTAGATTCTCTCCATATGTACCATTTACTGAACATCTGTAAATATGATTATGTTCGTAATCTTCAATTGTTTCTTCTCCATCATCTTGAGGAGAAATAATCCCATCTTCAATTATTATAAGGCATAAATTGTAAGTACCTTCTAAATTATTTAGAATATTAATATTGGTTTGGATTGTAAGTTCTTTATTAATTTCTTCAAATGATGTAGTTATTTCAAAATCAACATTTTTTTCTAATATATTTCCATTATCATCATATAATAAATTATCTATTTGTGTTGACCAATCATCTTTTAGCCATAACTTTGTATTTGAAATTCCCCCTGAAATTCGATTTACAGTTCCAAGAGGAAGGCCAAAAATGGTTCCTCCCATATCATTCATAATGATATCTCCGGATGCTGTAGTGAAATCGTATGGATGATTAAGATCAGTTTCTGTGAATTCTGTTCCTCCAGGATGTATAGCAATAGAAATTAAATTCTCCCCATAATATTCTTTTAATTCCTTTAACTTTCTAGTAGCATCTGGACAATTACTACATTGATGTCCAGTAAATTTTTCAATTAAGACGGTTTTTTCAGCTTCTTGAGTATTTTGCTCAGTATATGGTGGTGATATTTGATCGCAACTGATTGTAATTATTAATGCGAAGGATGATATTAGAGATAATAATTTTTTCATAATTTAGAATGAACTTGTTAAGCTGATTGTAAAACCATTTGATGCGGGTACTTCTCTGCAAACACCTCCAACACAAAATAGTCCTGCTCGTTGTTTTCCGTATGTTAATGCAACTCTATTAGCACCTCTATTATACCCAATTGAACTAGAATAAAAGTGAGGTTTTTCAGGGTGGCCATAATTGTATAAATCTTGTAAGGAAAAAAACCATTTTGATAATTTATATTCAAATAATCCCATTGCCCAATTCCCAAAATGATTTTGAGTAGTTAGATGTTGAATTTCAGTTCTCATTGAGCTTCTCATAGATTTTGAAGATGCCGATAGTTTTAAAGATGGTAGTTTTATAATTGCTTCTAATATAGTGATATTTGCATGTATTATTTCATGTTGTGCATTTTCTAATATAGCTTGAGATTTAAGAATTTTATCATTATTAATTAAATTAATATAGGTACCTATCATTTTTAAATTTCGATTTATTTTTTTACTTATTTCAATATTTAATTCTTGAAACAATTTATCTTCACCTAATACGAAAAAATTAGAATTGTATCCAATCGTACCACTTTCATCTATTAATTGAGAATCTTTCCCAATAGTTTTATTTATATTAAATACATTGGAAAAATTCAGATTAATTTGCATACCATATTTGCCACCTAATTTTGATTTTTTTGGAATTGTATAATAAATATCTATTTGTGATCCCATTTCTCCATTTGCTTGGCTTGAGTATGGGTAAATAGTTGCTAGAGAATAGGATTGTTGTTTTGTGAAAGGAGTAATATAATTAATATTTAAATCTTGTAATATAGCATTACGTTCACTTCTAAATCCCATATTTTGAATTCTTTTTAAACCAAGAGCTACACCAAATCCTTTTTTTGAATAATTACCAGTTAAGATGAGACCATTACCATTTTTATAAATATAATTATTATCTGCAGAAGGGTCATTGATTTTATATGCATAGTCTAAATTCAGTGATGTATTTCCTTTTGTAATATTTATTCTACCATTAAAAGCACCAATATTTTCAGGTAGAATATATAAAGGATCTTCGTCATTTTCTTTTTTTGTAACAAAACTGGTTCCTATATTTATTTTAGAAGTCCATTTTTTAAGCAAAAAGTCATTTAAGTTGATATTTATATTTAATGCTCTAATTAAGCTCTCACTATATTCCCAATAGGATTTTTGCTTTCCAATTAATGCAGTAAAATGTATTCCATCTAATGATGATGTAGTTTTTAATCTTAATCCATTAATTGAGTTGTCAATTCCTAAATTTGGATCTGAGTAAGTTCTAAAAATCAATCCACTACCAAACTCCTCGTAAAAGTTTCCAATTGTAATATCGACTAAATTGTTTTGAAATTGCACAAATTTATTACTAATCCCATATCCTTCATAATCATATAGTCCAGGTATAGCATTATTATATAATTCTACTCTTGTTCCTATAGTAAGCATTTTATAATTGTATAATAGATTTGTATAACCAGATGTATAAGAAGGTCTTTCTTCGGCACTAATAGTTAAGTCTTCTTGAAATGTTTGGTAATTTAATTGGGTATTACCATTAAAATTATGTTCTTGGTAATTTTGACTAGTTAAATTTAATGTGATTAATAAGCAACTTATGCTAAAGTATTTTTTCATATTTATTATTCAATAGTCTCAAGAATTTTTTCATATAATTCATCTTCATCACCATCGCTATATGTGACATGATCATAAATAATTTTTTTATCTTTATTTATTAAAAAAGTATGAGGAATAGGATTAACACCCATCTTTGTAGCAAATTCACGATTACTATCCTGGTAAACTTCATATTCCCAGCCCTTGGAATTTACTAATGGTTTTATTTTTGATGTATTTCTTGCATCATCAATGCTGATTGCAATTAATTTAACTTTTGTTTCTTCTTGCCAATCTTGATAAACTTCATGTATATTTTCTAACTCTTGTTTACATGGCTTGCACCAAGTTGCCCAAAAACTTATCACTATAGGTCCATCGTCATTGTCAAATTCAGAAGTATTAATAATACCTCCATCTAATTTTTTAATATCTACTGAAGGTATTTGCGGATAGCATAAATAACTTAGCAGTAACATTAATATCAAATGATAATTTTTCATATTTATTCAAATTTAATATTAAAAAAAAAGCCACTGTTTAGGTGGCTTTTTTTAGTCCTATATATTATTATTTAATTATAGTTAAAGGTTTCAAATTACTTGTTCCATCAATAATAACATTCATATAATATAATCCAGGTAGTAAGTCACCAGATTCAATTTTAAGATTGTTGGTGCCTGGAGTTAAAATAGATTGGTTTGAGTAAACTATTTTACCTATATTATTATATATTTCAACATTCATATCTCCTAAGGGCATATGCCTATGAAGATGATTAGTTGAATAATCCACAGATAGGTATGTGTAATCTTTAAATGGATTTGGGAAAACATTAATTTTAGTACTCACATTTTCTTGTATATCTGAAAGAGCTCCAGCATCGAATGCAACACTAGCTACATCTCCAAAGTCCCATACTGAGAAAAATACATCACCAGATGCAGCATTAGTTAAAGTGATTTCGCCATCTACTCCTCCCCATTGGGAAGAATTAACACCATCACCATATGCATCGTAAACAGAAAATGTATAGCAACCAGCATCTAATGTCCAGTCATATACGAATTCTGTATTGTTAGAACCTGAGTAGTCACCTGCAGCTCCATAGGCTTGACCTACTATGTTTGTAGATTCAACTACATTTCCATTTGAATCAAACAATTCCCAGGAAGTTTCATCTGCATATGCATCAGTTAATACAGTTAGTGTAACATATACTGAAGATTCTTCAGATCCAGTAATATTTGGTTCAATAGTATTATTACTTTGATCCATATCACCACTATATTCAATTTCAAAAGTAATATCTGCATTATCTGGAATTCCTGATATTGTTCCTATGTTAATATTAGCTACTTCATAAGTGTTAAGTGAACCAGACCAATTATATGTATCAAATGCTGCACCATTTACTTTTGTAATAATATCACATTCAGTTAATGTAGCACCTACACTGTAATTCTGAATAGTAACAGATGCATTCATACTTCCTTGGCAGTATGTTTCGTCACCATTGTAAGATAACATTCTTGCATCTTTGCTATACTGAGCAGAAGTACAAGAGCCAACTTCGGAAGCAAAAGCATTAACACTGGTTAATTGACCAACTTCAGTTACCATTCTGTCAGGGCATATTTTATATATAGTTGGATAGTATGCAAGTGCATAGTCATCTGCAACACTACCGTCTGGGTCGTCCATCATTAAATAATCAATAATTGTTGACCAGTCTCCAACTGAATTTCCACCGCCAAAAATTGTATTTTCAGGTGTAGTGGGGTCAGCTTCAACAGCAACACATACTACATCATCCGGGTATGCTGCTTGTAAGTCTTCTAATACTCCTGTTTCAGCAAAAGTCCAACATGGACCACACCATACAGCAAATAAATCTAATATCACTGTTTTTCCTTCATCTAGGGTAGAGTGTAAATTAAATTCATTACCATTAATATCAGTTAGTGTAAAGTCTTCACCAAAGCTATTAGGAGGCAATTGAGCATATGAGCAGTAAAAAATAGCACATACAGCTAATAGTAATAGTTTTTTCATAATTTTTTGTTTAAAAGTTCGTTATTAATGAGTCTACTAATATACTAAAATTATATCATATATTATGGTTAATTGTAATCAATTTGGTTTATTTATAGTTAAATTTGTATTAAATATTGTATACAACTTTAAATTCTATTTAATATGAAAACTTTATGTTATAATTTTTTATTTTTTATTTGTCTGTTAATTTTAATGGGTTGCCCTTCTGAAAGTATCTCTGGATGTATGGATTCTACGGCCTGTAACTATAACCCTGATGCCACGGAAGATGATGGTAGCTGTAATTTACCTGATGGTTGTACTGATAATGTTGCATGTAATTATAATCAATTAGCAATCTGTGATGATAATTCTTGTTTATATGAAATCGATGCTTTACCTAATCCAATAGAAATAGTATTTATTGAAGAAAATGTAAGTGGATATGTAGGAGAAGATATTATTTCACATATTCACATTAGAAATGCATCTTGTTCAGTGATGGAGGGTCTTGTAGTAAGGAAATTTTTTACTAGTGATTCTATTGTAAATAACAACCAGACTCCGGATGATATTTCTGATGATTTTAATGAGGCTATAGCTTCATCATATTTTTGTTTTAATGGTATATGTTTTCCATCATCTACCATATTATCACCCGTCCCTATGAGTTTAAATCCTTTTGAGGAGGATGATTATTTTAAATCATATTTAAATGCAAGTATTCCTGGTCAATACGAGGTGACTTATAGATTTTATTTAGAAGATAATCCCATACAATTTAAGGAAGTAGAAATCATTTATGAAGTTAATTAATTTATCTTCGCACAATACTAACTAATTATGACCAACATTAATAGAAGAGAGGCACTAGATTTTCATTCAAAAAAAAGACCAGGAAAAATAGAAGTTGTTCCTACAAAAAGATATAGAAGTCAAAGGGATTTAGCATTAGCATATTCTCCGGGTGTTGCAGAACCTTGTAAAAGTATTGCAAAAAGAAAAAGTGATGTGTATAAGTACACAGCTAAAAGTAATTTAGTAGCTGTAATTACTAATGGTTCCGCTGTACTAGGATTAGGCAATATTGGTCCGGAAGCTGCAAAGCCTGTTATGGAAGGAAAAGGACTTCTTTTTAAAATTTATGCTGATATTGATGTTTTTGATATTGAACTAGATGTAGAAAATACTGATGAATTTGTTCAAACAGTTAAATCAATTGCACCTACATTCGGCGGTATTAATTTAGAAGACATAAAAGCTCCCGAATGTTTTGAAATTGAACGTAGATTAGTTAAAGAGCTGTCCATTCCTGTGATGCATGATGATCAACATGGAACAGCTATTATTTCAGGTGCTGCTTTGTTGAATGCATTAGAACTTGTTAATAAAAAAATAGATAAAGTTAAGGTTGTAGTAAATGGAGCAGGTGCCGCTGCAATATCTTGTTTAAAATTATATATAAGATTAGGGGTTAAAAGACAAAATATTATTCTTTGTGATAGTAAAGGTGTAATAAGGAAAGATCGTAGTGAAATATCGAAAGAGAAAAAGAAATTTGCTTCTAATAGAAGGGTTCATACATTATCAGATGCAATAAAAAAATCTGATGTTTTAATAGGTCTTTCTGTTGGGAACACTGTTACTCAAAAAATGTTAAAAACAATGAATAAAAATCCAATTGTATTTGCTATGGCTAATCCTGATCCAGAAATTTCATATTTGGATGCTAAAAAAGCAAGAAAAGACATAATTATAGCAACTGGTAGGTCAGATTTCCCTAATCAAGTAAATAATGTTTTAGGATTTCCATATATATTTCGTGGTGCATTAGATGTGAGAGCATCAAAAATAAATGAGTCTATGAAGGTAGCAGCAGTACGAGCTATTGCAGCCCTTGCAAAAGAAGTAGTTCCCGAGGATGTTAACTTAGCATATCATGGTAAAAATTTATCCTTTGGCCCGGATTATATTATTCCTAAACCGAATGATCCTCGTTTAATTACTAGAGTTTCTATAGCAGTTGCAAAAGCGGCAATTAAATCAGGAGTTGCTAAAAAAGAAATTACAGACTGGGATAAGTATGAGGAAATTTTAATTGATAGACTTGGTTTAGATAATCGATTAATTAGAAGCTTTAATAGAACAGCAAAAGAAAATAAAAAACGTGTTCTTTTTATAGAAGCTGATAATTACAATATTTTAAAAGCTGCAGAAATATTACATATTGATGATTTATGTATACCAATATTGTTAGGGAATAAAAAATTTATTTATAATTTGTCACAAGAAAATGGTATTGATTTATCAGGGATTGAAATTATCGATGTTAAGGACGAAGAGTGGAGATTAAAAAGACATGATTTTGCTGATGTTTACTGGAAAATGCATGAGAGAAATGGTGTAACTAAAAATCAAGCAAGAAGAAGAATGAGAGATAGAGCATATTTTGGGTCCATGATGTTATTGCATAATGAAGCAGATGTTTTTTTATCAGGTGTGACTAGAAGTTACCCCGAAGCCCTTAGACCTCCTTTAGAAATTATAGGTAAACAGTCAAATATATTAGCAGGTCTTTATATTGTGGTTACAAAAAAAGGACCTATATTTTTTGCCGACACAACTATTAATAAAAATCCAACGGAAGATGAATTATTAGAAATTACATTATTAACTGTTAATGCAGTTAAAAGATTTGGTATTAAGCCTATTGTTTCATTACTTTCATATTCAAATTTTGGTTCATCAAAAGACAAGGAAACTATAAAAATCAACAAAGTAGTTAATCGATTACATAAATTGTATCCTTCATTATTAATTGATGGTGAGATGCAAGCAAATTTTGCATTAAATAAAGAAAAAAGAATTGGATTATTTCCTTTTTCGAAATTGATTGATAAAAATGTAAATACTTTAATTTTTCCTAATTTATTTTCAGGAAATATTTCTTATAAAGTATTACAGGAATTATCAAACGTAGAAACAATGGGGCCGGTTTTATTAGGTATGAAAAAATCTGTTCATATTTTGCAACTTGAAAGCAGTGTTAATGAAATTATACATATGGCAACTATTGCATCAGTAGATGCCCATGAAAGACGATAAATTATGATTACTTTTTTAGAGGGAAATATTATTGAATTAACACCTGCCCATGCAGTAATTTCATGCAATGGAGTTGGCTATTATCTTAATATTTCGTTAAATACTTTTTCACAATTTGAAAATGACAAATCATCAAAAAATAAATTTTTCACTTACCTATCTGTGAAAGAAGATTCTCACACTCTATATGGGTTTTTTGATAAACAAGAGCGGGATTGTTTTTGCTTATTGTTAACAGTTTCTGGAGTTGGTGCGTCTACCGCAAGAATGATTATGTCTTCTATGACTCCAATCGAATTAAAAAAAGTAATTATAAATGAGGATGTTAATTCATTGAAAAGTGTAAAGGGTATTGGTTTAAAATCTGCTCAAAGAATTATAATAGATTTAAAAGATAAAATGAATATTGATATTCCAACTAGTACTAGTTCGTCTAATATGAATAATAGTATTAAGCAAGAATCTTTATATGCTTTAGAAAAATTAGGTTTTGCTTTGAAAAAAATGCAACCAATTGTTGATAAAATTATATATGAAAATCCTGATTTGTCCGTTGAAGAAGTAATAAAAAAAGCTTTAAAAGCTATATAAATTTTGAATTGTTTGGAAACAAATAAGACGCAAATATTATTTTTCTTTATTTTCTTTTTTTTTATTTCAAAAGGACAGGATTATAATGGTGACAACTGGTTTTTGCAACCATCTAATATTATTGATAGTACTCAATATGATTTTGATAATCAAACTATATCTATTACACATTATGTAGGTGGACATCGAATAAATCTTCCCAAATCTTTTTCTCAATCTGAGTATCAAAACTATTTATTTAATCAGAATTTTTATCAATATTGGAAGCAGCGAATACAATTAGCAGAAAAAGATGAATTAGGAAAAATTGGAATTGGGGATCAACTTAGTAATAGAATTTTTGGTGGATCATTAGTAGATATTAAACCTCAAGGTTCCGCAGAATTAATTTTTTCAGGTGTTATTAATAAAATTGATAATCCAGCTCTTCCTGAAGAGCAGAGAAAAACAACATCATTTAATTTTGATGAAAGGATACAGATGAATGTTATTGGAACTATAGGTAACAAGTTGCAATTACAAGCTAATTATGATACTGAAGCTACTTTTGAATTTGAAAATGAAATTAAATTAGAATATTCTGGTGATGAAGATGATATTGTCAAAAAAATTGAATTAGGTAATGTGAGTCTTCCTTTATCTGGATCTTTAATCACTGGTGCACAAAGTTTATTTGGTGTAAAAACTAAATTCCAATTTGGTAAATCAACTCTAACAACTGTATTTTCGGAACAAAAAAGTGAGACCTCATCTATTGAAATACAGGGAGGGGCACAGATGACAGAGTTTGAATTGTCAATTGACGATTATGAAGAAAATAAGCATTTTTTCTTGTCCCAGTATTTTTATGAAGCTTATGATCAAGCAATGAACCCTGAATTATTACCCATTATTAGTTCAGCAATTAATATCACAAAGATTGAGGTCTATATTACTAATAAGAATGCATCGACTGTTAATACACGTAATATATTAGCTCTTCAAGATTTAGGTGAACATAGTGGTATTAATCCGATTAATTCCTTAGTTCAAGATGATAATGTACCATTTCCATATGTTCCAGACAATAGTAATAATTCATTAAATCCAGTAGAATTTATAGAAGAAGTTGTTGATAATACATTTGATTCAATTCGAAATATTTCTGAAATCACAAGTGCTTTTAATAATCCGTTTTATAATGGTTTTGACCAGGGATTGGATTATGAGAAAATTGAAAATGCAAGAAGATTATCTAGCTCTGAATATTCATTAAATTCTCAATTAGGCTTTATATCACTAAATCAAGCATTATCATCTGATGAAATTCTTGCTGTAGCATTTCAGTACACATATATGGGTGAAACTTATCAAGTTGGAGAATTCTCAACTGATGTTACTTCACCAAGTACTTTATTATTAAAATTATTAAAGTCTACTATGACAGATGTTTCACAATCTAAATGGAATTTATTAATGAAAAATGTTTATTCTCTTGGTGCTTATCAAATTAATAGAGATGATTTTATTTTAGAAATACTTCACCAAAATGATTCATTAGGTGCCCCTGTTAATTTTTTGACTCAGTGTCCTGCTGGTATTAAAGAAGTTCCATTATTACAAATATTCGGGTTAGATAATTTAAATACTAATAATGATCCGGGTTCAGACGGAGTATTTGATTTTATTGATGGTATCTTAATTAATTCTTCGAACGGTCGTATTTACTTTCCTACAACTGCACCATTTGGTTGTGCCCTAAGAAAACAATTTAGTGGTATAAATATAGATTGTGATAATCCAAATACCTCTGACCCATTTTATGATGTTGCTAATTTATATTGTTTTGATGCATTATATGACTCTACTAAAGCAGCTGCAGGTCAAATAGCGGAATTAAATAAATTTTTATTAAGAGGTCAGTATAAATCATCTGTTGGTTCAGAAATTTCTTTAAATGCTATGAATATCCCAGAGGGATCTGTAAAGGTGAGTTCAGGGGGTAGAATTTTAGAAGAAAATATACATTACACTGTAGATTATACAATGGGTAGAGTACGTATTATAGACGAAGGAGTTTTAGGTTCTTCTGAGCCAATTAGAATTACATTAGAAAATAATTCATTATTTAATTTTCAATCAAAGAGATTTATGGGTGCACATTTAGATTATAAAGTAAATAAGGATTTTATAATTGGTGCAAGTGCATTGAATTTAACTGAAAAGCCATTAACTCAAAAAATTAATATTGGTGATGAGCCAATATCAAATACAATCGTAGGTCTTAATACTGCATATTCAACGGAATCAAGATTTTTAACCAAACTTATTGATAAATTACCTTTGATAGAGACAAAAGAAGTTTCTAATATTGCTATTAATTCTGAATTTGCATATTTTATCCCAGGTCATCCGAAATCAATTAATATTGATAAAACTGGGACCTCATATATTGATGATTTTGAAAATAGTCAATCTGCAATTGATATAAGAAATGCATCTGCATGGTCCCTGTCTTCAACTCCTCAAGGAAATCCTGATTCACAAAATGGGTATTTTCCAGAATCTATTTATAGTAATGACCTTCGTTATGGTTATAATAGAGCTAAATTAGCATGGTATGTAATTGATCCTTTGTTTCAGAGAAACTCGAGTATAACACCTAATCATATAATAAATGACCCTGATCAACAGGCAAACCATTATGTAAGAGAAATTTTTATTAATGAAGTTTTTCCTAATAAAGATCAGCAAACTGGACAACCATCTAGACTTCGTACATTAGATATTGCATTTTACCCAAATGAAAGAGGTCCATATAATTTTGATGTTGAAGGTTCGGATTTTTCTTCTGGAATTGATCAAGATGGATATTTAATTAATCCTGAAACCAGGTGGGGAGGAATGACTCGTAAAATAGAAACTAATGATTTTGAGGCTGCTAATATCGAGTTTATAGAATTTTGGATGATGGACCCATTTTTATATGAACCTGATCATAATGGAGGTGAACTATACATTAATCTTGGTAATATTTCGGAGGATATTTTAAAAGATTCAAGAAAAAGTTTTGAAAATGGATTACCAATAGATGGTTCTGATAATAATATAGACACCACAGTGTGGGGTCGTGTACCCTCAATCCAATCTTTAGTTAATGCCTTTGACAATGATGATGGTGCTAGAGAAAATCAGGATTTAGGTTATGATGGTCTTGATGATGTAAGTGAAATTGATTTTAATGATTATTTAAATCGAATTGAACAGTATTTTCCTAATATATTAGACTCTGTTTATATAAAAGCACAATTAGATCCTGCTGCAGATAATTTTCAATATTTTAGAAGTTCACAATTTGATAATACAGAAACAAGTATCTTAAAAAGATATAAAAATTATAATGGTGTTCAGGGAAATTCACCGACTTCTGATCAGTCTGATGAAGATTATCCAACATCAGCAACTAATTTACCAGATGTTGAAGACATAAATAATGATCAAACTTTAAGTGAGTCAGAAAGTTACTACCAATATAAAATTCATTTAAAACCAGGTGAGTTGCAACAGGGTCAAAATTATATTAATGACATCTATATTGATAGCACCCAAGGCCCTAGTTTTGGAACGAGATGGATTCAATTTAAAATTCCAATACAAAATTATGATGAAAAAATTGGAACAATTGAAGATTTTAAATCAATAAGATTTATTAGAACTTTTTTAACAGGATTTGAAGATGCTACAGTTTGTAGATTTGCAAGTTTTGAATTAGTACGTGGTGAATGGAGGAGGTATTTAAATGATTTATCTACAGGCAACCCAGGGCTTAACAATTCTACCCAATTTGATATTTCAGTTGTGAACTATGAGGAAAATGCACATCGACTCCCTATCCCATATAATTTACCTCCTGGTATTGAAAGAGAAACTTTATATGGTGCTACTAGTTTTACACAGCAAAATGAACAAGCTATGGTTTTAAAGGTTAGTGAATTAGAGGATGGACAAGCTAAAGCTGCATTTAAAAATGTTAGTATGGATATGAGAAATTATGAGAAAATTGAAATGTATTATCATGCTGAAGGTCTTGAGCAATATTCCTTGCAAGATGATTCTTTGCATTTATTTCTTAGAATAGGAAGTGATTATGTAAGTAATTATTATGAATATTCGATTCCTTTAAAGGTAACGGATTGGTATGTGAGTAAGGAAGATAGAGCAGCTATTTGGCCTAATGATAATAAAATTGACTTAAAACTTAGCTTGTTACAAGCAGTGAAGCAGCAACGTAATAATAATAATTATGGTTATGATTCATTATATGCAAATATATTAGATGACGGAAGAATTATTTCTATACTTGGAAATCCAAATTTAGGAAATGTAAAAACAATTATGTTAGGAATTAGAAATCCTTTAGCTGGTAATTCTCAAAATGGAGAGAATCAATCAGGTGAAATATGGGTTAACGAATTAAGGTTAACAGGTTTCAATGAAAAAGGAGGTTGGGCAGCAAGGACACAAGTTAGATTAAGATTAGCTGATTTTGCAAATATTGCATTTGCAGGATCAATGAGTACTGTAGGTTTTGGAAGTCTAGAGAAAAATATTTCTGAAAGAAACTTAGAAGACTCAAAAAGATATAATTTAACTGCTAGTTTGGAGTTAGGTCAATTTTTTTCACCGGAATCAAATATTAAGTTTCCAATGTATGTTTCTGTGTCAGAATCAGTAGATAATCCCCAGTATAATCCTCTAGATCCAGATATTCTTTTAGAAACGAGCTTAGATGTAGCAGAATTAGAAGGCGGTAAGTCTGCTAGAGATTCTTTAAAAAGTATAGTGCGGAACTATACAAAAATCAAAAGCATTAATTTTACAAATGTTAGAAAAGAGAGGCCAGCTGGTAAAAATGTATCAAAAATATATGATTTAGAAAATTTTTCAATAAGTTATTCATATAATGAAGTTAATAGTAGTAGTATTAATACTGAGTATTTAATCAGAAAGGATCATACGGGTGGTTTAGGATATAATTTCAATACTAATCCTAAAAATATTAAGCCATTTTCTAAATTAAAGTTCTTAAAAAAAGGTAAATACCTAAGATTAATAAAAGATTTTAATTTTTATTACTCACCTAAGCAATTCTCGTTTAGAACGGATTTTAATAAATCATATTTAGAGTCTAAAATGCGAAACACATCCGGCATTCAAGATTTAGAATTACCAGCTATGTATAGTAAATTATTTACTATGAGTAGAATCTATAACATGAAGTATGATTTAACACGTTCAATTAAGCTTAATTTTTCTGCTAGAAATCAATCTATTATTGATGAACCTTATGGAAGAATTGAGACAAAGGAGCAAAGAGATTCAATTTGGAATAATATTTTGTCGTTCGGTAGACCTACTAATTATCAACATAATTTTGATGTGCGATATACTCTCCCCATTAGTAAAATACCTTTATTGAGCTGGGTAAATTCAACTATTAATTACGATGCAGGATATGATTGGAGGTCAAGTTCGTTGGCTGCTTCAAATTATGGTAATACCATTCAAAATAATAATTCTATTAAATTTAATACTCAATTAAACTTAACATCTTTATATAATAAAGTACCGTTTCTCAAAAAATTATTAGCTAATAATTCATCAAACAGATCTAGAATACCATCTAGAAGTAATCTTAAAAATGACATTAATAATAATGTAGAAAATCAGGAAGAATCAAAACTAAAAATCTTAAATTATATAGCAAAAGGTCTGTTTAGTATAAAAAACTTTGCTATCTCTTATACCGAAACAAATGGAACATTACTCCCAGGATTTCTTCCCGAAGCACAATTTTTTGGTTTAAATAGCCCTTTAAATTCTCCTGCCCCTACATTAGGATTTGTACTTGGTAGTCAAAATGACCTTAGGATCCAAGCAGCAGAAAATGGCTGGATTACAACGGATACTTTATTAAATTATTTATATACTCAAACATTTTCTAATAATTTAAATATTCGTGCAACTGTGGAGCCAATTAGTAGATTTAAGATAATGTTTACAGGTTCAAGAAGATATTCAGAAAATGAAAGTGAGTATTTTAAAAACACTTCAAGCGACCTTTTAAATCCAGAATTTGAACATGTTAGCAATACTAGATCTGGTAGTTTTAACATCTCTTTTTTACCAATTAAAACTGCATTTATTTCTGACCGTATGGATAATTCTTCAGAATTATTTGATAATTTCCTTAATTATAGATATGATATTGCACAAAGATTAGGTAATCAAAATAATTTTTCACAATCTTTTCCTGAGGGTTATAGTTCCTCTTCTCAAGATGTGTTGATTCCAGCTTTTTTAGCGGCATACTCTGGAACAGATCCTAACAAACAATCATTAAGTATTTTTCCAAAAGTACCTATGCCTAATTGGAATCTAAATTTCAATGGTTTTACTAAAATTAGATTTGTGAAAAATAATTTTAAAAATATTACTATGAGTCACAGTTATAGATCAACATATTCTGTAGGGTCGTTTATTAGTAATTTAAATTATTTACCGTATTCATTACAGGAACTGAATCCAAATATATATGGTGGTAATTACATACCTGAATTTCAAATTGATCAAGTTAATATTACTGAGCAGTTTGCTCCATTTTTCAAATTAGATTTCACTATGAAAAATAGTATGACAGCAAGAGTTGAATATAAAAAAGATAGAACAATAAGTTTAAATTTATCTAATAGTCAAATTACTGAAGTGAAAGGTTTTGAATATATTGTAGGGTTAGGATATAGGATTCAGGGTGTGCAATTAATGTTTGATGGCGGTAGTGGTCAAAAACAAGTAAATAGTGATTTAGATTTACGTGCAGATATTTCAATAAGAAATAATAAAACTATTATTCGTCGGATTGAAGAGGAAACTAATCAACCAACATCTGGACAGTCATTAATTACTTTAAAATTTTCAGCAGATTATGTTGTTAATAACAGAGTTAATCTGAAATTATTTTATGATCAAGTAGTCACGGATTATGTTGTGTCTTCTTCATTCCCAACTTCTAATACTAATATTGGTGTAAGTTTTAGACTAACACTTATGTAAAAAAAAATATCATGAAAAAAATACATATGGTAGATGTTGTTTCTCAGTATGAGAGATATTCTTCGCAAATAAATAAAAAAGTATTAGATGTTATTAAGTCGGGTTGTTATATAAAGGGTAGTGAGGTGGAAAAATTTGAAAAATCATTATCTACTTATTTAAACTCAAAACATGTTATTTCTTGTGCAAATGGAACAGATGCATTATCTATTGCTTTGATGTCATTAAATCTAAATGCTGGAGATGAAGTATTGGTTCCAACATTTACTTTTGTTTCCACAGTAGAAGCTGTATGTTTATTAGGTCTTAAGCCTGTTTTTTTAGATATTAATCCAAAAACATTTTTATTAGACCACAAAATGGTTGAAACAAAAATTTCTCACAAAACAAAAGCAATTATCCCTGTTCATTTATTTGGACAGTGTTGTGATATGCAAAGTATTATATCAATTGCAAAAAAATTTCAGTTATTTATTATTGAAGATGCAGCTCAGTCTTTGGGGAGTAAATGTTTATATAATTCAACATTAAATAAAAAATTTTCTGGTACTTTAGGACATATTGGAATCACATCATTTTATCCATCTAATAATCTTGGCTGTTTTGGTGATGGAGGTGCTTTATTTACTCAAAATAAAGAGTTAGCAGACAAAATATATTTATTAGCAAATCATGGGCAAAAGGAAAGGTATATCTATGATACCATTGGATTAAATTCAAGATTAGATGCATTACAAGCTGCTGTACTCTCTTTTAAATTACCATTATTAGATAGTTTTAATAAATTAAGACAAAAAATTGCTCAGCAATATAATACAAGATTGAAAAGTTTATCATGGTTAACAGTACCAATTACCATTAATAGTTCAGATCACATATATCATCAATATAGTATTATTTTAGATTCTCAAATTAATAGGTTAGATTTTCAAAATTATTTAAGTGAAAACGGTATTCCTACGATGATTTATTATCCTAAACCTCTACATAAACAGAGACCATATATGCATTTTGTTACAAATCAATTGCCTATTGCGGAAATGATTTGTGAAAATATTATATCATTACCTATCCATCCAGAGATGGAGAATGACCAAGTGCAATTTATATGTGATAAAATTCAAAAATATAATAATTGAATAAAAAATTAAACATAGTTCTTTTTTGTTATAATTTTCCACATAGGAAGACAATTGATTTTTTTAATAAATTATATCAAAATCAATTCAATATTTCTTTAATTTTAGCAGCAAATTATATTCAGATTGAATCCCCTAAATCTGCTATTTCTTTACCGAAGAAACATATACAAAGTTCTATAGATGAATTAGCAAAAAAACATAGTATACCTTTTTTCGTCGTTAAGCATAATAGTCAAGATACAATACAGTTAGTAAAAGAGTATAAAATTAACTTTGGTGTTATTTCTGGAGCTCGAATTTTAAATAAGAAAGTTATTAATTTAATTAGATATGGAGTTATTAATTTTCATCCAGGAATTCTACCTTATATTCGTGGTTTAGATTCTATTCTCTGGGCTATTTATAAAAAATATCCTATTGGAGTTACAGCTCATTTAATTAATGATAAAATAGATTCTGGCCTATTAGTTTGTCAGCAAAAAATTAATATTTCTTTTGACGATAATATAGAATCTCTATATGAAAAAAATTACCAGTTACAATTAGATTTATTGCCAATAAGTTTAAATTTGGTTTTGCAAAATAAAATCTTCAAAGATTTAGAATTAGGAGAATATAATTCGAAAATGACATATGAAATGCAATTAATGGTTAAAAAAAGCATCAATCAGTACATAAAGAATAATCTTATTGAATGAAAAAAAAGAAAATTAAATTTGGTATTATTGGATTAGGTCACATTGGTACACGACATGCAGACTGCATCATTAATCATCCTGATGCACAACTTGTTAGTGTATGTGATATTAATTCTAAAGATCAGTGGAGGAAGTTAAATCCTAATATAATTTTTAGTAATAGTCTAGAAGGTTTACTGAAACAAGATGTAGATGTTATCAATATTTGCACACCAAATTATTTACATGCAAGTATGGCTATAAGTGTTTTGAACAGTAAAAAAGATGTAGTTATTGAAAAACCTATTGCACTTAATACCCTAGATGCTGAGAAAATAACTCAAGTTGCTAGTAGTCATAATAAAATTATGTTTGGTGTAATGCAAAATAGATTTTCACCAACTGTATTATGGTTAAAGAATATTATTGATGCGAACTTACTTGGCGATATAAATATGATATCTGTGAATTGTTTTTGGAATAGAAATGAAAATTATTATTTAAATAGTACTTGGCATGGTTCGAAATTAAAAGATGGAGGTCCATTATTTACTCAGTTTTCACATTTTATTGATATAATTAATTGGATATTTGGAGATTTTTCTAATATCAGTGCTAATTTCTCATCGTTTCAAAGTAAAGATTATATAGAATTTGAAGATTCAGGTATTGTAAATTTCCATCTTAAGAATAAAAATAATAATACCCCTATAGAAAGTGTCTTTATGTACTCTACAGCTTTGTGGAATAAAAATTTTGAAAGTAGTATAACTATTATTGGAAAAAAAGGTACTATTAAAATAGGCGGTCAATATATGGATAAAATCATTTACTGTGATGTCAAAAATTATACTGTTCCTCAAATTAAAATGCAAACAGAATGCAATGATTATGGCGATTATCAAGGCTCAGCATCTAATCACGATAAAATGATTGATCATGTTATAAAAGTACTATTAGGCTCGAATAATGATAATAAAACACATAACTTTTCTGATGGTATTGGTGTAGTTAATATTATAGAAAGAATATATAATTTAAGAAATTAATTAAATTTGCAATCAAAAATTTATGAAAGTACTAGAAAATTTACAATATACTCAAAACCATGAATGGGTTTTAATTGAAGGAAATACTGCTTTAGTAGGTATTACTGATTATGCACAAAGTGAATTAGGAGATATAGTTTTTGTTGATGTTGATACTCTTGGGGAAATTTTAAATATTGATGATATATTTGGGTCTGTAGAGGCTGTAAAAACAGTGTCTGATTTATATATGCCAATTAATGGAAAAATATTAGAGATAAATGAGAAATTAGAAAGTAGCCCTGAGCTTGTCAACGAAGATTCATATCAAAATGGTTGGATTATTAAAGTTGAAGTTGACGAAGGTTGTGAAACTCAACACTTATTGTCAGCTGACCAATATAAAGAACTTATTGGTTTATAACTTTAAAGTTTTAAACCTTGTACTCATGAATCGTTTTAATTAAATTAGCAGTTAATTATGAATTTAAAGAAAAATCCAAAATTTGATTTAGAAAAAAAAAGAAGATATTTTGTTCAACTTGGACTAATTCTTTCATTATTATTTGTAATTATTGCATTTGAGTGGAAAACCTATGATAAAACTCTATCTAGCTTAGGCTCTTTAGAATTACTAGATCTTGAGGAAGAAATTATACCTTTAACCGAAAAAGAATTAAAACCACCACCACCACCACCACCACCACCACCAAAGATTACAATTGTTGAGGATGATATTATTATTGAAGATGAATTAGATATCGAGGAAGCAGACACAGATGAAGAAGAGATTATTGAAATCTTGGAAGAAGAAGAAGAAGAAGAAGCAGTACTTTTTGCAGTAGTGGAGGATCCTCCGTTATTTTTTAGTTGCAATAAATCCGCATCTAGAGAAGAAAAACAAGCATGTTTTCAAAAGGGTGTTATGCAACATATTTTAGATAATTTTGAATATCCTGCTATCTCTAAAGAAATGGGTATTTCTGAAAGAATTATAGTTAATTTTCATGTTAGTAAAAAAGGCAAGGTGACAAATGTACAGGTTGTTAGAGGCAACGATAAACACCTAAAAGCCGAAGCTTTAAGGTTAGTCAAATCCATTCCTGATTTAATACCTGCTAAGCAAAGAGGACAGGCTGTTAGTATAAGTTTTACAGTACCAATTAGTTTCACATTACAGTAAACTCATAATCATGGATAAAGTATTAGTTACTGGGGGAGCTGGATTTATTGGTTCAAATTTAGTTGATGTTTTAATCAAGAAAGGTGTAGATGTTGTAATTATTGATAATTTGTCAACAGGTAAATTAAAGAATATTAACCCAAAAGCTAATTTTTTAAAATACGATTTATCTACTATCGATATTTCTGAATTAATTAATATTTTAGATGGAGTGGAATTTATATTTCATTTAGCAGCTTTAGCTAGGGTACAGCCATCCATTGAAGATCCAATACCGTATCATCATGCTAATGTAACTTCAACATTGAATATTTTATATGCTGCATCTAAATCAAAAGTTAAAAGAATAATTTATAGTGCAAGTAGTTCTTGTTACGGAGATAGTGATAAGGTGCCCCAAGCGGAAGATGATGAAACTAACCCTCTTTCTCCTTATGGTTTGCAAAAATATATTGGTGAACAATATTGTAGTATGTTTAGTCAAGTATATAATTTAGATACAGTATCTCTCAGGTATTTTAATGTATATGGTGAGCGCATGAATCTTGATGGAGCATATTGTTTAGTGACTGGTATTTTTGCTCGACAAATGCTAAACAATCAGCCACTTACTATTACTAATGATGGTAATCAAAGAAGAGACTTTACATATGTTGGTGATGTTGTCGATGCTAACATACTAGCTGCTCAGCACCCAGCAAATTTAAATGGCATGGTGTTTAATATTGGTAATGGGCAAAATTTTTCAATCAATAATGTTGCAGATATGTTTGGTGGAGATAAACAATATGGTGAAAAAAGACTAGAGCCTTTTGAAACACTTGCTGATAATTCCAAAGCTAAAAAAATTTTAAAATGGACACCAAAAGGTGATTTAAAAAAATGGATTAAAAATTATAAAATTGAATTAGGAATATGAAAAAAATAGGAATAATTGGAAGAGGATTTGTTGGCTCTGCAGTTGAGTTTGGGTTTTCAGCTCAAACAGGTTGTAATGCAGTTGTGAAAGTTTATGATAAAGACCCTAAATTATCTTTACATTCATTAGATGAAACTGTGAATGACTCTGAATATATATTTGTCTCTGTGCCTACACCATCTAATTTAGATGGCTCTATTAATTTAGATATTATTAGTGATGTATTATCATCTATTAATAAAATTAACAATTCTGACAGTATAGTTTTAATTCGATCAACTATAGTCCCGGGAACCACTCGCTTATTTCAGGATAAATTTCCAAATTTAAATTTCGTTTTCAATCCTGAATTTTTAACTGAAAGATCAGCTAAATATGATTTCATTAATCAATCTCGTTTTATTCTCGGAGGTGATATGCAATATACCAATAAGGTCGCATCATTATTTAAGTGGAGATTCGGAAATTCTATCCCAATTATAGAAACTAATTTTGAAACAGCAGAATTAATTAAATATATGAATAATTGTTTTTTTGCTACCAAAGTATCATTTCTGAATGAAATGAAATTAATAAGTGATAAAGTTGGTTCAGATTGGGATACTGCTATTGAAGGTTTTGTAAGAGACGGTAGAATTGGTCATTCTCATCTTTCAGTCCCGGGTCCTGATGGTCACTTAGGTTTTGGTGGAAGTTGTTTTCCGAAAGATATTCAGGCTATTATTAATTTCGCTAAAAATTTAGAATTAACTCTTAATACACTTGAGGGGGTGTGGCGAACTAATTTGTCTGTGAGACCCGAAAAAGATTGGGAAAAATTAAAAGGGCGATCTGTAATATAATGTTTTAAATTTAGGTATGTTTGCATATAAAATTCATTAATATTGTCTAATTACATTGAATTATTAAAACCTAGATTGTCTGCTACTGTAATTTTCTCATGTTTAGCAGGATATTTGCTAGCTACTCCATATTTAGATTTTAATTTATTAGTTAATTTGTTAATTGGTGGGATTGCTATTGTCGGTGCATCGAACGGACTTAATCAAGTTTATGAAGTAGAGATAGATAGCTTAATGGATAGAACAAAAAATCGTCCACTACCCACTAAAAGAATATCTGTTAATTCAGCTTTGATTTTTTCACTTGCGCTTGCATTGATAGGTCTCTTTTTTTTATCAAAGATTAATTTTAGATGTGTTTTTTTTGCAGCATTATCATCATTAATATATGTTGTTGGTTATACTCCTTTAAAAACTACTACTCCTATTTCAGGTTTTATTGGTGCTTTTCCTGGTGCTATGCCTTTTATGTTAGGCTGGGTTGCTGTAACAAATCAATTTAGTTTAGAAACAGGAATTTTATTTGCTATTCAATTTTTATGGCAGTTTCCACATTTCTGGTCAATTGCATGGGTTAGGTATGAAGATTATCAAAAAGGAGGTATTCAATTATTACCCTCAGGATATAAGGATCATAAAACAGCTTTTCAAATTGTTTTTTATACATTCTGGTTGTTACCTGTTTCTGTTGCTCCTTTATTATTAAAATATTTTTCTATAGATTCAAGATTAGAGTTGTCATTGCTGGGGTCGGTTTTAATATTTGTCATTGGTTCAGGATTTTTATATCAAGCTTTTCAATTATTGAAAACAAAACAAAATAAAGATGCAAAGAAATTAATGATTTATAGTTTAATATATTTGCCTCTAGTTCAAATTATTTATATTGTAGATAAATATGTATAATATATAATTTTATGAAAACAAATAATAAAATAGAAAAAGCTCATCGTAATTTGTTAATGTTTGGAATGTTTAGTGTAATAATGTTATTTGCAGGTTTAACAAGTGCATACATTGTTTCAAAAGGTGCATTAGGTTCTAAATGGGATATTATTATTTTACCAAATATGTTTTACATCAGCACTATTATGATATCTATTAGTAGTTTATTTGGGTTTTTTGCAATCAAATACTGTAGGTTAAATAATTTTAGAATGATTAAGCAGTCATTATTAGTGACTATGTGTTTTGGATTTCTTTTTGCTATTTGTCAACTATTTGGATGGAATGCTTTGGTGCTAGAAGGCAAGTTTTTATCAGGGAATAATGTTGCAGCATCATATTTATATATACTTACTATAGCACACTTGCTCCATTTAGTAGGTGGATTAATAGCAATTATAGTAGTTACTTTTAGAGCCAATAAAAATAAGTATACTAGTCAAAATTATAATGGTTTAAAATTAGCAATTAGATTTTGGCATTTTTTGGCTATTCTATGGATATATTTAGTTTTATTTTTAGTATTAATCAATTAAATATAATTGCATGTTTTCATTTCATGAATATTTAATTAAATTTGTTCAGTTCTACTAAAATTGTTAATTCAATGCAAGATTCAATTACAACAAAAAATATATGGGGTGGTGGTGTGCGACCAATGGTAGCTAGTTATGGTAAGTTAATGATGTGGTTTTTTTTAATGACAGATGCATTAACATTTTCAGCATTTTTAGGAGCATATGGTTTCCAAAGGTTTGTACATAGTGATGCATGGCCAATAGCTGATGAAGTATTCAATCATTTTCCATTTTTACATGGTGAGTATCCAATGTTATTTGTAGCATTAATGACTTTTATTTTAATTATGAGTTCTGTGACTATGGTTCTTGCTGTACATCATGGTCATAAAATGAATAAGAAAGTAGTGCTTTTTTGGCTAGGCTTAACTATTATTGGAGGGCTGATATTTTTAGGATCTCAAGCCTGGGAGTGGTATCATTTTATTCATGGAACTTATGAGGGGGCTTTATTGGGTGCTGATGGGTCTATTGCTCATTTTGTTACTGATACAACAAATCAAATTATCAGGCATGGAGAAATTCTTACTGGTCAAAATGCATTAGACTTTATTGCTTCTGCAACTGAGATAAAGGGAGCTAATTTAATATTCAATGAGTATGGGCACCCTCTTTTTGCTGACTTTTTCTTCTTTATTACTGGATTTCATGGATTTCATGTCTTTTCAGGTGTTGTGATTTTAATTATAATATTTATAAATGTTTTAAGAGATACGTATGAAAAAAGAGGGCATTATGAAATGGTTGAAAAAGTGGGCTTATATTGGCATTTTGTCGATCTCGTTTGGGTATTTGTTTTTACATTTTTCTATTTAGTTTAAAATTAATTTATTATGGCAGAAGAAAATTCTACACGTCAAATTTGGATTGTATTTTGGGTACTGTTTTTTTTAACTACCGTTGAAGTGTTATTAGGTATTTTTAAACCTCAATTTATGCTTACAAATTATTTATTAGGTGTAACACTATTAAATATGACGTTTATTGTATTGACAATTCTTAAAGCATATTACATTGTTGCAACTTTTATGCATTTAGGTCATGAAAAGAAATCACTTAAAATTTCTATTGTTGGTCCAATGTGTTTGTTAATACCATATTTGTTATTTATTTTGCTTTCTGAGGCAAGTTTTCACGGTGCAATTGGATAATAGTCAAATTAATTTAAATTAATTAATAATGAAAAAATGGCTTATTTTATTTTCGATATTAATTTTCCCCTATTTACTTATTCAGGTTTTTGAGAAAGCAACACATAATATATTAACACTAGGTTATGTGGAAAAATCTGTGTTAATAACTGATTCGGAGGGAAACATAACTGAAAAAAATGATTCAGTAAAGGTCCCTAAGTTTCAATTGTTAAATCAGGATGAAAAATATATTTCAAATATTGATTTATTAGGTTTTAATTACATTGTAAATTTTTTCTTTACATCTTGCCCTACAATTTGTCCTACTACTACTTTAAATCTGGTTGAACTTCAAAATAAAATTAAGAAGTTTGATATAAAAAATTTTAAAATAATCTCGGTTAGTGTTGATCCTAACAATGATAATCCTGATAAAATGAAAAACTATGCAAATTCTATGAACATAGATTTATCAAATTGGGAATTGTTAACAGGTGATCAAGAAGAAATTTATAATTTAGTTCAGGAAGGTTTTTCCTTAGCAGTAGGTCAAGATAGTTTAGCTCCCGGCGGTGTGTTTCATTCATCATATATTACTATTGTTGATAAATACGGATATATTCGAACAGGACTGGATAAGAAAAAAAATACTAAATTTATATACGACGGAACTCTGTATAGTGATGTAAAATTATTGATGGATGAGATTCAGAGATTGAGTATTACAGATTATAAAGATAATTACGAGATAACAAATAATTAATGAACAGACTTAAATGGCTTATAATCATTTTTTTTGCTATTGCACAAAATTCTTATTCCCAATGTGCTATGTGCAGAGTCGTGGCTGAATCTAGTCAGGATGCTGGTGGAACCATTGCGAATAATTTAAATACAGGTATATTATATTTAATGATTTTCCCGTATCTTTTGATTTTATATGCTCTGATTTCCAGTTATTTTAAAATAGATAAAACAACTAATTAAATTTTAAGATGGCTTTAATTCTATGTTTAGAAACTAGCTCAAAAAATTGTTCAGTTTCAATATCTAGAAATGGATCAACTCTTTTTTTTAAAGATTACTTCGATGAGAATTATTGTCATGGTGAAAAATTACATGTGTTAATTCAGAATATATTGATTGAACATAATTTTAGCATTAGTAATTTTGATGCATTTGCATATAGTTCTGGACCAGGATCTTATACTGGACTTAGAATAGGTGCTGCATCTGTAAAAGGCTTTGCATTTGCATTAAGAAAACCTGTTATAGCTGTTTCTACTATGCAGTCTTTAGTGTCTAAGACAATTTCTAACAATAGCAATTTTTATAATAATGAAGATTTATTTTGTCCTGTTCTTGATTCGAGACAGGGTGAAGTATATGCTGCATTATATAATTGTGATTATAAAGAATATTTAAAACCATTCTCGTGTTCTATAGATTAATTTTCTTTTATAAAATATTTAGATGAAAATACTATTTATTTTTTTGGACCAGGTATTTATAAGTTGAGATTGGTAATTAATCATAGAAATGCTATTTTTTTGAATAATGATTATCCTTCGGCAAGTTCATTATCAGAAATAGCTTATCTTAAATACAAAGAGAAATCTTTTGAAGACCTTGCATATTTTGAGCCGGAATATTTGAAAAATTTTATTCCAACCAAATCAAAAAAAAAATATAAGTAATTATACTAAAATATTACTTTGAAAAATATTTAAAAAATAAAGGGATAGTTTCAATTCCTTTAAAAAAATTAAATAAACCATAGTGTTCATTTGGTGAGTGTATTGCATCAGAATCTAATCCAAAACCCATAAGAATAGATTTTAGTCCTAATTCTTTTTCAAAAAGTGCAACAATGGGAATACTTCCACCACTTCTTACTGGTATAGGTTCTTTTCCAAACGAATCTTGCATAGCTTTACTTGCTGCTAGATATCCTTTTTCATTAGTTGGTGAGACATATGCTTCTCCACCATGGTGAGGTGTGACTTTTACAGTGACACCACTAGGAGCAATTGACTCAAAATGTGATTGAAATAATCTTGTAATTTCATCTGATTTTTGGTTTGGAACTAATCTCATAGATATTTTTGCAAATGCTTTAGAGGCAATCACTGTTTTAGCACCTTCACCTGTATAGCCTCCCCAAATACCATTAACATCTAATGTGGGCCTAATAGAATTTCTTTCCATTGTAGTGTATGAATCTTCACCATATACATCACTAATGTTAAGTTCTTCTTTATATTTATCTAAATTAAATGGAGCCTGTGCCATTAAGTCTCTTTCCTGTCTTGAAATTATTTCAACATTTTCATAGAAACCAGGAATAGTTATATGATTATTCTCATCATGTAAGGATGATATCATTTTACATAGAATATTGATTGGATTTGCGACTGCTCCTCCATATAGTCCTGAGTGTAAATCTCTGTTTGGACCTGTAACTTCAACTTCAACATAACTTAACCCTCTTAAACCTGTTGTTATAGATGGTGTATCATTTGCAATAATTCCTGTATCTGAAATTAGTATAATATCTGCAGTTAATAGATTTTTATTATTTTTCACAAACGACTCTAAATTTTCTGATCCAACTTCTTCTTCCCCTTCAATCATAAATTTAATATTGCATGGTAAAGTATTAGTTTTAATCATTATTTCAGCTGCTTTAACATGCATAAAAAATTGACCTTTATCATCACAAGCACCTCTAGCATAGATTTTCCCATCTCTTACCACAGGGTTAAACGGTTCAGATTCCCATAAATCTAAAGGGTCAGGTGGTTGCACATCATAATGTCCATAAATTAGTATTGTAGGGAGTTTTTCATCTATTATTTTTTCACCATATACAATAGGATGCCCATCAGTTTCATAAAGTTGTGATTTTTCTATTCCAATATTTATCAAGTTATCTTTGACCATTTCGGCTGTTTTTCTGACATCTTTTGTAAATTTTGGATCTGCACTTATTGATGGTTGCTTAAGTAGTTCAAATAATTCTTTTAAAAATCTTTCTTTATGTTGTTCTATGTATTCTAAAGTATTCATCGTATTTCTTTTAATAATGTAAAATTGTTTATTTAATGTAAATTTAGTATTTTATAAATTATATCTTTGTTTAATGCACCGTATAGTTATTGACATTAAAAATATATTCATATGATATTAAGATTTTTATTATTTTCTTTTTTCATACTTCATAGTTTTTTGTTTTCTCAGATTGCTGTAACTAATAATGCACCAATGGACTCAGAGGAGTACTTGGTTAATAATGTATTATTAGGAGATGATTTGGTGACATCAAATTTTTCTTCCGTGGGATATGCAAATGGAATAGGATATTTTGATGGATTTAATGCTAATATTGGCTTTGATGAAGGAATTATTTTATCGTCTGGAGGTCTTGAATTAGTTACTAATGGCTTTGGTGCAGGTTCCGCCATATCTGGCGATTCTGATTTAGAATTAGCATTAAATGCAATAAATCTAAATTGGAATGTGAATAATGTAACAATTTTAGAGTTTGACTTTGTTGCTAATTCAGAATCAGTAGCATTTAATTATGTGTTTGGTTCAGTGGAATATACATCTTATACATGTTCTATGTTTAATGATATTTTTGGATTTTTTTTAAGTGGTCCAGGTATTACTGGCCCTTATAGCAATAATGCAGTTAATTTAGCTTATGTTCCTGACCCTAATAATCCTGGTGAATACACTACAACACCAGTTGCCGTAAATACAATTAATGCAGGAGAATTAACAAACGACCCAGATTGTAACGATATTGATCCAGATTTTGAAAGTTATAACATTTATTGGATTGATAATGATTATAGTGGTGCTGGATGGCAAGGAGTTAATCAGCCTCCTGACCCTGAGTTTACAGTTGAAGGTATAACAGGTTTCACAGTTCCATTAACTGCTGAATATAATGGATTAACTTGTGGTGAAACATATCATATAAAATTAGCTATTGCCGATGCATCAGATGGTGCATTAAATTCCTGTGTTTTTTTAGAAGCAAACAGTTTTATTAGCCCATCAGTTGTCGTAAATCCAATTTCTAATATTACCGGCCCTGTAATTGTAGAAGATCCATCAGCTATTTATGAAGGTTGTGCAGCTGCTCAATTAGAATTTAATGCTGCAGGAAATTCCGAATATGATATAACATTAGAAGTTGTGTCAGGTGGAGAATGCGAGTATGGTGTAGATTATGTCGTGACTTATGAAGATGGTTCACCTTTAGATGAATGCATTAATAATGATGGGGTATTATCTCCGTGTATTACTATTCCTGCTGGTGAAGAATTTACATATATTAATATCCAAGCTTTTTATGACGATCTTAATGAATCTTTTGAAGACTTACAATTTACCATTAATGCAATAAATGGCCTTTGTCAACAGGCAGAGTTGTCGGTTTCAGAAATTTCTTTTAACCTGTATGATCAAGTGCCTATTATCGTAGACCCTGGTAGTCCAGCCATTATTCAATGTTTTGGTGATGAAGCTACTTTGGAACCAGCTGTGATTTCAGGTGGTTACATTGGTGATACTAATGAATATACATATATATGGTATGATCAGGAGGGTAATCAAATTGGATCGGATCCTTCGTTAACAGTTAACACTTCTGCTGATACAGAGTATCAATTAATTGTTTATGATGATTGTCAAGATCAAGAAATTGTTACTGATTTCAGTGTCCAAGTGATTGAATATAGTGCAGTTGAAATTAGTTATCCAGATTATTTTGCATGTGATAGTGATTTTGTGACAGTGACACCAACAGTAAACGGAGGTTCGGGCGATTATTCTTATGTATGGCCTGATAGTCCAACTCCATGTGATTGTACTACATACGATTATAATTTTGAATTAGATAATGGAAATAATCAAAATGTTGATTTCCAAATTATTGATAATTGTTCAAATATGATATATGACTTTAGTATACCAATTAGTCTTCAAGTAACAGAGCCCCCTTTAGTTGAAATTCAAGTTTTAGGAAATTTATTTTGTCCTGGAGATCCATTAAATTTAGATGCACAGACATTAGGCACATCAACATATTCCTACCAGTGGCTTAATCTTGATATGGATGAATCATATGTTAACAATATCGCATCAATTTCTCCGGAGGAAACCACAACTTACGAAGTTATTGTGATTGACGAATGCAATGGTGAGGAAAGTATTTTTGATATAGTTATTGAGGTACCAATTTATGCTGCTCCAACATTTACAGTTACAGATGTAGTGGGTTGTCCAGGTGAAACTGTAGAGATTGCAGTTGAAAATTTATTTTCTGAAGGTGTAATTAATGATGATGATTATTCTTTTTTGTGGTCTAACGGAGAAACTTCATCTAGTATTTTGGTTGATGTCGAAGAAACAACAACATATTATTCTGTTCAGGTAGGTGATTTGTGTAATAATTTAAGTGAAGAAGCTTCAGCTATGGTATCTATTTCTGTTGCTCCTGTTCCGGAGTTTTATTTTGAACAGGATGGTATGGATATCCAATTTGTGCAGTTAATTGATGAACAGTTTGTTGAATTTGAATGGGTTTTTGGAGACGATAGTTCGCTGTCATATGAAGTTGAACCTTTACATACATATGAAGAAGAGGGGAGTTATTTTGTTACTTTAACTGCTTGGGATCAATTTGGTTGTTCAAATTATTATAATGAAATTATTAATATTGCACCAGCTTTAATATTTTATTCACCAGATATATTTTCTCCCAATGGAGATGGTGTAAATGACACTTTTAATGTAAGTGTTGTTGGTCAAGAAGATTTTGAATTAATTATTTTTGACCGATGGGGAAAGCAAATTTTTTCAACGACTAATCCACAAGAGGGTTGGGACGGTAAGTACCCTAATGGTAAAGAAGTTCCTCAAGATGTTTACATGTATAAAGTATATATGACAAATTCAGCATCTATGGAAAAAACAGAGAAAGGAAGAGTTTCTATAATAAAGTAAAATAAATGAACTTATTGGATTTTATAAGGTTTGTATGTATATCTTGTTGTGCTATGAATTGCTCTATTGTACATAGTCAGATTGCTGTAACTAATAATCCACCATTTGATAATGCACAAAATTTAGTTGAAGATGTTTTACTTGGTGAGGGAATAATAGCAAATAATTTTACTTGGCAGAATGGTCCTCAAAACATTGGTTATTTTGATGGATTTAATGCTAATATTTGCTTTGAGGAAGGTCTTATTATGTGTACTGGGGGGATTGATTTTGTGACTACAGGGGCAGGAGCGGGGCCAGGAATATCAGGAGATGCTGACCTTGAACAAGCTTTATCCGAATTAGGTATGTCCGGATTTAGTGTAAATAATGTAACTATTTTAGAATTCGACTTTATAGCTCAATCTGATGAGATGTCATTTTGGTATTCATTTGGGTCGATGGAATATACAGGTTATACTTGTTCAAGTTTTAACGATGTATTTGGGTTTTTCATTAGTGGGCCTGGAATTACAGGACCATATACAAATAATGCTGTAAATATTGCTTTAGTACCAGATCCAGGAGAATGGGTTGTTGATGGTGATGGTAATTTTACAGGTGTCGTAGATGAAAATTTATTTACTTCAACTCCCGTTGCAGTGAATACGGTGAATAACGGAGATCCAAATGAAGACTGGGGTGGACAATGTGAATCATTAGATTCAAATTGGGAAAGCTATAATACATATTGGATTGATAATGATTATGCTGGGAATGGCTGGCAAGGGGTTAATCAACCACCTAGTCCAGAATTTACTGTGGATGGATTAACAGGTTTTACAGTTGCATTACCTGCTTATATAAATAATTTGATATGTGATGAAACTTATCATATAAAACTTGCTATTGCAGATTGTGCAGATGGTATATTAAATTCTGCTGTTTTTTTAGAAGCAAATAGCTTTTCGAGTCCTAATGTTCAGATAAGCACTGTTCCAAACACAGAATTAGGGCTTGTTCTAGATGTGGAAAATGGTGTTTTGGAGGGTTGTGGTCAAGCAGCATTGCAATTTGACAGAGGAGGAGATATGACTATGGATCTTGATATTACACTTGAATATTCAGGTGAGGCGACATACGGAGTTGACTATGAAGCATTACCAACAGAACTTACTTTGCCTGCATTTCAAGATCAAATTGTACTTCCTATTAATGTTTTTTTTGACGAAATTCCTGAGGGTGAAGAAACATTAATTGTTACAGTGTCGGGTGTTCCTGTTCCCTGTGAGGTTGATGGTACAGTTCAAGATATTGAACTTGTTATATTTGATCAAGAAGAACTTTTACTTGCTATGCCTGATCAAATTACAATTGATTGCTTGGGTTCTGCTAATATTGAAGCGATAATCGAAGGGGGGTATCCACCATATAATTATACTTGGTATAATGAATCCGGTGATATTCTGAATGAGGGTTCTTTAGATCAGTCTGGTATACTATCGATTAACCAAGAACCGCTAGAAACAACTTTTTATACTTTAGTAGTCACAGATGATTGCTTAGATCAGGTTGTGACTCAAAACACAGATGTAATTGTTCAAGAACAGATACTTTCAGTAGAATTGGAAAGTGATTTGTTGATTTGCGAAGATGATATTATTGATATTGTTTTAACTCCAGATATTACTGGTGGATTACCACCATATAATTATACTTGGTTTTATGAAGGTGTTGTTATTTCAAATAATGCATCCATATCCTCTTTACCAGGTGAAGGTTTATATCAACTTATTGCGGAAGAAGCATGTGGGGTAGTGGCAGGAGATGAAATTTTAATTTCATTTGTCAATCTAGAACCTTATGTAGAACTTATTTCTTATGATGTAGTTGATCCAGGTTTATTGCCAGAAAGTTGTTTTGAAAGTATTTTACAATTTAATGTTCCTGAAATACAAACCGAAGATATTAATCTTGATTTTAATGTTACAGGGTCTGCAGAATTAGGATTAGATTATAATTTAGAAACCAGTATCACTATTCCTGCTGGGGAAAGTGTGTTTTATGTTCCTGTTTAAATTTTATTGGATGAAGAAGATGAAGGAGTTGAAACTATAGAGTTTAATTTTCCTTTTATTGATGTATGTTCCACCTGGCCAAATAGTATTTCGATTCAAATTTATGAACCGCCTCCATTATCAGTGCAGTTAGATGCGGAATTAATTTTGTGTGAAGATGAGCAAGATAATGGTTATTTAGAAGGTTTTGTTAATGGAGGAGTGGGTAATGTTAATTATGCTTGGTATTATGATAATGAAATAGTAAGTCTTGAAATGGATCTCTCAACAAATAACTTACCAACAGGAGTTTATACTTTTTCAGCAGTAGATGAATGCAATAATTCTTCTGCCGCTTCTATTAATTTTGATATTGTTCCATCAAGCCCAACTGTAACGCTCTCTTCATTTGATTATTCAAATCCAGCAGAGTTATTCGAAGGATGTGGTTCAAGTACATTGACGTTTACTACACCTTACCCATATGAAAATGATACTGTTTTTTATTATGATATAATAGGTTCGTCAAATTTTTTCAATGGTCTCGATATTGAGGAATTAGTTGGATATATTGAGATTCCAGCAGGCGAAAACTCAATTAGTGTAGACATTAATCCAATTTTTGATGGTCTTGATGAATTTACAGAAAATATATTATTTCAATTTCCTTTTTCAACTAATTGTGTTCCACAAGAAGACATTGAGATTCAGATTAATAATTATTCACCAATTCAAATATTACTTCCTTCAGACCAAACTGTTTGTAATGGGCAAACCTTGGAGCTAGAAGCTGTTTATAGTGGAGGCATGCCTCCTTATGATATTTCTTGGACATATTTAGATAATAGTGTAGAATTTGACAATTTGCTTATTGATGTTCAAGAGGGTGTTTTTCCTGCAGTTTTTACTGTTGAGGATGGTTGTGGATTTAGTGAGTCTAGTACTATTTTAATTGAAGGGTTAGATGTTGATTTTTTTGAAGTAGTGTGGCCTCCAAATGAGGTTTTTGCATGTTATGGAGATAATAGTGAAATAATTTTAGATATTGAAGGCGGGTTGCCACCTTATAGTTTCCAATGGTTTGTTGATGGTAACGAGACTACATCCACTACTCCTTCTTTCGCTTGGAATGATGATTATTGGATTCCTGGAAGTAGTCAAATTATAGCTACTTCTCCACCGTTCACACCATATATTTATGAGTATCAGGTTTTGATAACTGATTCTTGTTCAAATGAGATTGAATATAATATAGAAGTGACAGTAGACGAGTGTATTTTACCTACTTCCTTTACTCCTAATGGTGATGATAATAATGATGTTTTTTGGCTTAATTTAGGTGATATAGTAGGTCCCGTTAGTCTCGATATTTTTAATCGCTGGGGTACATTAGTTTATCGATCTGATGATTACAGACCCTGTGTTGATTTTAAATCTGGCTGTTGGGACGGAACATATTTTAAGCAATTTGGTCAAGAATGCAGTGAGGGTGTTTATTATTATATTTTGAGTTATTCAAATCCTATTCATAATGTAGATTCTTATGAGGTTTCTAATTTCACGGAAGCAATTTTTGGGAATCCTCATAATAAAAATGATGGTGCTAAAAGAACAGGAAGTATACTATTAATTCGTTAATTTATAATTGATTTACCTGTCATTTCTGATGGCTTGTCCAGATTCATAATGTTTAAAATTGTAGGTGCAATATCGCATAAGCTGCCATCTGTTATAAATTTATAGTTAGTGTTTAAGATAAAGCAAGGTACTTTATTAGTAGTATGTGCTGTGTGTGGAGTATTGTCTTTATTAATCATCATTTCTGCATTCCCGTGATCAGCAATAATAATGATTGCATAATTTTTTTTTAAGCTAGCACTAACGATTTTATAAAGGCATTTATCAATAAATTCTAGAGTTTTTACAACTGCATTAAAGTTTCCAGTGTGCCCGACCATGTCAGGATTAGCATAATTTAAACATATAAAATCAGGATTTGTATTGTTTAGTTCATCGATATATGTTTGTGTGACCTCTTCTGCACTCATTTCAGGTTTTAAATCATATGTTGCTACTTTTGGAGATGAAATTAATGCTCTATATTCATTGTTAAATTTTTTTTCTCTGCCACCAGAAAAGAAAAATGTCACATGTGGATATTTTTCTGTTTCAGCAATTCTCAATTGAGTCAATCCTGCATTGGAAATTACTTCACCAATTGTATTTTTAATATTTTTTCTAGGATAGAAAACTTTAATTTCTTCAAATGTTTCGTCATAACAAGTCATAGTATATAATTCAATATTTAAACTTTTCGTTTGATATTGAGGTATATCTACTTGAGTTAAGGCGGTCACAATTTGCCTACATCTATCAGATCTAAAATTAAAACAGATAACTACATCTTGGTCAGAAATTTGGGCTACTGCTTGTTGTTTGTCATCTACCATCACTATCGGTAAAATAAATTCATCGCTAATTTCTTTTCGATAAGACTCTGCAATACAATTAATTATATTTTGACTTTTCTTTCCGTGACCATTCACTAGCATATTATATGTTAATGTGGTTCTTTCCCATCTTTTATCTCTATCCATAGCATAATATCTTCCGATTATTGATGCTAGAGTAATATTTTTTCCATCTATATATTTAAGCAAATCAGTAATGTGTTTTTTCCCTGATTTAGGGTCAGAATCTCGTCCATCAGTAAAACCATGAATAAAAATATGGCTAACATTATTTTGTAATGCACATTCACATATTGCTTTTAAATGATTAATATGTGAGTGAATTCCTCCATTTGACAATAAGCCCATTATATGTAGAGGCTTACTTCTTTCTTTTGCTGTATTAATTGCATGTAATAACTCTTGGTTATGTTTCAGTTTATCATTATGAATATCATTATTTATCTTTGCTAAATCCTGATATACAACTCTTCCAGCTCCAATATTTAAGTGACCAACTTCTGAGTTTCCCATTTGTCCCTTTGGTAGTCCCACATATTCTCCATGAGTTTTAATTTCAGTATTAAGAGATTTATTATATAGGCTATCTATATAAGGTGTGTTGGCATGAAATATTGCATTTGATTCATTATCTTGACTGTGGCCCCATCCATCTAAAATAATTAATGCTGTTTTTTTCATAATAATTTAAATAAAATTAATATAATTTATATTACCTATTAAATATTGTTTTCATTATTAATAAGAAATCTTTAATTCAGCTATTTATTAACAAATAATAGTTAATTATTCTTGGAATTGAATAATTAAATACCTAAATTGTACAAAGAATAAATAGAATTCTACCCCCATTTGCAGCATAATTTTGGTGTATTTACCTCTGTTATTGCCGGTGTATGGGCAGGTGGTGTTCTATGCTTATTATTTTATATGAAAACAAATTATTTATTAATTAAAAATTTTTTACCGATGAAAAACTTTTTACTTTCTTTAGTAGCAATTTTCACATTTTGCTGCTTTAATTTAGTTAATGCTCAAGGTTGTCAGGATTGTGCTGATGCAGCGGGCTTTTATTGTGGAGATGATACGTCAAATTGGACTTCATATTCTCCAGACGGTTGTGTTCCATCTTATTACTTAGGTGATGGATGGGATGATTGTGTTGACGGTGGCGATGAAGCTGGTGTTGCAACAACAGACTGTCCTGCAGCTCTTTCAGATGTTACTTTAACTTTATCTGACTCATATGGAGATGGAGGAGGATCCGTAACAATTGATGAAACAACTTATACTCTAGAGTCTGGATCTTCCAATTCTTGGACACTTTCAGTAGACTTATCAGTATGTACAGACGTTGTATATGCAGCAACAGATAGTTGGCCTTCAGAAAACTCTTGGTCAGTTTCTGATTCAGATGGAAATGTTCTTGCTTCTATGGGAAATATGAGCGGCTCTTTTGGTGCTTGTGGTACTCCTGGATGTATGGATGCTAATGCTGATAACTACAATGCAGATGCTGCAGTAGAAGATGGATCATGCACTTATTCATGTCCTTACCTTGCAGATGGCTCTTTATATACTGAAGGAACATACACTTGTTATGATTATGTATGGAATTTGATGTATTATAATGTTGAGCAAATGATTGGATATGGTTATGACTGTTCTTGTGTTACAGACCCAGTTGTAGGCTGTTTAGATCCAGATGCTGATAATTATGATGCTGATGCAGATATCGATGGCGGATGTACTTACACTTGTGCTGTTGCTACTGTTACAATGATTGATTCTTGGGGCGATGGTTGGAATGGTAACGTTCTTACTATTGGTTCAGAAACATTCGAGTTACCAGCAGGTTCTTCAGCAACAGGATGTTTATCTTCTTTAGATTGTCAAACTTGGACATTAGGAGGTGGTTCATATATTGGTGAAACTTCTTTTACAGTTTCAGATGCTGATGGTAATGAAATCTATGCTGCTGAGGGTAGTACAGGATCTGGACTAGTTGGAAACTGTGTAACAGACTGTATGGATGAAGCTGCAGAAAATTATAATGCAGAGGCTGATATAGCTGACAATGCAATGTGTACATATGCAGCTGTACAAGGATGTATGGACTCTGATGCATGTAATTATGACTCAGCTGCTGAAGAAGATAATGGTTCATGTGTTTATGCTCCAGCAGGAACAAACTGTGATGGATCATGTGCGGCGGGTTATATGGAAATAGTAGCTACATTTAGTGATTCATGGGGTGATGGATGGAACGGTGCTGTTGCAAGTGTATACTTTGATGGTGCACTATATGACCCAATGGGATTAGGTTTT
>PAWM01000004.1 GCA_002714185.1 Flavobacteriales bacterium | reverse complement strand
TGATCCAGATGCAACTATTCCAACTGAATGTTTAGTTTTTGAAGGATGTTATGGTTGTTCAGATTCTTCAGCTTGTAACTATGGTGGTGAGGAAATAACTGTTAATGATGGTACTTGTGATTACTCATGTTGGGGATGTATGGATATGTTTGGATGTAATTATGATGATGATGCTACAATAGAGATGCCAGAGGGAGTATGTGATTATTCTTGTGCTGGTTGTACAGATACTAATGCATGTAACTATGATGCAGATGCTACGATAGATGATGGATCATGTGATTATTCCCTTCCTTGCTTAGGTTGTATGGAAGCTGATGCATGTAACTTTAACCCTGTTGCAACAATTCCAGCAGAATGTGAATACACATCTTGTGTTGGTTGTACAGAAGAAGGAGCATGTAATTTTGACCCTAATTCAATCTATAATAATGATTGTGATTACGAAACTTGTGCTGGATGTACAGATGCTGATGCATGTAACTATGATGCTACTGCTACTATAGAAGATGATTCATGTACTTATGAATGTGTTGGTTGTACGGATACAACTGCATGTAATTATGAAGGAGCTACGATAGAGGATGATTCTTGTGATTATTCTTGTTGGGGTTGTATGAATGATGTTGCATGTAATTTTGATGTAACAGCTACGATGGAAATGCCAGAAGATGTTTGTGATTTATCATGTTGGGGATGTACTAGTCCAGCAGCATGTAATTATAATCCAGATGCATATAATCCTTGTGAGGATAATACAGGTGCATTTGATGAAACAGGAAGTCCAGATGCGACTATAATGGTGATGGTAATGAATGATAATGGTACTCCAGATGATGATACAGATGACTTCGAAGAAGAAGTAGAAGTTACTAATCCTACTTATAATCCAAATTATGGTGCTGAGATAGGTGATGGTATTCCAGATTGTTGTGACTTTAATTGTGTTGGTTGTATGAATCCAACTGCATGTGATTATGATCCAGATGCACTAATTGAAGGAGATTGTACTGATTGGTTATCTTGTGTAGGTTGTTTAGATGAAACTGTAACTTATGAAAATGGATTAACAACTAATAATACTAACTATGATGAGAATTATACTCAAACTACTTATGGAGATGGAGCAATAGATGATCAAGGGACAATAGATCCAAATGATGATGTGTTTCTTGCAGGTATTACTGTAGAGTGTACTCCATTACTTAGTGAGTGTGGTATGTGTGCTGACGGTACTCTTGACTGTTTTAATGAAGATGGAATTGGTTGTACTGACTGGTTTGCAGTAAATTATGATGCAAATGCAACTGTACACGATCCAACTATGTGTTTATATTTCACACCTGGTTGTATGGATTCGAATGCATGTAACTTTAATGCTGTTGCAACATCGCCAATAGATTATGATGGATTAACTATAGAATGTTTATATGTTGATGGTATTTGTGAGTCTTGTGCTGTAGATGAAACAGGTAGTCCAGATGAATTCATTATGGTAATGAATGATAATGGTACTCCAGAGGATGATACAGATGATTTCGAAGAAGAAGTTGCTAATCCAGATTATAATTCAAATTATGGTGTTCAGTTAACTGATGGGTCAGGATCTGTTGTTGATAATGATTCTGATGATGACACAGTATGTGATGCTGATGATCAATGTCCAGATGCTGATGACCTTGCAGATTTTGATAATGATGGTATAGCTAATGCTTGCGATGCTTGTCCTTCAGATGACACGAATAATACAGGTATGCCTAACTGGTGGTCAATGGATACTGATGGTAATCAAATAGTTGTAACGGAATGTTATGATGAAACAGGAAGTCCAGATGCGACTATAATGGTGATGGTAATGAATGATAATGGTACTCCAGATGATGACACAGATGACTTCGAAGAAGAAGTAGAAGTTACTAATCCTGATTATAATGATAATTATGGTAATGTGGCTGATTGTAATCTTGAAGATTACTGTATGGATTGTGTTGCTATTTGTGATGATGCTGATATTATGGGGTGTATGGATGCTACTGCATTTAACTTTGATGCTTCAGCAACATGGGATGATGGTAGTTGTTATGAAGTAATCTTTGGATGTACTGATCCTGATGCATTTAATACTGGTATAAGTAATCCTCCAAATCCATTTATTGATGCAAATACAGATGATGGTTCTTGTATCGATGTTGTTGTTGGTTGTATGGATGATGGAAATCAAGAATGGTCTGCAACTCCTGGATATGCAGCTTGTAATTATAATGAGCTGGCTAATACCGAAGGAGATTGTGATGTAGCAACATGGGGTTGTACTGAGTGGATATATGATAATTATAACTCTGATGCATGTTACGATGATGGTACATGTTCAGGTTTAATTGATTGTTATGAGGGTGAAACTTTATATACGATATCATATGTAAGTACACTTGATAATACCATTACTATTACTAACAGTGATCTTAGTGGAAATGTAGTTGTTTTCACTGCTGATTGGGGAATTGCTGAAAATGGTTCAATGACTGATTGTTGGCCAACAGAAGATTGTTATACAATTGAAGTTGGAGGTAACACTACAGCAGTTGCTTGGAATATTGAAGCAGGTGCAGTTGGTTCAGAAGAAGTTGTTGCTGATAATACTAATCCAAATTCTTTTGGTTGGTGTATGTATGGTTGTATGGATACAGTAAACTGTAACTATGACAATACTGTAAATATGTCCGATTCAGAAGCATGTGGAATTGCAGGATGTACTGATACGGAAGCGTGTAACTTTGAAATAGATGCAACTTGTAATCCTGATGATGCATGTATTTATCCAGTTGATGCATGTACGGATTGTGATGGCAATGATTTAGGTGGTCAAGATTGTGCAGGTGTTTGTGGTGGCGATTCAGTTTTAGATGATTGTGGAACATGTGACAATGACCCAGATAATGATGGTGTACTTGGTTGTATGAATATTGATGCATGTAACTATAATGCAGATGCAACATGTGATGACCCTGATAATCCATGTCAATTAGCTACAGATTGGTACTTAGATGTAGATGGTGATGGAAGTGGGAATTCTTGTAGTGCTGATTATGTTGATGCTGAAGGATCTGTTGAATCATGTGATGCACCAAGCTGTGATTTAGCTGAATGGCCAAACTGTCAGTATGTAGACAACGATGATAACTATGATGGAGATGAGATTATGTCTGATGGTTCTGTTGCACAACACTGGTGTGGTGCGCCTGGTATTGAAGAAGATCTTTTAAATGGATTAGTAATTTATCCTAATCCAGCTTCAGATGTATTAAACATTGAGTTTACTTCAACATTAAATCAAAATGTAACTATAGAATTTGTGAATGCAATTGGTCAAGTGATTAGTTCAAGCAATTATGTTGTTACAAATGGTTTATTAGATGTTGAGCTAGGTTTAAGTGAATACTCAAAAGGTATTTATCAAATAAATTTAGTTTCTGATAATACTGTGGTTAGTAAAACTATTGTAATTGAATAATTTTCTTTCAATTATTATTAAAAAAGGGGCTTCTTTAAGCCCCTTTTTTATTGGGCTTTTTATAAATTTGTTGTTGAAAATTTGATAGTTATGTGGTTTAAAGAATATATTTCAATTTATAAAAAAAGAGGTTTTAAAGCTCTTATTCAGGAAAAAGGTTGGGTTGTAGCATTAATTTTGTTTCTTTTTTTTCTAATCAAGGGCTTATTATGGCTTCTAATACCATATTTAATTGGTAAGGGACTTTTGTCGTGAAAAAAATAATTTTATTAACAGCATCAGTCTTAGGTTTTTTTTCTGTCATTATAGGTGCATTTGGTGCTCATTTCTTTGAAGAGATATTAATTTTAAATAAGCGATTGGATACTTTTGATACTGCATCTAAATATCATTTTTATCATGTTTTTCTTTTATTATTTTTAGGAGTATTTTATGATATAAATAATAAAAGGTATATGAATTTTGCATTTTATTTTTGTTTAATTGGTATATTATTATTTTCAGGTTCTTTGTATATTTTATGTTATACTAATAATAGTTTTTTTGCAGTGATTACTCCAATTGGAGGATTGTGTTTTATATTTAGTTGGTTTATGCTTTTCGTTTCAATCATTAAAAAAAATAATATATGAAATTTTTCAAATTTATTTTTTTAGTTTTTTCTACTTCTATAGTTGCTCAAAATCAAACTGTTGGAGTCTTTCAATATAATGAAAACACCTATGAGGGTTATACATTATTTAGTCCTTCAAGAAACACATATTTAATTGATAACTGTGGAAGATTAATTCATGAATGGGCAAGTAATTATCGACCTGGTTTATCTGTTTATTTACTAGAAGATGGTTCTTTGTTAAGAACTAATAAGATTACTGATTTAAATGTCTTTCAAGGAGGAGGTATTGGAGGAGGTATGGAAATACTAGATTGGGAAGGCAATGTTATATGGTCTTACTCTTATAATAGTACAACTTTTCATCAACATCATGATGTTGAACCCCTTCCTAATGGTAATATTTTAGTTCTAGCTTGGGAATTGAAAACAGCAGAAGAAGCAATTTTATTAGGAAGAGATCCAAATTTATTAGAAGATAATGAGCTGTGGCCTGAGCATATTATTGAAATAGAGCCAGTTGGAAGTAACGAAGCAAATATAGTATGGGAATGGCATATATGGGACCATCTTATTCAAGATGTTGATTCTACACTGTCAAATTATGGTGTTATATCAGACCATCCTGAATTATTAAATATTAATTATACTGGTCCAGGTCAAAATTCAATTGGTGGTAAAGCTGATTGGATTCATGCGAATTCTATCGATTATAATGAAGAATTGGATCAGATTTTAATTACATCTCGTGCATTAAGTGAATTATGGATAATTGATCATAGTACAACCACTGAAGAGGCTGCAGGTCATACTGGTGGTAATTCTGGTATGGGTGGTGATATAATTTATAGATGGGGAAACCCTATTGCATATAATCGAGGAGTGGAAGAGGATAGAGTTTTATTTGGCCCTCACCATGCTCAATGGATTGATAAAAATGTACCAGGTTCTGATAATATTTTGATTTTTAATAATGGTAGAAATAGACCTCAAGGTAATTATTCTACCGTTGATGAAATTTTGCCACCAATTGATGGTTTTAATTATAGTATCGATTCACTTAATTCATTTGGTCCTTCAGATCTATTGTGGACATATATTGATAGTAATCCTACCGATTTTTTTGCAGATCATATTTCTGGATGTCAACGTTTAGAAAATGGAAATACATTAATTTGTAGTGGACCTAATGGTAGATTTTTTGAAGTGGATGAGTATGGAAGTATTGTATGGGAGTATGTTAATCCTGTTTATGGAAATTTAATTTTAAATCAGTTTGAAAACCCACCTCAAGATTCTTTTACTGGTGATTTCACTCTCTCTAATAGTGTGTTTAGGTGTGAAAAATTCAGTCCTGATTTTATTGGTTTTGAAAATTATGAATTAACACCTTCTATACCAATTGAAGGTCCACCATATCTTTTTCCATTGGCTTGTGAACCTGTTAATTTATCAGAAAAATACTATGATAAAGAATTGATTAGACAAACAGATTTATTAGGTAGAGAAAAATCTATAATTCAAGGTTTTTATATTAATTTCTATTCTGATGGAAGTATTGAAAAATTATATATAGTTCAATAATTAATTTATGTGGTGTACTTTTTGTGTAGTACCATTTTTATAAATATTTATTTTAACACCTTTTTCTAATTGTGAATTGATTTGTTGACCTGATAAATTGTATTGTTTAATAATTTGATTGTCAACATCTATTTCTTCTATATTCACTTCGTCTTCATCACATATACCGTCATCATCTTCATCATTTATGCAAACACATTCCCCTAAGACGCATGTGTAATTTGGCTCACATAAAATGACTGTACATTGAAGGTCAAGAATCCAATTTTCAATTAACTGAATTTCTTCAGTAGTTAAATCTGGAATACCCATATTATTATTAGCGATATTATTAGGCATATCACCAGAGGAAACTTCTTGCCAAAGTGTGCTGCTTTCATAACTTCCAATATTAATAACATCTCCACTATTTCCTCCATTCATAACATCATCATAAGATGTGAGATTAAGACCACCAGCTGGATTTGTTCCACTATGACATGGCATACAGCTATTATCAAATATTGGTTGAATGTCAGTGTCGTAATTAATTATAGTTTGAGATATGCTATTGCAGTAAATCAATGTAAAAATTAAAATATATTTATATGTATTCATATACTAAAGTTAGTTAAAACCCTAAGATTAAACAAATACATAAAATAATAGAATAAATAGCTTGTAATCCAATAGTTTTCCAGTTAGCATTTGCTAGACTTCTTAATTCGTAATGGGTTAAGATATGTTTAAAGATATATAATCCAAATAGTAAACAAAAAATAGTAGGAATTAATAACGAAGTATTATTTAATTCTTGATACATATAAAAAGATGAACCAACTGCTAAAATTAAAAATAATAAATAGATCCATCTACTAGCTTTTTTTCCAAATGTAACCACCAGATGATTTTTACCTGTTTCAGCATCACTTTTCATATCAGGAAATTCATTAATTAGCAATATATTAGTAGTTAATAATCCTAAAGGAATACCTAATAGTAGACAGTTCATATAGTGGACACTATTTATAAAGTCCCCGTTAAATATAGCATATCCTACACCAAGAGTTAAAAGTGGACCAAATGAAAGAAAAATAGCTAGTTCACCTAAACCTCTTCTAGCTACCAATCTTAAGGGTCTTGCAGTATAGAAGTATCCTAAAAATAATCCTGCTAATGCAATTTGAAGAGCTCCAGAAAAATTAAAACTATTTATTTCAGATAAAATTATACCGCCAATTCCCATTGCAATTATCAATAAAATTAAACCTAATTTTTTTGTTCCACTTAGAGTTATGAGTCCGAGTTCAATGGCTCTGCTTCCGCCTGATATTTGTTGAAAATATTCTGCATTAGCTTCATCTGTTCCATCTTTAACATCGAAGTAGTCATTAAACACATTAATTCCTAAATGTGCAATTAATATTCCAAAAATTGTTAAAATAAATAGTGGTATACTAAATAAACTATCGCCTACACCTGCAAAATAAGCACCAACAACAAATACAGGTAATAATGATGCCGATGTAAACGGCATTCTGGTTATAGCTAACCCCTTAATAAGTTTAGTGGACAAATTTATTGGTACTTTTACATCTTTTTCAATTATTTCAGTTACTCCACAGTAACCTGTTTGCGGATTGTCTTTTCCATTTGCAAAAGTTGGTGTGATTCGAATTTTAGCATTAATTTTTTCTCCATTCTTATTAAGAAAATAAGTTTCCCCTTTATATTCTCCTAACTTTACAGCTGTATTAAGCCATCCTTCAACATTTTGGAGCACTATTTCTCCTGGTGAGAAAAGGGATACTCTTTTTTTTCCAATTAATTCCTCTTTTTTGTACCCAAATATTTTTTCTGCATCAGTATTCATTGTTTCGATGATGCCTTCCATGTCACATGTTATAACACTTTTCATAATTTCAGTTTTAAATTGTTAGTTTTAGAATACTTGTTCTTTTTCTTATCTTTATTGTAGTATAGTTGAAAAACCAGTCAAAAATATGAAAAACATTTTTCTTTTATTATGCTTTCCAGTAGTTTTATTTTCACAGGTTAATTTTAGTGAAGATATTTCACCAATTATATATTCCAATTGCACAGAATGTCATAGAGTTGGTGGTGCTGGACCAATGCCATTTACTAACTATGCTGAAGTAGCATCTTTAGGTTCTATGGTAAAAGCTGTAACTCAATCTGGTTATATGCCACCATGGCATGCTGACCCTGATTATTCAAGCTTTCTTGGAGAAAGAGTTTTAACTGACCAAGAAAAGCAATTAATTTCTGATTGGGTAGATGGAGGTATGATACAGGGTGATCCAAGCTTGGAGGCAGTTATTCCTAATTTTCCTGAGGGGTCTGTCATTGGTGTTCCTGATGTAGTATTAACAATGGAAGAAGAATATCTAGTAGAGGGAAATAATCAAGATGATTACCGTGTTTTTGTTTTTTCAACTAATTTTCCTGAAGACAAATATCTTCAATCTATAGAAATTATCCCTGGGAATGTAACTGCAGTTCATCATGTGTTGGTTAATATTGATACTTTAGGATTATGTGCAATAGAAGATGCTTCAACTCCCGAATATGGATATGAATGTGAAAGTGGTTTTTGTGTTGGAAGTGTCCCTCAATTCGCGGCAGGATATACACCAGGAATGGTTCCTCCGATTTGGAATAATGATATTGGAATGCTTCTCCCAGCCGGGGCTGACATTGCAATACAAATTCATTATGCCCCTAGTTCTATTGATGAATATGATCAAACTTCCGTTAATTTATTTTTTAAAGATCAGCCTGTTGAAAGAGAAGTTGAAGTTCTTACTTTACTTGATACTCAGTTATATGTTCCGGCAAATGAAGTGTATACACACTATAATTCATATATTATTCCTTATGATATGAGTATTATAAGTGTTCTTCCTCATATGCATTTAATTGGTAAATCTTGGCTTGTGTATGCTGAAAATAATGAGGATACCATACCTATTATTAGTATTCCAGATTGGGATTTTAATTGGCAAACTTTTTATCAGCCTGAATATATGTTAAAATTACCCGAGGGTTATACTTTACATGCTTATGCTACATATGATAATACAGCTAATAATTTTACAAATCCAAATTCACCTCCTGAGGATATGTTTTGGTGTGATTATACAACTTGTGAAATGTTTTTTCTTCCTTTTGCATATGTTCCTTATCAAGAGGGTAATGAAAATATTTATTTAGGTGATGAAAATAATCTTGGTTGTATGGATTCTGGAGCTTGTAATTATAATCCTGATGCAATTATTCAAGCTGGTATTTGTGATTATGAATGTATAGGTTGCATGTTGGAATATGCTTGCAATTATAACCCTAACGCACTGTTTGAAGATAATACAACTTGTGAGTTTGAAACCTGCATAGGTTGCATTAGTGAAGAAGCTTGTGATTATTGTCCGGAATGTACTATTCCTGGTGAATGTGATTATTCATGTTATGGTTGTATGGATTCTTTAGCTTGTAATTATGATGCAGCAGCTACAGTTGATTTAGGTTGTGATTATTCTTGTATTGGTTGCACTAACCCTACAGCATGTAATTATAACCCTGATGCAATTATAGATGATAATACTTGTGGAATTTTGGATGATTGTGAAATCTGTCATTCGCCATGCTGTTATGATTTAGAAACACAGATTTGTGATTATAGTGTTTCTCAAGAAGATTGCACAAATTATTGGCCAACAATTGAAGAGGTTGCTAGTGATTTAAATCCATACTGGAATGATTGTGTTTTGGGTTGTACAAATCCATCAGCAAGTAATTATAATCCTGATGCAACTATAGATGATGACTCCTGTATTCCATATATTTATGGTTGCACAGATTTGACCGCATGTAATTATAATTTTGAGGCCACAGTAGATAATGGTTCTTGTGATTATGCTTGTATTGGCTGTATGGATGAGACTGCCTGTGATTTTGATTCTAATGCAATTATTTCATCTGATTGTATAGATTTTGAAAGTTGTTATGGGTGTGAAGATTCATTTGCTTGTAATTATGGTGGTGAAGCAATTACTTTGAGTGATGGTAGTTGCGAATATCCTGAACAGTATTATGATTGCAATGGTAATTGTATCCTTGATATCGATGGAGATTTTATATGTGATGAGCTTGATGATTGTATAGGAGATTATGATGAATGTGGTATTTGTAATGGATCTGGTCCTGTTGATTATTATGATTGTAATGGAGAATGTTTGAATGATATAAATGAAAATAATATTTGTGATGAATACGAGCAAGAAGATTGTTCAGCATTGAGTATTTTATCAATTTATCAAAATATTTCAGCTCAATCTAGCCAGTATGTTATTAATGTTTTTAATGAGTCTTGGGATAATTTCTTTCCTTATCCGGGTTTTATTCTGTTTAATTCTTTTGGAGATACTATTGCAATCGAAAATATAAATTACTTTGGTATTTCTGAGCAAAGTACACATTATTTAGAGATACAAGAAGATGTGTTAATTACTTCTAGTGTGTCATTGCAATTGTTTACTGGATTCTATGATTATTTACAATGTCAATGGGATGATCTTTTAATTTTAGATAATTGTGAATTATTTCCTGATCCAGGTGAGTGTGATGCAGCAATCCCAATCTATTATTTTGATCAATCTCTTGGTTCTTGTGAAGAATATTTATGGGGTGGTTGTAATGGAATAGTACCATTTTGGACACTAGAAGATTGTGAGGATAATTGTGGGACAGTTAGCATACAAGAATCTTTTTTAAACAGAAGTTTACTTCAGAAATTTGATGTTTTAGGTAGAACTATTAGTTCATCAAAAGGTTTAATTATTAACTTATATGATGATGGTAGTATTGAAAAAGAAATTATTTTAAATAGGTGAAAAAATTAGATTTACTCTTAGCTAAACAGCAATTATACTTTCAAAAAGAATTGAAACAATCACATGTAAAAAGCCGTGTTTCTAAGATTAGAAAAATCCGCAATTGGATTATTGAAAATGAAAATTACATTGTTGAACATTGTTTAAAAGACTACAGTAAACCTGTCTCCGAATTTTACACAACTGAATATAAGACTGTTTTAAATCATATTAATTTTGTTTTACGGAACATTAGTAAATGGGTTGTTGCAAAATCGGTTTGGACTCCTATTCATTTGCTTGGAACAAAATCAAGAGTATTTTATGAGGCTAAAGGAGTTTGTCTTATAATATCTCCTTGGAATTACCCATTTAACCTCACCTTAAATCCCTTGATTTCAGCAATAGCAGCAGGTAATTGTGTTGTTGTTAAACCATCCGAATTTACACCTAATACATCAATGTTAATCAATCAACTTGTGTCTTCTATTTTCAAAGAAGATGAAATTAAGGTGATTGAGGGTGATTATAATGTCGGAAATTATTTAATTAATTTAAATTTTGATCATATATTTTTCACTGGTTCGCCAAAAATTGGAAAAGTTGTGATGGCTGCTGCTGCTGCTAACTTATCTTCGGTTACTTTGGAATTAGGCGGTAAAAATCATACTATCGTTGATGAAACAGCCGACCTAAAAGATGCTGCAGAAAAAATATTGTGGTCTAAATATGTAAATTCTGGTCAAACTTGTATAGCAGTTAATCATGTGTTTGTTCATTCAAGTTCTTATATGATATTCTTGAAGCATTTACAAGAAGTTTTAAGAAGATTTTTTTGTGACTCATCAGTGGAGTATGGCGAAATTGTAAACACAATACATCATAAAAGAATTAGTGCATTATTAAAGAAATGTTTAGATCATAGTGGTGCTATATTAACTGAGTCAAAAATTCCATTTAGTAGTAAAAATGCTTTTCCTTTGACAGTTATAGAAGATGTTTCTATTGATAATCCAATATTGTCAGAGGAAATTTTCGGCCCATTATTACCTGTGATTGTATATGATGATTTTGATTCTATTTTAAATTTTATTTCAAGTGAAAATAAAGCATTAGCATTATATTTATTTAGTAAGTCTAATAAAAATATTAAAAGTTTTTTAAATTCGACTTCTTCTGGCACAGTAGCGATAAATGATTGTATGTTGCAGTATGCAAATCCACATCTTCCTTTTGGTGGTGTTAATACAAGTGGGATGGGAAAAACAGGCGGATTAAGTGGTTTTTTAGAATTTTCAAATCAAAAATCTGTTTTGTTTCAAAAATCTGGTTTTTCAATTGCTAAACTTATTTATCCGCCGTATACAAATTTTAAAAAGAAATTAGCAAAAATTTTAGGATAATATTTATCTATTTATAGTTAATAATTTTTCATATGACCCATCACTAAATAATCTAATAGTATTTTTGTTATTAGATGGGTTGGTTAATGTTCTACCTAACAAGTCAAAACTCCTAACAAGTGTTTTATTTTTTGTATTCAACGGCTCATTGATTTGAGTCGGCTCACATAATTCAGCCATTGTATCTATCCATAGTTTAGCTCCTAATATCGCAATGCCGGCACAATCTCCGTGATTTAAATTTTCACCGCCAGTTGGCTCAGTGAGTTCAATATTTTGAGCACCATTTTTTATGAAATAATCATATGCAATTTGGGAATTTTCATATGTTACATTATCGTCGCCACTGCAATGAATCAATTGCATTGGTGATTGTGGAATAAATTCATATGTATCGTTATCTAAAAGAGCTAATTTAAATGGATGATTATTATTGGTTAAATAATCTTGGTAATAATCATTTTGAAAAATTTCAATAGGAGAGTCAGGGAGAGTGTTATTAATTTCCCACATATCATAATTTCCATTATACATTTGATATAAGTCTTCATTATAAGGTGAGATTAAAACATCATTAATATCTTCATATAAATTATAAATTTTATCATATGCAAATAGTACATATGGTAAATATCCAGGATTAGGATATTCGTCTCCACTTTCTAACATTAAGCGTTGTGCACTTGACATGCTGTAAGGTCCTGCCATTGGACAGGATGCAGTGATAGTTAATTGATTACTATAATTTTCTTCTATTTCTCTAACTGCTGCCATAGTTGCATGCCCTCCTTGTGAGTATCCAAATAGGAAAAGTTGATTATTAGTAGGTGTACCAAGTTTTTGAGTAGCAAATTCTTTTCCATATAAAATTAAGTCGATGGTTGAAGAAGCCTCAGTTGCAGCATGAACATAATTATGTATGCCTTCTCCTTCTCCAAGACCTATAAAGTCACTCATAGTTACTATATATCCATTTGCTGCACCAATTGCACCAATTAAATCATTATAATTATTCCCCACATTAGATGGTACACCATTATTGTTTGATTCTGTTCCATGTTGCCAGCTTAATACTGGAGGGGAGCATTCTATACCGGATGGTAGAAAAATAGCTCCTGAGCAAATTACTAGCTCTCCATCGAAATCGGGAGTGTAATAAAGTATTTTATATCCATCTACTGCATAATTTATTTCTCCACCAATTTCTGGTACACCATATTCTTGATATAAGTCTGACACATCATCTTTTGACCAGGTAGCAGCTAATTCGTATGAAATTATTTGTGCTAGTAAAATATTAGTAGAGATGACTGTAGTTATTATAAGAGTTAAAAATATTTTCATTTCTCAGTTAATTAGAATGATTATTCCAATATAATTTTTTTTTGAAAAAAAATAAAAGTATTTCGTGATTATTTAAGATAAAATCTTTTCCATATTCTAATTCCAAAAATAAGTGTACCAATCCATATGAATAATTCTATCCAATTTGGATTTGAATTATAGCCAAAAAAACCTTTTAAAAAAACTCCTATTGTTCCTTTGTCATGTAGTATGTGAATATATTTTTGTTTACTCTCATTGTAACTATAGAATAATGATAGTTCATTGTTGTTTAATGCGGCCTTAGGTTCTAGTATGTTCCAGGGTCTTTCTATTTCAGAAGAGATGTATCCACTTTTTGTTAAGAAAGATTCAATCTCATGAGTTCCATATGCATTCATACCAGCAGCAAATAAGACGAGGCAAAATGTGGTTGCAGCAAAAAATAGTTTTAAGTTTATTTTTTTACCCTGTTTGAATATTAAATAGCCTAAAAGACATGCGAGAATTGCTCCGGAAAAGAATCCTATATATGAAAACTTACCAGTTTGAATAACACCACCAATTAAAAACATTACTGTCTCAAATCCTTCTCTAAGTATAGCAAAAAAAATCAATAGGAATATGCCCCATTTACTAGTATTACCTGCCTTTGATGCTAGTTCTTCTAGTTTTTTTCTGTCACTTATTGATTTTGAGAGCCAGAATACTACATATAGAAGTAGGCCAGCAGTGATATACATAAAAATGGCTTCAAAAAGCTTTGCAATTGCATTATTTCCAAGGTTATTGCTAATCGACACAAGTGCTATTGCAACAAGTATGCTAGCAAAAATTGCTGCTCCAACCGCAGACCAAAGGTGCTTAATTTGTGCTTCCATTTTGGTTTTAGAGAGGAATGTGTAAACTATCCCAACTATTAATGTTGCTTCTAAACACTCTCTAAATGTTATAATAAATTCATTCATTTTACTGTATTTTTAATTATAATTATTCTAAATAATAAATTAATTTAAGTATTTAATTTAGAATTAATCTAAATAATTAGATTTAATTAACAAATAAACATCTATAACTTATTAATCGGTTAATCTTAATTTTAAATTTAGATAAAAAAAACAATTTTTTCTAATACTGAATTATGAATTTAAAAGAGAAACTATAAATATAAATGTTAATATCACGAAAGAAGTCAAAAAAGTAGTTAATTTCGCAAATCAAATATGTACAAAATAATATCATTTTCAAATAAAATGCAATATCACTTAAATTATAAATATTATATAGTTATTTTATTTTGTTTTTATTTTTCATCTTTTTCACAAGATAGTTTAAAAAATTCAGTTTTATTAGATCAGATTGTGTTGACTGCTCAATATAAACCAATTCATATTGATAGTTCTATATATGTTGTTGATATTATCCCAAATAAATCATTAAAAAATTTTGGTTCACAAAATTTATCATCTGTATTAAATCGTCAAGTAGGAGTGAGTATTTTTCACGACCCTTTTCTTGGCGATTATATTGATTTTCAAGGAATATCTGGTGAAAATATTAAAGTATTAATTGATGGTGTTGAGATTTATGGTTTTCAGAATGGTAGTGTTGATTTTTCTCAAATTACTTTAGGTAATATTGATAGAATTGAAATAATTGACTCTCCCTTAAGTACTGTTTACGGTAATAATTCTCTTGGTTCAACTATAAATTTAATATCTAAAACCAAACAAAATGAAAAGATAAATTTTTCTGTAGAATCTCATATTGAATCAATAGGTCAGTATAATTTCAATACTAACTTAGGTTATAAATTAGACGAAAGTATTTTTTTCGTTTCACTTGGTCGACATTATTTCGATGGTTGGTCTCCAAATGATAAAATAAGTTTATTTTCAACTTCATATTTCGCTGATAATTCCAGACACCATTTGTGGAAACCAAAAGAAAAGATGTATTTAAAGTTAAACTATATATATAAAACAAGTAATGATTTAATGATTAAGCCATACATAGATTTATTAAACGAGGAGGTTACTAATAAAGGATTACCTAGAGGAGCTTTTTTCAATTATGCATTTGATGATTATTATTTAAATAGGAAATTTGATAAGGGTGTAGTTATTAAAGGTCCTTTCCTTAATAGAAATATTGATGTATTATTTAATCATAATAGATATTTTAGGCACAAGCAACAGTATTATGTAGACTTAACCAATTTAGTTCAAAATAAAACAGATGATAATGATACCACAATTGTAGATTTATTTACTCATAGAGTAACCTGTTCAAATATTGAAAACAGTAAAATAAATTATCAATATGGTTATTCTATATCTTCAGAATTATTAAAAACTCAAAGGTTAATTGATGCAAAACAACAAAGAATTGACTTTTCTTTTTTCTCTTCATTAGATTATACAATAAATAAACTTTCTTTTCGCACGGCATTTAGATATTTATATAGTCTTGAACATAATGATCGATTTACTCCCGCTATAAATTTAAAGTTAAACTTAGGAAAAACATTTTTAAGATGTTCTTATGCCCATGGCTTTAGAACTCCATCATTAAAAGAAATGTATTTTAATTTTGTTGATGTTAATCATAATATTCAAGGTAATTCTAATCTCCAATCAGAGGAGTCTAAAAACTTCCAAATAAATTTAAATTCTTCAATATTAAATAATTATAATTTCAGCTGGAAAATATTTTACAACAGAATTAATAATTTTATTACATTAATTCAAAATGAGAATACAGCTAATTTTGATTACATTAACATTGGTAACTATCGAACTATTGGTTCTAAATCTCAAATAAAATTCAGTATTTTGAAAACTGATGTAAATTTTAATGTAGCTTATTTAGGTAATAGTTCAATTTACAATCAGGATTTAAACTTTTATCTTATGTTTAATACTTTGTTAAAATATCAATTAAATTCTAGGCATGCTTTTTCATTTTTTTCTTCTTTCAAAGGCCCTAGATCAATTGTATTAAAAAACAACTATGGAGAGATTTTATCAAAAAAAATAGATAGTTATAGTATTTTGAATATTTCATATGATTTAAATATTAATGATATGTATACTTTTTCATTTGGTTGTAATAATTTATTAAATATTCAAGATCTTAATTCTGAGACTATTATAGGTAGTTTTCATAATAATGAATCTACTGGAATCCCTCTTGCTTGTGGTAGATATTTTTACACATCAATTAAAATGAATTTTATAAATGACTAAAAAATTAATTTTTTATTACTTTCTAATTTTAATAATAGTTAGCTGTGAACCGAAAGAATATCCTATTAATATACAGGGTTTAGTTAACTATGTTCAAGTAAATTTAGGGTCTGATTATTGTAATCAAATTTATTATGATATAGATGATAATATTGTTATTAGTGAGAATTTAATTACTGAGTGGGATATTGCTTTTTATAATGAAATTAATGCAATCAAAATCAATTCTGCAAAATATATGAGATTAATTGGTTTTGAATCAATATTAAATTTTGAAAATATAGATAATATAATTGAAAATAATGATTGGTTATATGATGATCCTTCAGGTGATATTCAATTGTTAGCATTTAATAATAATTCAGAAACTTTATCTAAAAATTTTTTTTTAGTTGACTTGGGATACGATTGTTACACAAATCATTTAGGCTACTCTATTATTCAAATAATTGATTTTGATGAAGATGCATATATTATTCAAATAATTGACTTGGATCAGAATAATAATTTAATTTATAATGATATAATTGAAATAGAAAAAAATAATAAAAGTTATCTGCGTTATTTTTCATTAATTAACAAGAATTTTATGAATAATGAATTGTCAACATGGGATTTAATGTTTACAAGATACACTGAATTTAATGTTATTCCCCCTGGAGGAATAAATCTTAATCCATTACCCACATATAGAGTGGTGGGGGTGCTTCAAAATTATAGTATTTCTGTAGCTGTTGACACATTAAATGATTTTTCAGATATAAATATTACTAATATCAACAATTATAATTTTAGTGAAAATTCTAATACCATTGGATATGATTGGAAATTTTATAATTCAGATTTAGGTATTTATTCTATTAATTCTCCTGTCTACTTAATTAAATCCCAAAATAATAATTATTATAAATTATTATTTTTATATTTTTATAGTGAATCAGGGGAAAAAGGTTCGCCAACTTTTCAAATTGAAAAACTATAATTATGAAAGCAATAAATCTTTTTAATAAATGGGTTGATTTAGGCAAAGATGAAGGTATGGTTACTAATCATTCACCCTCTGTAGACTATATGCTGAATTCTGTTTCCGATTCCATAGTAAATAGGCCGTTCTCTTTTCTTGATATTGGGTGTGGTAATGGTTGGGTAGTTAGAAAAATTTCAAAAATAAAGAATTGTACATTGTCACTTGGAATTGATGGTGCAAAAAAAATGATTGATAAAGCTATTTCATTGGATAATAAATCTAAATACCTACACTTAAATATAAATAACTTAAATCATTTCACTTCCAAATTCGATGTAGTATTTAGTATGGAAGTTTTTTATTATTTAGATCACCCTTATTCTACAATTGACTATATAGTATCTTCAATTTTGAAAGATAATGGTTGTTTTGTTATTGGAGTTGATCATTATTTAGAAAATACTCCGTCATTAAGTTGGAAAACTGACTTAGATGTTCATATGTGTACATTTTCTATCGAGGAGTGGAAATCATTTTTTCATAAATCAGGACTTAAAAATGTGAAAGCTTCACAATATGGAGCTAAGAATGATTGGAAAGGTACTTTAGTGATATACGGAGAAAAATAAAGTATTTTACAAATTATAATTATAAGAAAAATACAGATTTAGCCAAATATAAGGAACAAAATTACCTATGTTATATCTGTCTAAAATAGACATGTAATCATTAAATAAAAAATGAGTTCCAATTGTTAAGTCTCCAGATACATAGAAGTCACTACCTATTTCTCTTGCTAATCCAATATGATATTCAGGAGAAATCATAGCTGAATTTTGGTAATATGGAAGGTAATTGTCATCATTTCCTACTGCATCGAATTGAATTATATTAGTATAAGGATAGTAAATAGTATTATTATTAAAATTAGTGTATTCATAATAATATCCAACTAAAATTCCTGGACCATGATAAAAATCGAGATTAAATATTTCACCATTAAAAAATTTAGCTGACAATGAAGTATAATTATATGTAATTTTTTTATTTGAGGAATTACCGTCAATAAAGTTTCTAGAATATGATAATTTTAAATTTAATTCACTGTGAATTATTCGTTCATAATTAATCGATGCATTACTAAAATTATTGACTCCTAAACCAATAATATGCTCTTGAGAATATGTACTTGTAATTAGTAAGAATGTCAAAAGAATTAAAAATAAATTTTTCATTGTTTGCTTTTTTAAGTCTAAAATACAATTAAAAAATTTATTCACAACATATATCTATTAGACCTTCTGGAAGTTGAGTATAGATTAGTTTGTTTTTTTCATCTATTTTTGATATCAAATCATCTACAAATGGTATTAATATTTCTTTATTTTTTGATTGAATTGAGAGTAGTGTTTGAGGTCTATTATAATCAATATTTGTCACTTCACCTATTTCACCTAAATGACTATCAATGATTTTAAATTTTAAAAATTTATTTAATTTTTTAATAAGGGCATCAATTTCCTTATGATCACCATATTTAATAAATACATTTTTTTGTAAAATAGATTTTGCTTCTTCTCTTGATTTAATACTCTCAACTCTTGTTTTTAAATATATGGAGTTGTTTAAAATAGAATGAATTATTTTAAGAGGAAAATCTTCTTTTTCTAAATAAATTGTTTTCAAATTTTGGAATTCGCGGCAAATATGTACTGGAAATGCAAGCTTAATACTAAAATGACCATCTAGGCCGTAGCATTTACAAATATGTCCAATCTGAAACATATTTTTTTAAATTAAAAATGAATTTTACTTTTTAGGTGCTTCATCAGTAGCAGATTTTTCTTCTTNAGCTGGAGTTTCTTCTTNAGCTGGAGTTTCTTCTTNAGCTGGAGTTTCTTCTTCAGCTGGAGTTTCTTCTTTAGCTGGAGTTTTTTCTTCAGCTGGAGTTTCTTCTTTAGCTGGAGTTTCTTCTTTAGCTGGAGTTTCTTCTTCAGCTGGAGTTTCTTCTTCAGCTGGAGTTTCTTCTTTAGCTGGAGTTTCTTCTTTTACAGTAGGTTGTTGTTTAGCTGCAATTGATTCTTCTTTCTTTTTTCGACTTTCTTCTTCTAAATTGAATCTTGTTTTTTCTTGTTGTGTTGCATCTTCACTTATTTTTTTAATGGTATTAGCAATTTTTGCCTCTTTTTCCTCAAGCCATTGTTTAAATTTACTTTCAGCAGCTTCTTCATTGAAAGCTCCTTTTTTAACCCCATCTAATAAATGTTTTTTTAATAATACACCTTTGTATGAAAGTATCGCTCGGACTGTGTCTGTAGGGATTGCACCTTTCTGAAGCCATATTAGTGCATTATCAAAGTCTAGATTGATTTCGGCAGGTCTAACATTTGGATTATAGGTGCCTAATTTTTCAATAAATCTACCATCTCTTTTTGCTCTAGAATCAGCTATAACTATATGATAGAATGGTTTTCCTTTTTTTCCGTGTCTTTGTAATCGAATTTTTGTCGCCATATCATTAATTTTTTAAAAGGGTCCGAAACCCAGTCAATTAAGTCGTGCAAATATCTAATAATTATTTATAAATATAAAATAAAATCAATTTTTTTATTTAGTTGTTATTTTTATTCTTTATTTATAATTAACCAATTCGATTTTTGATTACATTTAGTATTAATATATTTTCATTATTTTATGTATTTAATTTTTGATACAGAAACAACAGGACTGCCTTTAGATTTTTCAAAATCTATTCAAGATTTTGAAAATTGGGGACATGCAAGATGTGTACAATTATCTTGGCAACTGCACGATTTAGATGGGGTGTTAATTGATTGTTCAAATGATATTATAAAACCAAATGGATTTGAGATTCCCTTAGATAGTATTGCTATTCATGGAGTATCGAATGATTTAGCAAATATACATGGTATACCTATTGAAGATGCTTTAAGTAAATTTAAAACTGCTTTATCAAAAACACATTTTTTGATTGGTCACAATATTCAATTTGATATTAATGTAGTTGGTTCAGAATATCTTAGAATTCTTGATTTTAAAAATTTACCACTTGATAATCCATTAGTTAATTTCAAAACTATTGATACAATGAAGTTGTCAACTGAATTCTGTAAAATTGGGAAAGAAGGGTATATTCAAGATATTTCGCCTAACGGTAAATTTAAAGATTTATCTAAGTTTAAAATAACAATTTCTAATGGAGATGCAGGTATTTTGTATAAAAAGTCAGATTCTGTTCCAAATTATGATTTAAATAAGAAAGTTATATATAATATTAATAATAAAGGAACAATAAAAATCAGGAAAGGTTTTAAACCTCCAAAACTAGAAGAGTTATATAGTAAATTATTTTCTGATGATTATTTAGTGCTTAATGCTCATAATGGTGCTGCTGATGTAAATGCAACTGCAAGGTGTTTTTTTGAATTATTAAGGACAGGAATTATATCATCTAACAACTGTGAATTAGATACTAAGCAGTTAGATAACTTTATAAAAGATAATAATAATATAATTTCATTATTTAATATAGATTTAGGTCCTTCAAATAAAAATAATATTATAGAAAAAAAATCTTTTGAAAGTCCATCAAAAAGCCATATAACTGATGTTATTAATACTAATACTTCATTTTGTCAAATTAGATGTCATACTTCATATTCTATCTTACAGTCAACAATTTCTATATCGAAACTTGTAGATCATGTTGTAGAAAGTGGTATGAAATCTGTAGCAATCACTGATCATGGAAATTTATTTGGTGCATTTGAATTTGTATCGCTTTGTCACAAAAGAAATATACTTCCAATTCTAGGATGTGAATTTAATTTAGTTGCTGACAGATTTAAGCAAAAATTTACTATGCAAAATAAAGATAAACGATATTCACAAGTTTTATATGCAAAAAATAAAAAAGGATATCATAATTTATGTAAAATTTCTTCATATGGTTATATAGACGGTCTGTATGGTGGTTTTCCTCGAGTTGACAAAGAACTTATTCTTAAGTATAAGGATGATTTAATTGCTACAACTAGTGGTATATATGGTGAGTTAGCTCAATTAATAATTACTGGAAATTCTGATAAAGCAAAAGAGTGTTTTTTATGGTGGTTAAATGCTTTTCAGGAAGATTTTTATATTGAAATAAGTAAAAATAATATTGAATTTGAAGAGGAAGTAAATAAGGTGTTATTTTCTTGGGCTAAAGAGTATAATGTTAAATATCTTCCTGCAAATCGTATATATTATTTAAATCAATCTGATGCAAAAGCACAAGATGCATTATTATGTGTTAAAAATGGTGAGCTTCTTGATACACCAAAAGGTAAAGGATATGGAAAACGGTTTGGTTTACCTAACGATCAGTTTTATTTTTATGGTATTGAGGAATTCAAATCAATTTTTTCTGATGCTCCTCATTATTTTGATAATTTAAATTTATTTGTTGATAAATTTAATTCTTATAAACTCGATGCCGATGTTTTATTGCCTCAATATGAGTTGCCTGGTGATTTTTCTAATCAAAATGAGTATTTAAGACATTTATGTAAAATAGGTGCAGAAAAAAAATACAACATAGTAAGTGAAGAGGTAGCAAATAGAATTGATTTTGAATTAAAAACTATTGAAAAGACAGGTTATTTAGGCTATTTTTTAATTGTTCAAGATATTATTAACCATGCAAGAAAAATGGGGGTTTCGGTTGGTCCGGGAAGAGGTTCTGTTGGAGGTTCTGTAGTAGCATATTGTTTAGATATTACAACTGTTGACCCGATTAAATATGATTTATTATTTGAAAGATTTTTAAATCCTGAACGAGTTTCGATGCCTGATATTGATATTGATTTTGATGATGTGGGCAGGTCTAAATTAATTAGTTGGGTAGTAGATAAATATGGTAAAAATCAAGTAGCTCAAATTATAACATATGGAAAAATGGCTGCAAAATCATCAATTCGTGATATGGGTAGAGTTTTAAATGTGCCATTGTCTCAGGTTGATGTGTTAGCTAAAAAAATTCCTAATATTAAATTAAATGATATTTTTTCTCTTTCAAAAAAAGAATTAGAGTCTAAGTTAAATCGTGATGAGTTGAGCAGTATAAAAGATTTAATTTCTTTAATTAATAAAAATAAATCAGAAGATGATTTAATTAAATTAGCATGTTTAACTGAGGGTAGCATTAGGAATTTAGGTTTACATGCTTGTGGTATTATCATTACCCCTGATGATATAACTAATCATATTCCTGTATGTACCTCGTCTGAATCAAATTTATTAATAACACAATTTGATAATAGTGTTGTAGAAAGTGCAGGAATGCTAAAAATGGATTTTTTAGGTCTTAATACATTATCTCAAATTAAAGATGCAGTCAATTTGATTAAAGAACGTCATCAAGTTAAGTTGGATATTAATAATGTTGATATTGAAGATAAAAAAACTTTTGAACTTTACCAGGCAGGTTCAACATTAGGTACTTTTCAATTTGAATCGCCTGGTATGCAAAAACATTTACGTGCATTAAAGCCAGATCATTTTGAAGATTTAATTGCGATGAATGCATTATATCGTCCAGGTCCTATGGAATATATACCCAATTTTATTGAGCGAAAACATGGTAGAGAGCAAATAAACTATGATTTACCTATAATGGAAAAATATTTAGGTAATACTTATGGAATAACTGTGTATCAAGAACAGGTTATGAAATTATCACAAGAATTAGCTGGTTTTACTGAGGGTAAAGCGGATAGCTTGCGAAAAGCAATGGGGAAGAAAAAAAAGAATATTTTAGATGATTTAAAAGAAGAGTTTTTTAAAGGGTGTGAAGAAAGGAAGCATGATCTTAAAAAAGTAGAAAAAATATGGAAAGATTGGGAGGCATTTGCATCTTATGCTTTTAATAAATCACATTCTACTTGTTATTCTTTTATATCTTTTCAGACAGCATATCTTAAGGCACATTATCCACGAGAATTTATGGCTTCTTTATTAACTCATCATATGAATGATTTATCAAAATTAACTAAGTATATGGATGAGTGTAAGAGAATGGATATTAATGTGTTAGGACCAGACTTGAATGAAAGTTTTATTGATTATTCCGTCAATGATAATAATGAAATCCGATTTGGATTAGGTGCTATTAAAGGTGTTGGTTCTATTGCAGCTGAGTCAATCATTAGCGAAAGAAATCTTAATGGTATATACTCTAGCTTTATTGATTTTATAAAAAGAATTGATGGTAAAGTGGTGAATAAACGAGTTTTAGAGGCACTAGCAATTGGAGGAGTTTTTGATAGCTTAACCTCTGTAAATAGAGCAAATTTTTTTAAATTATATGATGAAACTTCTTTTATTGAAATGGTCATTCGTTTCCGTTCACAATATTCTAAAAATAATGATTCTATTAATCAATTAGAGATGTTTGATCAGAAAACTATGTCAACAATGACACAAGAACCTATTCTTAGTGATACTGAGGTGTGGAACAAGTTTGAATTATTAGATAAGGAAAAAGATGTGTTAGGTATTTATATTTCAGGTCACCCTTTAGATGATTATTCTTTAGAAGTTAAAAACTTTTGTTCTCATCAAATTAGAGACATTGACTTATTTAATAAGCCGATTACTAATTTTACATTTGCTGGTTATGTTCAATCACATATTGAAAGAATGGGAAAAAATGATAAGCCATACGGAATAATTATTCTAGAAGATTATAGTGGGACTAAAGAATTTAGATTATTTGGAGAAAACTATATTAAATTCAGGAATTATTTTATTGTGGGAGCTTTGTTGTATATATCTGCTTCTATTAGAAAAAGATCGTGGGATTCCACCTTATATATTAATTTTAATAATGTTAATTTATTGTCAGAAGTTGCGAGTAAATTAATTAATGAAATCAATTTTAGTATAGATTTAAATGAAATTAATCCAGAATTTGTTCAATCAATGTTAGATATTGTTAAAAAATACCCTGGAAAACATAATTTTAAATTAAATGTATATGATAGTAAAGTTAATTTAAACTTCTTATCTAAGAAGTATCAAGTTAATATATGTAAGCAATTTATTCATTCAATGAATGCCTTTTCCACTAAATATGCTTTAAGGTGAAGTCAATTAATTGTTGATTGAAATGTATTTTATTAGAATACTTATTTGGATTAAAAAAAAAATAAATTAGATTTGCTTATCTAAAATATTAAATAAAATTATGGCAAAAGAATTTACTACTGAAAATTTTAATCAAGAAGTTTTAGAATCTAAAAATCCTGTTCTTGTTGATTTTTGGGCTGAATGGTGTGGTCCATGTCGTATGATTGCTCCGTTGATTGATGAATTAGATCAGGATTTTGCAGGAAAGGCAGTTGTAGGTAAGGTAAATGTCGACTCTGAATCTGACATATCTTCTAAGTACGGTATTACATCTATTCCTACTTTATTATTTTTTAAAGATGGTGAGGTTGTTGATAAACATGTAGGTGCAGCATCTAAATTGCAGTTAGAAGATAAATTAAATTCACTTATTTAATTTTATTGTAGGATTCGGATGTTATCTATAAATGAGCAAGTCCATTTCTCAGATAATCTTGATTTTTTCGCAAAACAAGTTGTGGAAGGCTTCTTGACGGGTCTCCATAAAAGTCCGTATCATGGATTTTCTGTTGAATTTGCTGAGCATAGGTTGTACAACCAAGGTGATCCTATTAAACATGTTGATTGGAAATTATTTGGTCGTTCAGATAAATTATTTGTTAAAAAATTTGAGGAGGAAACAAATTTAAGGTCTTTTATTTTATTGGATACCTCTTCGTCTATGTATTTCCCTGAACATAAAAATAATCAAATCTCAAAACTAGAGTTTTCTATATTTTCTTCTGCTAGTTTAATGAATCTTTTTTTAAAGCAAAGAGATGGATTTGGTTTGACATTATATAGTGAAAATTTAGATTTTTTCACACCTGCAAAATGTAGTAAGTCTCATTATAATAGATTAATAGCAGAGCTAGACAAGCTTTTGGTGAAACCAAATGATTTTATACCAAAAGCTACTAATTTTCATTCTTCAATTTCAAATTTTATTGAAAAGATACCACAACGTTCATTAGTAATTATATTTAGTGATATGATGAATTTTGATAATGATGATAGTTATGTTGAATCTTTTCAACACTTAAGACATAGAAAAAATGAAGTTCTTTTATTTCATGTTCAAGATTTTAATCAAGAAAAATTATTTAATTTTTCTAATCGTCCTCATCAATTTGTTGATTTAGAAAATAACCAAGAAGTTAAATTAAATCCAATTAATTTTCAGGAAACTTATAGAAATCTATATGATTCATTTCAGAAAAAGATAGAATTAGAGTGTAATAAATATCATATTGAATATATTCCATCGTTTATTAATGATAGTTTTTCAAAAGTGTTATCAGCTTATTTAATAAAAAGATCAAAACTTTTTTAGTTTTGAAAATTGTTTTATTCTCATAATATAATAATCAAAAATAATGCTTCTTAAATGTACCCTTGTAGGGTAAATTGGTGCTCTTTTCTTTATAAATTTTTTTAGTAGAAAAATAACAGAAATATGTGCAAATAAAATAAGAAATCCTTTTTTTATTTTTTTTAACCCATATTGTATGTTAGTGTCATAAATTTTATTGAGATATAGTGGACTTATAAATACTAGATATAATAGACCAGAAATTAAATTACTTATAATTAGAGAATAATCAATTATTATTCTTACAGGAATTATAATCATCAATAAATATATAGGTAAGTTTTTTATTAGTATTAATAAGTTATTTCGGTGATTATAAAAACTTTTAAGTGGATTCTGTGTTGAAAGTGTCCCACCACCATAATGGTATATAGTACTTTGAGGACAATATAATATTTTTATATTTTCTTTTTGTCCTCTCCAACATAAATCAATTTCTTCCTGATGCATAAATAAATCTTCATCTAGGCCATTTAATTTTTTGAATAATTTGCTTTCTATCATAAAGCAGCAACCAGAAGCCCAAAATATATCTACACTATCATTATATTGATTACAATCTAGCTCTAATGTATTAAAAATTCTTCCTCTACAAAATGGAATTCCCATTATATCAATAAATCCTCCTGCTGCACCAGCATAATCAAATTGTTTTTCTTTAATCGCACTAAGTATTTTAGGTTGTACTATTTTTGCCTGTCCTCTATTGAATAAGTCAAGCATTGGATTAATCCAATTTTCAGTTACTTTAACATCATTATTTAGTAAAATATAGTATTTGAATCTATTTTCTTTTAATAACACATTGTTATAACCTTTAGAAAAGCCATAGTTTGTTTTATGAGTATAAATTTCTACTTTGGGAAAATGCTTCTCAATGTAATCAACTGAATTATCATGTGAATTATTATCTATAATAATAATTTGAATTGTACCAGAGTTTTTTATAATATTATTTAGGTTTTTTTTCAACCAATTGATGCCATTATAATTTAAAATATAAATACCTATTTCTTCTTTTATCTCTTCCATCTATTATGTGACCAAAGCCAATTTTCAGGGTTAGTGTTTATTGTTTGTTCTAGTAGAGCTGCATATTTTTCAGTTACTTTTTTTGTGTTAATTTCATTTAGACTTACAAGATAGCATCCTTTTTCTATTTTTTGACAATCTAAATAATATACATCAGCATTTAATAAGTAACTAGTTTTTTCAGGACCCTCATAAAATAATGTAGATTGATTTAAGAATGTTAATCTTTTACCATTTGATTTTTCATTAGGAACTTGATCTGCAATAAACATAAAAGTAGATTGAGAATGTTTTCCTTTCTTAATAAAGTATTTCCATTTATTAAGTTCAATGAGGTTAGCACCAAATTTCTTTCTCAATTTCAATAATATTTCATTGAAATAATAATTTGATAATGGTTTGTATACAGCATATAAATTAATATTTTTAATTAAACTGATTCTTAGAAAAATCCATTCCCAATTTGAATAGTGTGATCCAATTAGTATAATAGATTTATTTTGTTTGATGCTTTTTTCAATGGTTTCAATATTTTTTATTTTAATTTTTTCAAGCACATCATGTTGACTAAAACTTATTGCTTTAATTATTTCAAAAATATTTCTAAAAAAATATTTATAAAATCTACTAATTAATAAGTCTGTTTTTTTTTTGGTTAATTTTGGATATGCATTTATAATATTTTTTCTTACAATATTTAGACGATACCTGATAAAAATTTTATTAATCAAATATATTATTTTAGAAAGTACATATAATATATTTAATGGCAATTTAGAAGTTAGTGAAATAATTATATAAATTAACATACTCCTCATTTCCTATTAAGTTTATTTTAAATTATTTATTATAAATTACATTCATTTTACAAAAGATCAAAAAAAATATTTAATTTTGCCGTGCATGAGTTTCAAGGAGAAGTGGCAGAGTGGTCGAATGCGGCGGTCTTGAAAACCGTTGTACCGCAAGGTACCGGGGGTTCGAATCCCTCCTTCTCCGCTCTTTTCTCATTGCTTAATGATTAAGCATTACAGGCATTACCAACATTAGTATTTTTTCTTCTTTATTATCAGAATCAGGTGTAATAACTGCTGCTTTACTAGGTGAAGAGAAGTGAATATAAATCTTTTCTATTTCTAATGTGTTTAAAATTTCTAGTAAAAATTTACCATTAAATCCAATTTCCATGTCTTCCCCAGAATATTCTACTTTGATTTTCTCATTTCCTTTGTTAGAAAAATCAATATCTTCTCCAGATATTTCTAGTGTATTTCCTTGTATTTTAAATTTAACTTGGTGAGTACTTTGGTTTGAAAATATAGAAATTCTTTTTAATGAATTTAATAATGCTGATCGTTCGACATATAATTTGTTAGGATTTTCTTTAGGTATTACTGCATTATAATTTGGATAATTGCCATCAATTAATCTGCAATATATTTGCATATTTTCGAGCGAATAAATTACATTAGTTTTATTATATCTAATTTGAATTTCTTTATTTAATTCGCCAATAGAGTTCTTAAGTAATTGTAATGGTTTTTTTGGTACAATAAAACTCGTAGTATTATTAGCATCAATTTCATTTTCATATTTAACCATTTTATGTGCATCCGTTGCAACAAAAAGGATATTATTAGTGTTAATTTCTATGTATACACCTGACATTACTGGTCTTAATTCATCATTGCCTGCAGCAAATAATGTATGATGAATCCCCCTATTTAAAGTTGTGCTATTAATAGTGATTGATTGAGATTCTAACACTTCAGGTGTATTTGGGAATTCATCGCTATTAACATATGATATCGTGTAGTTACCTTGATCAGAAATTATATTCAGGGTATTATTTTCTTCATTTTTTTTAAATGTTAATGGTTGCTCAGGAAATGTTCTTAATGTTTCAGATAAGAGTTTAGCATTTACAGCAATTGAATCCTGTGATTCGGATTCTATATTTGTGCTATTAATAATAGTATTATCTAAGTCAGTTGCTTTAACACTTAATTTGCTACCATCAACTTCAAGAAGTAAATTTTCGATAATAGGTAAGGCAGGATTATTGACAATAATACCCATTAAAGGCTGTATTGTCTTTAAAAATTTTTCACTTGATATTATAAACTTCATTTTATTTTTTTATTTGTAAATATAGTTAAGCATTTTGAAAAAAAACATTTTCATTTAAGCTTTATTTCGACCATGGCATGAAATAGCTATTTAACGAATCGGAATTCATTAAATAGTTAAATTGTTTGTATTGAACCAGCATTAATGTGTTATTTTTGAAAGCATAAAAACGTTCTCTATCATATTTATGATGGTTGTATTTATCTTTATTTACAGGTTTTTTTCGTATACAATTTAATTGTTCGGTTGTTCCGTCTTTATTTTCAATTATCATAGTAATAAATGGTGTTCTATTTTTAATGACCTCTACATTAAAATTTTTATTACTTGTTAAAAAGGATTCGCAGTATATTTTATTTAGCTTTAATATATTACTTTGAGATAAATGAATAGATTTATTATCATTTAATTTGATTGTGGTTTTTTTGATTAATTTATTAAAAACACGCTTACTTTTCCATATATTTTCTTTACATGAAAATCTAGAACTCAGGTATCCATTAAATCCTGGTATATGTACAACATACGGTTCTTTTGCACCTTCTATCATCATATATGTTCCTAGTTGATCAGGAGTTTCACCGGCTATATAAATTGTTTTTATTTTTTTATTTTTTTTATAAATATCTAGCTTAGTATTTTGTGTTGCCATTCTTTTAATGATGTTAGGAAGAGCTGCTCTTGCTATGGGATTTTTAATTTGCATTTCTTTAATAGTTTTCAATAATAAATTAATTAAATATTGATTTGCAATTATTGTGTCATTTAATATCCAGTTTTTTTCACCTCTTGATAGTTTCAATTTTTCCAAATTTCTATTTTCAAGTATAATTTTATTAACTAACAATGTATCTTCAACTGCAAAATCTCTTTTATCAATTCTTTGGGAGGATGAATTATAATTTGCTGTTATTAATAAAAGTATTAAAACAAGTATTATAATAAAATAGATGTATAGATTTTTCATTTTTATATATAATTATATTTTCTTCTTCTAAGAAAAAAGATTAGAGATTGAACTATTATTATCATTATCAAGGGGAGTCCTATATTGATTATTTGCCAATAATTTTTTTGTTTTTTTATTTTTTGTTTATCTAATAATCTAGTAGGAATTTTCTTAGATCGTATTTCAATAAATGTTTTGTTGTTTAGCATGAATTCAAGACTATTTAATATAAAAGTACCATTCCCAAATTGGTATCCAGTCCATTGATCTAGGCCAAGTGGTAAATTTTGTCCTTGAAAGAATTGATTTTGGATAAAAAAAGCATCAGAAATCACTAAAATGTGATTATTATTAATTGAATCCTTAAATTTAATATTTGGATCTTTACTAATAGTTTGAGTTAATCTATTTTTAAAGACTGATTCAAATGGACCACTTAGTAAGACTGCAATATTTTTACTTTTTTGATTAAACAAAACTTCATTAATTTTTGTTTCATTTTCTAGGTTAATTAAAATTGGTGTTAAGTTACTTTTTGTGTAATTAGATGTTTGTAATAAAATTGTTTTTTTCACCTGGTTATTTATTGTGTCTATAGAACTAGGGAACTCTGTTTTTATCGGGTTAATGTTTTTAGTAATTAGATGTTGAGATTTAGGATTAATTACTGGAAAAAATACCCAGGGAAATAGTTCAAACTGAGGTCTTTCATTTACAATATGTGTTGCAATTGGTATAGAACTTGAGGATAAATCTTGAATTATATCTGTATTAATTCTAACACCATATTTAAATAATAAATCGTCCAAATTACGACTGTTATTAGGTAATACAATTGTTTCACTTTTTGACTGTAAGCTATCCATATTTGCTGTAGTACCATTCATTATCCAAATACTTTTCCCACCATTCATAATAAATTGATCAATAATAAATTTATCTTTTTCTGAAAATGATGATTTGGGATTATTAATTACAATACAATCTAAATTATTCAATGAAAGTAATTGTTCGTTAATTTCCAAATCAATTAATTCGTAATGTTCAGAAACAATTTCTCTAAATGAACTAATTAAATTATTTGTCACTTCATTGTGGCCATTGATTAAACCTATTCTTTGTTGTGTTTTTGTTGTTATACCTCTAATAGAATTAACGAATAAGTATTCTAGGTCTTCAATGGCTTCTTTCAATTGCTCATCATTTCTGATTCCATCTTTGATGAATGCAATACTTGTTTCGGTATTGCCTTTATATGAGACTAAAGCCCCAGGGAAAATATAAAATTCTTCGATTTTATTATTTTGTTGGTTTCTGTGTGGAATGACAGGAATACCTTTTGAATATAATTCTTGTTGTAATGAATATTTATATTCTTCATTTTCCATAGACGAAATATCAATGAAATCATAATCTATGTACTCAGAATATGATTTAAATTCATTTAGTAGATATTTGATTTCAGTTTCTAATTTCTTATACTCTACAGGAAGATCGCCATGCAGGTATATTTTAAAGTAGATAATATCATCTAATTGAGAAATTATTGTTTTTGTATGGTGTGAAATTGAATATTTTTTATCATTTGTTAAATCTATTCGGAAAAAATAGTGTGTACTTACAATATTAATTAATGAAATAATAATGATTAATATAAGAACAACTAATTTGTTTGCATAATCTGTTGACTTTATTTTTTTTAAAAAGCTCATATATTTTTTTGTTCAATTAATACAGATGAAAAATATAAAAATAAAAATATAATAGAGCTAAAGTAAATTATATCTCTTGAATCTATTACACCTCTGCTAATTGACTCATAGTGGGATTGAATACTCAGGAATTCAAATATGTAAAGATTATAGGCTGTTCCTAATATATTGACCCCCATGTATAATAGTAAAATTATGATTATTGTTAATATATATGCTATCATATTATTATTAGAAATACTAGAGCAAAACAAACCTATTGAGCTGTAAAGACTAATTAACATCATAATACCAAGGTATGATCCAATTAATTCTCCTACATCAATGTTACCAATAGGGTCACTAATATTATATATACTGTACACAAATATTAATGTAGGTATTAAGCAAATTTTTCCAATTGTAAGACTAGCTAAAAATTTTGCAAAAATAATATCCCATTTTTTAATAGGTTTAGTAAATAAAATTAAATTAGTTTTCTGATAAAATTCAGCACTAACCATTTTCATTGTTATAGCTGGTATAAGTATCAATAGTATCCAAGGTGCGGTAGTGAAAAATGGTAGTAAGCTTGCTTTTTGATTGTAAAAGATGTTAAAATCACTTGGAATATACCATAAAATAAGCCCATTAATAAGAAAAAATACACTCATTGCAATATATGCTTCCATACTGGAAAAAAACATTTTTATTTCTTTTTTATATATAGCATTCATTGTGTGAATCTTTTAGTTAAAAAGTTAATAATAATTTGATCACCTTCTTTTATACCTAGTAATGTGCTAGCACCACTATCAGCATTTTTATCAGCACGATTTATAGCGATTTCTAAATATTTTGAAGAATTAAATAGTGCTAGTATTTNTGATTCTTCTACATCATTATATGTTTTATTGATTCTGTTAATTTTTTTTCCCCTTGGTAAATGTATAATAAAATTTTGTTCACCTTTCTGTTGATTAAAATAATCTTTCTTAATATTAGAAATAATATTTCCAAATCTATCTATGTAAATTACTTCTCCAATCATAGATGTTCCATTATTTAGTATTGATGGTTTTGGGTTAGAGAATAATTTAAAAGAATCGATTTTTTCACCAATAATATTGAGTTTACCACCTCTAACTATATGACATGCTACTTTTGTAAAAATATCTTTTGCTGGAAATAATTCTGTCTCATATTCTCCGGAAATATTAATCTCAACTAGCTCAACTGGTTTAATCGTGGGAAAAATTAATGATAAAACACCTGAATCAGATGTGATAAAATAATGTTCATTAATATAGGCTACAATATGTCTTTTATTTTTAGCTATTTCCGTGTCTATTGCAATAATATGTACACTGTTTTTAGGGAAATGTACATATGAATTTTTAACAACATATGCACACTCAAGTAAATGAAAGGGTGTAATATTGTGAGAAATATCTACTATGTTACAATTTGTTAGCTCTGATAGAATAGATCCTTTAAGTGCACTTACAAAAAAGTCTTTATTACCATAATCTGAAGTGAGTGTTATAATATTCATTCTGTTAAAAAAGTGTAATTATATTTTTTATTTGAATTAATAAAATACTTAATTTTTATATATATTTAGCCCTTACATTAATCGGAATATGAGTAAAGATAAGATTATTTTAAATTCTATAAATCCCCTTGAGCTATATGGCGAAGGAAATGATAAAATAAATTTGATTAAATCTTATTTTGCTGATTTAAAAATTACACCTAGAGGATTAGAGCTGATTTTAGAAGGAAATCAATCAAACATTGATATTTTTAAAAAATATTTTTCTCTTTTGTTAAATTATTTAAAATTAAATAATGAATTGAGTAAAGGTGTCATTAAAGATATATTGAGTAATTCATTTGATCAAAACAATATTAATGTAGATTTTCAGTTGTTTGGCAAACATGGATTATTAATAAAACCAAGAACAATGAGTCAGCGAAAAATGATTAGCTTATCTCAAGAAAATAATTTATTATTTGCTATTGGCCCTGCTGGTACAGGTAAAACATATACTGCTATTGCTTTAGCATGCAAAGCTTTAAAAGAAAAGTATATTAAAAAAATAATTTTAACAAGGCCAGCTATAGAAGCGGGAGAAAATCTCGGATTTTTACCAGGAGACTTGTATGACAAATTAAGTCCATATATGACACCTTTATATGATGCATTAAATGATATTTTTGAAAAAGAAAAATTAAATTATTATTTCAAAAATAATTTAATTGAAATTGTTCCTCTTGCTTTTATGCGAGGAAGAACTTTAGATAATGCATTTGTTATTTTAGATGAAGCACAAAACACCACTATTGAACAAATGAAAATGTTTTTAACAAGAATGGGACCCTCTGCTAAGTTTATTATATGCGGAGATGTGTCACAAGTGGATTTACCTAAAAGTCAAAAATCTGGATTAGTGCATGCTAGCAACATTTTGAAATCAATTAATGGAATAAATTTTGTAAAATTTACCGAAAGCGATATTGTAAGACATAAATTAGTAAAAAGTATTATTAAAGCATATAAAAAATAAATATTATGAATAATCAAACTATTGTAAAAACAAACTTTGAATTTCCTAATCAAACACATGTTTATAAGGGTAAAGTACGCGATGTGTATAAAATAGGTAGCAATCACTTAGTTATGATTGCTACAGATAGAATTTCTGCATTTGATACAGTACTTCCTGTAGGTATACCATACAAAGGTCAAGTATTAAATCAGATAGCCACACATTTTTTAGATTTAACTTCTAGCATCATTGATAATTGGAAATTATCCTCTCCTGATCCTGTTGTTACAATTGGACAATATTGTACACCTTTTAAAGTAGAGATGGTTATTAGAGGGTATTTAACTGGTCATGCATGGAGAGAATATAAAAGTGGAAAAAGAGTACTTTGTGGTCAATCTATGCCAGATGGTATGAAAGAACATGATAAGTTTCCAGAGCCACTTGTCACTCCTACAACTAAGGCAGATCACGGTCATGATGAAGATATTTCAAAAAAAGAAATTATTGAAACTGGTCTAGTAGCAGAGTCTGATTATTTATATTTAGAACAAAAAACAAAAGAGTTGTTTAGCCATGGAACAGAATTTGCGAAAAATAAAGGTTTAATTTTAGTTGACACAAAATATGAGTTTGGTAAAAATCAAGATGGTAAAATTGTTCTTATTGATGAAATACACACCCCTGATTCGTCTAGATATTTTTATTTAGAAGGTTATGATGAAAGACAATCTACAGGAGCAAATCAGAAGCAATTGTCTAAAGAATTTGTAAGAGAGTGGTTAATAGCAAATAACTTTCAAGGCAAAGAAGGTCAAGTGATACCAAATTTAGATACTGATTTCATCAATTCCGTTTCCGATAGGTACATTGAGTTATATAATAATATTACAGGTGAGTCATTTTCAAAAGCAGACAACTCTAATATTATAGATAGAATAAATAAGAATGTTAATGGTTATTTATCTAACCTGGCTTAGGTTTTCAATTAAAAATTGCAGAACCAATTCTAATCATATTTGATCCGCAATGACATGCAATTTCATAGTCATTACTCATGCCAATTGAGAATATTGGGTTTTTGCTTTTTAATAGTTTGAGTGTTTTTTTCATTGATTTAAATTCGCTCTCTATTTGCTGTGGATTTTTGCAAAATGTAGCCATACCCATTATACCTTTAATATTTATATTAGGGTATTCTATTTTATAATTAGATGTCAATAATTCGTCCGCTTCTTTTAATGTAAAGCCATATTTAGATTTTTCTTTTGCAATTTTTATTTGAATAAGGCAATTGATAATCCGATTATTTTTCATTGCTAATTGATTAATCTTACTCAATAATGATAGGCTGTCAACTGATTGAATCATATAAATAAAGGGAGCAATTAATTTGACTTTATTTTTTTGTAAATGTCCAATCATGTGCCATCTGATATCATCTGGCAATTCTTTCTTTTTTTTAATTAAAATTTGAACTTTATTTTCGCCAAAATCCCGTTCACCTAAATTGTGTACTTTTTTAATAGTATTAATGTTTTGGTTTTTAGTAACTACAATTAAACATGTTTTTTGAATGCTTTCTTTAATATTTTTAATATTTAGTTGAATACTCATATTAGTTCCATCATTATTAAGCCACTGGGAAGTTTAGGAAGAATAAATGTGCTTTTGGGTGGTGTAGATTCATTTTTTTGAGAAATTTGAATGATTCTATTAAAACTAATGTTATCTAAAAAGAAAAGGATTTCGTTATACTTTAATTCTAATACTTCTTCTTCAATATTTCTATTACCGGGAATGAAAGTTACATTTGTATTTTTTCTTTCATCTTTAATATTTAAGATTGGGTTCAATATAAATTTCGTGAATTTATGAATTAATAAGTCGTGTTGCCTTTTATTATGTTCTTTTTTGTTAAAATCTAATTTATANCATTGTTTATTACAGTAGAATTGTAATTTATCAGATTCTTCAACTACATTATTTATACAAGAAATGTGAAATTTCATTTTAAGCTGCAGTAATATTGAATTGATATCCTTAATATTAGATATTTTTCTATGAAAAGCATATGTTTTTAATTGGTCTTTCCCTATAATATATGCTAAGCAATTTTGATCTTGGTTACTCCTATATGACGATGCCATACGATGATGGCCATCTGCGATATATAAATTATCAATTTTTTTAAAAAAAGATATTATAAAATTAATTTCTGATTCATTGTTGATTTCCCAAATTTTATGTTGTATTCCATCACTAGTGAAAAAATCATATTTAGCTTCATTGTTTTTAGAAAAATATTTAGATGTTATCTCTTTAAGATCGCCGTTATGTGCTAATAAAACAGGTTCTGCATAGATTTTTGTTTCTTTTAGGTAATTTGTAAATAATAATTCTCTATTTAGAATAGTCTTTTCATGTATTTTAATTTTTTTATTACCATAATCCTTAAGTGATACTCCACAAATTAGTCCTGTGTAACTATTTTCTAAATCAATTTGTTGATATATATAAATGCTTTTTTCGCTTTGTTTTTTTAAAATATTATTTTTTTTAAAATCATCAATTCTCTTTATTATTTCACTGTATCTATTATGTTGATTGTGATTTTTATTAATTATATTCAAAAAACTATATGGATTATTTCTAATTTCTGATTGAATTTCAGCTTGTGAATAATTTGCATAAGCCTTAGTTGGAACTCTAGAAATAAATTTCTGCTCGGGTATTATTGATTTAAATGCACTGATTTTAACCATTTAATAATGTATTAATTTGATTTGCGAGTTCTATGCCAATTCGTTGTTGAGCTTCTTTTGTTGACGCACCAATATGTGGTGACATAGAAATATGTTCATTCATTAATAATTTTATTTTAGGATTAGGTTCATTTTCATACACATCTAATGCTGCACATTCAATATGGCGATTATTTAAATTAGTAATTAAATCATCTTCATTAATAATTCCACCTCTAGAAGTATTTACAATAAAACACCCTTTTTTCATTTGTTCAAATTCAGCTTNGTTGATTAACGGTTTCGTTTGTTTAGGAATATGTATAGTTATGAAATCAGATTGAGAAAGTAAGTTTGTAAATTCTGTTTTTTGTAAGTTGAAATCAATAGTTTCTTTATTAAAGAATTCAATCTTTATAGTTTGATTTTCCAAATAAGGATCATAAAAAATCACTTTCATACCAATTGATAAACCAATTTTAGCAACTTCCTGTCCAATTTTTCCAAAACCAATGATTCCTATTGTTTTTCCTTTTAATTCAGTTCCATTTGAGTAATTTTTTTTTAATTTTCTAAAATTAGAATCTCCTTCTAATTGCATTGTTCTATTTGAATGATACAATTTCCTAGACATACTGAATAAATGTGCATATACTAATTCTGCAACAGATAAAGAGGATGCACTCGGAGTATTAATAACATGAATATTTTTACTCTTTGCATAGTTTACATCAATGTTGTCCATACCAACTCCTCCTCTACCTATTAACTGAATGGAAGGACAGTTGTCAATAATTTCTTTTTTTACATAAGTTGCACTTCTAACTAAGATTGCATCAACTTTATGACTATTTATAAATTGAATTAGATTGTTTTGTTCAATATGTTGATCAATTAGATTGAAATTATATTCAATGAGTTTTTGTTTTCCGATTTCAGATATACCGTCATTAATTAATATTGTTTTTTTCATAATTTATTTTTGTTCTAGTTTTTGCATTACATCTATTAAAACATATATACTTTCTGTTTTAAGTGCATTGTAGATAGATGCTCTATATCCACCAATAGATCGATGTCCATAAATACCACTAATGCCTACGGCATGACACATTTTATTAAATGTGTCTTCATGTTTTTTATTTTTTAATTGAAATGTAACATTCATATTGGATCTATCTTTTTGTTTCACTATTCCATAAAACAAAGAATTTCTATCAATTTCATCATAAATTAAATTGGCCTTTTTTATATTATTTTTTTCAATTGATTTAATTCCACCTAATTTTTTAATCCATCTCAGTGTTAATAAACAAACATATATAGGAAATACTGGGGGTGTATTAAACATTGATTGTTTTTCAATATGTGTTTGATAGTTTAAATAAGTAGGTAGTTTATTGTTTTTTTCAAATCCATCTTTTCTTATAATGACTAATGTAGTCCCAGCAGGTCCGATATTTTTTTGTGCACCAGCATAGATTAAGTCAAATTTATTAACATCAAATTCTTTACTTAATATGTCAGATGACATGTCGCATATAAGTTTTGTATTATTTGCTAATGCAATTTTAGATATATTTTCAAATGAGTGAAATTGTGTACCATATATTGTATTATTACTAGTGAAATGCAAATAATCGATATTATCAATTTTTTCATTGATTTCAGGAATATATGTATAGTTTTGATCTTTAGAAGATGCAAGAATCAGTGTTTCACCTACTTTTTTACTTTCATCTATTGCTTTTGAAGACCAAGTACCTGTATCAATATATCCTGCTTTCCCATTTCTTTTAGCAAAATTAAGTGCAGACATATAAAATTGTAAGCTAGCACCACCTTGTAAAAATAAAACTTCATACTGTTCATTAATATTTAATAAGTCTTTAATTAAAGATTTTGCTTCCTCAATGATTTTTATAAAATCATTACTCCTGTGAGAAATTTCTAAAAGAGATAGTCCTAAATTATTAATATCTATCACTGATTCAGCAGCAGCTTTAATTACATTATGATTTAAAATAGATGGGCCTGCACTAAAATTATGTTTTTTCATTTGAGATTATTTAGGTAAATATTTTCTTCTAATTTCCAGCCAATTTTACTTTTCTTTAATATGTCATAACTTAAATCAGTTGCATAAAGATTGAAATTATCTATAGATATACCGTCTATTGGTTCTAGGTGGTCAAAAACAATGTATTCAAGTTGAGCATCATATTTTAATGAGATAGGATATTGACTGGAGTATTCAAGTAGAATTCTTGTATTACTATTATTAAATATATTGGCTCCAAAAACAGGGTCTTTTTTTCTTTTTATATTTAGTACTTCTATAATTTTTTTACTTGTATTAGAGTTGTTCCCATCCCATCCTAATAATGTGTAGTATCTATTTTTACCAACTTTAATTGGAACGATATCATAATAAATAGATCCATACCAATTATTACAGTCAATTATTTTATTGTTATCATTTTGTGTTAATTCTACTCTATTTTCCAACATATATATATTGCATTTTCTACCCTTTTTATTGCATTTTTGAATTATTCCAAAATATTTATATGTCCCATTTAAATAAGGAAGAAACCAAGTAATCAATTTGAATTTACGGTCTTTTGGTTGAATTATATATATGTTTTCAGTGTTTTCTAATTGGTATAAGTAAGATTTTTTTTCATTAAGCATTTTAAGAAAATAATTATTTAACTTTTTACTTGCTTCTTCTCTAATTGAATCTGAATCTCCTGTGAGTATTTTATTTGATAGTAATGATAATTCTTTATTATGGTAATTTGTAACCTGCTCTTGACTGTATAGGCAAATAGAAAATAATAACAGTGTAAATATTATATATATATGTTCTGACATTTATACATGTAATTTTTTTTGCTTTTCAAGCAATTTAGTTTCTGATTCCACAATACTTTCATTTGGTACACAACAATCTACCGGACATACAGCTGCACATTGTGGCTCTTCGTGAAAACCTTTGCATTCTGTACATTTGTCAGGTGATATATAATAAAATTCTTCACTAAGCGGATTTAGATTTTTATCTGAACTTACTTTTTGACCAGACATTAATTCAAAATCGCCCTTTACAGAGGTTCCTTCTTCCATACTCCAGGGCATACCCCCCTCATAAATAGCAGTATTTGGACATTCAGGTTCGCATGCACCACAATTAATACATGCATCGGTTATTTTAATTGCCATAATGATTTATTATTTTAGATTGTCAAATATAATTAATTCAATAAAATTATTTTATGATTCTGTATGATAGAATTATTGCTTTTGAAAAATTGGGGAAAATTATTTCCGATTCTAAAAGTAACTTTTTATCTAAAAACATCATCGCAAAAGCTGAGGCTAATAATCCTTGGTTTATTGAATCCCATATTAGATTTTCTATTTTTTCCCTCAGTCTCATGTTAAATCCAGCTCATTTATCATCTTGGATGAATTCATATGACATAGTTCAGAGTAATAAAAAAGTAGGTGTAATTATTCCTAGTAATATTNCGTTTGTTGGATTTTATGATTTTTTATCAATTATATTATCCGGAAATCATTTTATTGGAAAGTTATCTTCTTCTAATAATATATTGTTGCCTCATTTGTCAAAATTATTATTTGATATTAATCCTGATTTAACTAGTTGTATTGATTTTAAGCAAGAAATAAATAAAGAAGAAATTGATATTTTAATTGCGACAGGTGATGATAATAGTGCAACTTATTTTAATTATAAATATGCTAATACTCCTAAATTAATTAGAAAACATAGAAATAGTGTATGTATACTTAATGGCTCCGAAAAACTTCTTGAATTAGAAAAATTTTCTTTAGATGTGTATATGTATTTTGGTTTAGGTTGTAGAAATGTGTCTAAAATATTTATTCCTCGTAATTTCGATCTTCAGATATTACAAAAAATTTTCAATAGTAATGATGTTCTCTTAAATCAAAATTATATGGAAGTTTACTCTTATCAAAAATCCGTCTTTGAAATGCATAATGAGAATTTCATTGATTTTGGCAACTTATTATTAGTTGAATCTGATAAATTAAATGCTCCAGTTTCAGTGTTATATTATCAATTTTATGATAATATTGATGAAGTTATAAATTACATCAAATTTTATAAAAACAACATACAATGTGTTGTGTCAAATGATTCAAGATTTAAAAATTCTATTAGTTTAGGTAATAGTCAACTTCCTAGATTGGAGGATTTTCCTGATGATGTAGATGTTGTTAATTTTTTATCTAAAAATTAAATTATTTTTGTCTTTCAAAACAGCCTATATCTGGATTTAAGGTTCTTAAAACACCATTAATATCATAAGGAACTTCTATTGCAATTGCTTCAAGGCCAGCATCTATTGCAACAGATAATGAGTCTAATTGAAAATCATTAATTTGATAATCAATAAATTGATTGTCTTGATAATTATTTAGTAAAATATTATTATTTGAATTGGTATTTGACCAATCTGTCCAATATTCTTCAGTTAATTTAAGTAAACAATTATTAAAGTTATAGTTAAAGACAGCATCATCTGCTTTATCATAAAGTAATTCAATTTCATTATTTCCATCAATAATACAATTTCCAAAATCTGCATTAATCAATTCACGATATTGTATGGTACCATTAACATCTTCATAATAATTATTTAGTAATATACTGGGTGTTTGCCTATTAAATGGCCAATAATTTGCAAATGTACAATGTCTAAATTTGTAATCACCTCCTATATTTAGTGCTAGTAAATGTTGGCCGCAATTTGATATTAATAAATTCTCCCCACTTACTTTACTACCTTGTGCAAGTATGCCAATATTTGACATGTTATATATTATTGAATTCTTTATGCTTAGTATNGGATTAAGAGGTAAATTATTTATATTATTCATTCCATCGACTTGTATACCAATTTTTCCATTTTTTAATATAGTATATTCAATTTCATTATTTAAGCTTCCAGACATTATCCATATTTTTCCCCATTGGCCAGGTGTATTTGCATAATCTGTTAAGCTGTGACTATCAGAGCGGTCACTTTGAACCCAAATAGGGTCATTAATGGTACCTTTAGAATTCAATGTGCTTTCTTGACTTATAACTAACCATGAATTATTATGTAAGTGTAATTTAGTACCAGGTTGTAAAGTCAATGTACTTTGATTTTCAACAATTAAATCTCCGTAAATTACATGAGGTTTATCGTTTGCCCATATTGTATTTTCATTAACTGAATAATATGTAAATTCAATACCAATTAATTCTTCAGGACAATCTTCCTCATGAAGACCAAGAAATTCACAGTAGAGCATAGATGATAAATTATCAGATTGAGGAAAGTATTGTTGTTCATCCGGTATGCCAGAGTGAAAATATGCATCTTGCCCCCAAGCTGTTAAGTTAACATATTGAATTTGGTTATCCTTAATAAAAATAATTGAATCAGTTTCAATTAATGGATTATTTAAGTTGTTTGGGTCAATTGTAACTTCTGCAAAAATATATAGACTATCTTGACTTCTAAGTAGAATGTTTTCAATAGTATGATTTGCCTCTCCGTCTATATTTAGTCTAAATGATGATTGTGTTTGTTTACCTAGAGAAATTGAGTTGATAGTGATGTCATTATTTTGATTATTATAAATTTTCACATATCTAGTAGCGGATCCGACTGTTGTAAATACAGTATCAAAAAGAAGAGTATCAGTTGAGAAAGATAAAAAATCCCCGTTTGAAGTTAAGTTAATTTCTTTTTTACATGAAAAAAATAAAATTATTATGAATAGAAAAAAAATAATATTTTTCATCTTATGAATTATTATACATTACAAATATAGTTTAACATTTTTTAATCGAAAATTTAATTAAATTATTGTAATAATTTTTAAGATTCAATTTGATTATCTACATTTGCAGTCCTTTTAAAAGAAAAAATATTATTTATCATGAAAAAAGATATTCATCCAGATAATTACAGACTCGTTGTTTTTAAAGATATGTCTAATGGCGACACTTTTATAACAAAATCATGTGCTGAATCTAAAGAGACTATTAAAATCGACGGGAACGAGTATCCTTTAATTAAACGAGAAATTAGTAGTTCTTCACATCCATTTTATACTGGAAAAATGAAATTAGTTGATACTGCAGGACGTGTTGATAAATTTTATAAAAAATTTGGTAAATCTGCTTTTTCCTCTAAACAAGAGGGAGTTCCAGTATCGGAGGAAGCTCCAGCATCGGAGGAAGCTCCAGTTTCGGAGGAAGCTCCAGCATCGGAGGAAGCTCCAGTNNCGNAGGAAGCTCCAGCATCGGAGGAAGCTCCAGTAGCGAAGGAANCTCCAGNATCGGAGGAAGCTTCAGCATCTGAGGAAGCTCCAGCATCGGAGGAAGCTTCAGCATCTGAGGAAGCTCCAGCATCTGAGGAAGCTCCAGCATCTGAGGAAGCTCCAAAGTAAAGAATATTTTTCTTAATTTTTTAATATGAATTATATACTCTGTGATCCGCAACGGATAGAATTATATTATCCTTTTACCTTAACTCGGCCTTTAGGTGAAATGAGAATCTTTGGAGGTACTTTAAAAGAACACTGGGAAAAATATTTGGGATGCGAAGTGTCATATTTAACACGAAAGTATTTGCGAGGACTATATCCTTTAAAAATTGAAAAGGAAAATATTCTTTTGGACCCTTTAGATATTATCCAAATTCTTTATTTAGATAAAGATCTTAAAAAACAGTACAACAAGGTGTTGTTTGAATATGATGATAATACATCTATTGATTCAATTCAATCTAAAATTCATTCAATGAATATATCTTCATTCCCTGAAAACAGAAAAAAGGGTCTTTCTTTGTTTATTGATTACAATATTAATAATAGTATTGCATCTTTTTTTAAAAGTAATATTGATTGTAGTAAATCTCCTTTTCTAAACGATGATGATGGTCCGATTGTTATTGAAAAAGATGTAACTATTATGGAAGGTGCAATAATTAAAGGTCCGGTTTATATTTGCAAGGGAACTACTATTAAAATGGGTGCTCAAATATACGGGCCTACAGTAATTGGACCTTATTGTAAAATTGGAGGAGAAGTTTCTAATTCTACTTTTTTGGGATTTTCTAATAAAGCACATCACGGATTTATTGGCCATTCAATAGTATGGGAATGGTGTAATATTGGAGCAGGTACTAGTAATTCAAATTTAAAAAATGACTATAGTAATGTTAAAATTTGGGATTATGAAACACATAGATTTATAGATTCTCAACAACAGTTTTTAGGATTATTTATGGGGGATCATTCTAAATGTGCAATAAATACATCATTTAATACAGGTACAACTGTTGGTGTTAATTGTAATATATTTGGTTCAGGCTTTCCTAGAAATTATATTCCGTCTTTTTCTTGGGGAGGCCCTCAGGGTATAAAAAATTATGAATTTGAAAAAGCAATTGAAGTTGCCGAAAAAGTAATGTTTCGCAGAAGTATGAAGCTTTCATCAAAATATCTTCAAATATTAAGAGAGATTTATAATTTAACATCAGAATTTAAATAGTTATATACTGACATTTTGCCATATTTTTACATTTTGGCACAACATTGGTATGTTTATTCGTTATATTAATTAAATAATTAAAATGAAAAATTTAATTTTAAAAAACTTTTCTTTGTCTGAATCAGATGATTTTACTGATTTAATACCTTTAATGTCGACGGATGATGAAAAAAGATTGAATGCTTTAAGGATACCGAAAAGTATTGCTATTTTACCTTTAAGAAATACAGTTTTATTTCCAGGTGTTGTTATTCCTATTACAGTCAGCCGAGATAAATCAATCCAATTAATTAATGATGCATATAAGGCAAAAAAAGTTATTGGTGTACTTT
>PAWM01000003.1 GCA_002714185.1 Flavobacteriales bacterium | reverse complement strand
CAATCGATATTCCAGCTTCTGCTAACATAACGATTGATTATGAAGCAATTAGCTATGGTGATTATCTTGCAGTTGCTGATGCTGAAGGTAATATCGGTGGCATGATTATGTGGAATGGACAATTTGATATTTTAAATGTTTATCCGGGTTCTGACAACGAATTTTCTGGAGGTGTATTTAACTGGTTAATTTGGGATTCATCTACTGATACATATTATCAAGCAGATGCAGTTTATGATGAATCATACACATCTACTGACACATATGTTGGAGGTGGTGAGTCTGGAATATTAGACCTTATTGCAAGAACGGTATATACTCAAAATATAGACTTACCTATTGGCTGGGGTCTTTACTCTACATTTATTTCTCCAGATGATGCTTCATTAGAGGCAGTATTAGCTGATGTTGTAGATGGTCTAGTTATTATGAAATCTGAAAATGGGGATGTTTATTGGCCAGAACTTGGTATTAATGCAATAAATGAGTTTTCAGACGGTGAAGGTTATCAGATTAAGATGGGTGAGGGTAATTTATTAGAAATTGAGGGTGATTTAATTCCATCGAATTTTGAAATGTTTATGCCTGCAGGTTGGAGTTATATTGCTTACTTGCACCAAACTGCATTTGGAGCAGAGTCAATGATGGCACCGTTAGAAGATAATTTAGTTATTTTGAAAGATGGAGCAGGTTCTGTTTACTGGCCATATTTAGGTGTAAATGCTTTAGATGGTGGCTCAGGTATGATGNNTCCTGGTTTGGGNTATNNANTTAAAGNTTTATGANNATGCAACTTTCTCTTATCCTGATGCTGAAGATGGAGGTAGGTTAGCTATTAATGCAACTCCGGTTTATCCACTTACAAAGTTTGCTGAGTCTACGAATACAGGTAGTAACATGACCATAGGTCTTCCATTGGATTCATGGATTTCGCTTCCTGAAGACGGAGATGAAATTGCAGCATACTCATCAAGTGGGATGTTAGTAGGTAGTGTAACCTATGCAGGTGTTTCTACAGCATTAACTGTTTGGGGAGACGACATTACTACTGATGAAGTAGAAGGTTTACTTGAGGGTGAGGAAATATCATTTGAGCTTTGGAAAAAATCAGAAGATAGAATTGAAGACTTAGAAATCCATTCTTGGTTAGAAGGTAATAATGTATATAGTATTAATGGTGTTGCTATTGCTGGTGATATTTCATCAATGGTATCAGGTCTAGGATATGAGTTGTATCCAAATGTTCCAAATCCATTTAATACTGTAACATCAATTAGTTTCTTCACTCCTGAACAAGGAGAAATCAAGATAGGTATTTATGATATGCTAGGTAATTTAGTTAAGGAATTAACTAATGGTAGTTATGACCCTGGTATGTATATGTTAGAGTTTAGCTCGGAGGATGTTTCCGCAGGAACATATTTTGTTCGTATGAATGCAGGTGGATTCTCAGTTACTAACACAATTAGTATAGTAAAATAAATTACAAATTATTTTAATAATATTTTTTTAGTGAAAAAAAGCATAATCATATTGCTAATTTTTTTCAGTACATCGATTGCTTATACGCAAAACGATACTATTTATTTGTTGGATTCCATAATATCCTCTGTAAGAATTATAAATCAAAATGAAGAAAATTTAAATTATTTTTATTTAGATAGTTTTACAAAAAATGTTTCATCTGTTTCACTTGATAAGGTTGAAAAAATCATTTTTGAAAATGATAAAATTGAGGTTTTCTGTGATTTAATTTCTAAAAAAAAGTTTTTAGGTATTGATGAAAGTATTAGTATTAATTATGGTAACAGAGATAGTTTGTGGATTGACAATAAAATATATACCTTAATGTCAAATGATTTAAAAAAATTTAATTCTATTATTGATGCCTTAAATTATATGGGAAATGAAGGTTGGAAAGCAATTAATTCCTACAGTACTTCAGAAAATTCGTATACGATAGAACATTATATATTAAAAAAAGAAATAACAAAATAAAATTACTTAAACTATGAAAAATATAATACTCTTTTTAATCTTCAATTTTTTACTTGCTTTTAATATTTCAGCTCAAGTTTTTGATTGTAATTGCGATAATCGCTATGAAATGGAGATTTTCGATTCTTCAGATATAAATGTACAAACAACTACATATTCGGATACTTATAATTTACAAATGGATATTTATTCTCCAGACGAAGATGTGGATATTTGTTCTAATAGACCGTTGATTATTTTAGCCCATGGTGGCTCATTTATTGGTGGTTCAAAAACTAATCCAACAATGGTTGATTTATGTGAGACATTTGCACGTCGAGGTTATGTAGCAGCTTCGATAAATTACAGGTTAGCAACCAACTCGTCAGTTTTAGGACCCATTTCTGGTTTATTTTGGATGACAAATTTAGAAAATGGTATAAAAGTTATTTACAGTGCAATGACTGATGCTAAAGCAGCGGTTAGATTTTTTAGAAAAGATTTTAGTGAAAATGGCAATCAATATGGTATAGATAATAATCAAATATGGATGGGAGGTAATTCTGCAGGAGCTTGCTTAGGTCCACATATGCATTACATTAACAGCTTAGATGAATTTGTTTCAGGAATTGATTTAAGTGGTCAGGATTATGCTCTAAATTTAGCAAATCAAAATGGTGGAATTGATGGTAATAGTGGTAATTCTGGTTATTCATCATCAATTAGTGGAATGATAAATTTAGCAGGTGCTTTGCATACTATTGATTGGATTGATGAATTTGATACGGCTCCTATTGTAAGTTGTCATGGAACTGAAGATGAGACAGTTCCAGATGAGTGCGGCACAATTTTAAATAGTCCAAATAATTTAACAGCATGTGGTAGTATGGCTATTCACCCAATTATATCAACATTTGGAGTAACTAATGACTTATTAATTTATGATGGTGAGGCACATTGTCCTTGGGATGTAAATGCTATCTATAAACAACAAATGATTGATTTTGTTACTTCATTTGTTTATAATAATATTAATTGTCCCCAAACAGATTTATATGAGCAAAATTTCGAAAGCAGATTAGTATATGAAATAGATATTTTAGGACGTGCATCTTCAGACAAGCAAGATGGTTTTATTATTAAGGTTTATGAGGATGGGACTGTTCATAAAGAATATAGAACTAATAATAAATAAAATTTATTTGTGTTATCTTAATATAAGATGACGCATTTCAATATATATAAAGCTTCTGCAGGATCTGGTAAGACATACACTTTAGTTAAGGAGTATATTAAAAAAAGCATATCTAGTAGAGATTATTTGCCTCACAAATCATTATTAGCAATTACATTTACTAATAAAGCTGCTAGTGAAATGAAAACCAGAATTATAGATACTCTATTTGAATTTTCTGGTGGTGTTAAAAGTATTCAAAATCCGTCAAGTAAAACACTCTTTCAAGATTTAAAACATGAGTTGGAATATAGCGATCAAGAATTAATAAGCAGGTCTAAAATACTCTTATCTAGGATTATTCATTATTATAGTCTTTTTTCTGTGTCCACAATTGATAAATTCATACATAAGATTATAAGAGGCTTTACCTATGAATTAGATTTACCGTCCAATTTTGAGGTAGAAATGGAAAATGATAGAATAATCCAGGATTCTATAATAAACTTATTTGATGATCTCGGCACAGATTATGCCCTAACAACGAATTTAATTAGTTACTCATCGCATAAAAGTTATGAAGATAAGCATTGGGATATAGAAGAGGATTTATTTAAAATTAGTAAGCAATTATTTAAAGAAGATATTGTAAGTGTTATTGACAATTTACCTAACACAAAAATTATTAAAAAAATTCAAATTCAGTCATTTAAGAAAATCAGAAATTACGAAAAGAAAATAAAGGCATATTATTCTAAATTACAATCACTAGTTAAAAATATTCCTAATGAGATTTTTATATATAAAGATTTACCAAATTACTTAGATAAGTTAAAGCAACATCCTTATTTAGATTTAACTATTTCAAATAGACTTCATAAATCCATTCAAAATAGAAATTGGTATAAAAAAAATGAAAAGGAGTATTTTAAAAATTTAGTTGATCAAATATCAAATCAATTACAATTTAATTTACAACAACTAATACAATTTATTGATAAGGAACAACCATTGTATTTATTTCATAGACAATGCTATAATTCATTTTTTTTAGTTGGTGTTTTGGGTAAAATCAATCAAAAAATAAGCTATTTAAAGAGGGAAAAAAATATAATTCATATTTCTGAATTCAATCAAATTATTCTCAAATTTTTAGAACAGAGTGCTGCTCCATTTATTTATGAGAAAATAGGTCTAAAATATTCACATTATTTTATAGATGAGTTTCAAGACACTTCTAAGATTCAATGGAATAATTTAGTTCCGTTAGTTGAAGAAGCATTATCTGTTGGAGGTTCATGTTTAATTGTGGGTGATGGAAAACAATCTATTTATAGGTGGAGAGGCGGAGAAGTATTACAGTTTTTGAAATTATGTAATAATGAGTTACATAATTTATCTCATTTTTCAAATAATATTAAATCCTTAAAAATTAATTATAGGAGTGGTAATAAAATAGTGACTTTTAATAATAATTTTTTTTCTTTTTTAGCAAGCCACTTAAAACCTCCGTATAATAAATTATATCAAAATTTAAATCAAAAATATCACCATAAACAAAAAGGATATGTAGAGTTATCTATGCTAGACAAAGCATTAAAAGATGTAGTTGATGAAACATTAAAAGAAGTATATAGTAAAATTAAGAGTAGTCAAGACGATAATTATTCTTTTTCAGATATTATTCTTTTAACTAGAAGTAATAAAGAAATTAATACAATCGCACACTATTTAACTGAGAAAGGTATTCCCATTATTTCTTCAGAATCGTTATTATTAAAGAACTCTAAAACAGTAGAGTTTCTAATAAATAATCTTGCGGTTATTTTAGATGAGTCAGATTATTTAAGTAAAGCCAAATTATTGGAGTATTTAATAAGTCAACAGATACTCAAAATAGAGACTTGTAATATTCATCAATTTATATCTACATCATCCAAAGTAAGTAATCTACAATTTGAAAAATTATTAAATAATCATAACATAAATTTTAGACTCAAAGATTTACTATGTCTAAATGTATTTGAACTTGTTGAGCAACTAGTTAGGATATATAATATTGACAACAAAGTAAATTTATACATTATCTTTTTTTTAGACTTTGTGTTTGAATTTGCAGTAAAAGAAACTAATACAGTTAGTCAATTTTTGCAATATTGGAATCAGAAAAAAAACCTTGCTTCAATAATTATTCCATCAGGAATGAATGCAGTAGAAATTATGACAATTCATAAATCTAAAGGCTTACAATTTCCAATTGTTATTTTTCCATTTGCAAATTGGAAGGAAGATTTAGGTAAAGAAAAAAGATGGTTTGATGTGTCCAGTTTTTTTTCTCATAAAGGTTTAAAAAATAAATTATTTAATTTATTGCCATTAAAAAAAGAAATTAAAAATTGGCCAATTCTTTTTCAGCAAGCTTATTTTAATCATCAAGAAGATGTTATTTTAGATAATATTAATTTATTATATGTTGCAATGACTCGCCCTAAAGAAAGGCTCTACATAATATCTAACTCAGATCCAAAAAAGGGTAATATATACAAGTATTTTGAAAATTTCATAATTCAATCAAAACTATTGAAATCGACACATAACATATTTTATACTGGGGAAAAAACAAAAAAAGTATGTAAAAACCAATTAATTGAAAACATAGATACATCTGAATTTATTTCTAATAGTTGGAGAAGTCGAATAAGAATAAAGAGAAAAAAGTATTTTAATAAAATTTTAAAGCAAAAATATTCAATTAATTGGGGAGATTTAATTCATGAAATTATGGCAGATATTAATTCAAAAGATGATATTAATTTTGTGTTAAAGAAGATGCTTATTAAAAAAAAATATGGTACAAGTAATTTCAATCGAATGAAATTAGAAATTGAGCGGATTGTATCAGATGTTAGAATTAGTCATTTATTTAATAAAAAATTAAGTACATTTTCAGAAAAAAGTATTTTATCAACTGACGGAACCGTATATAGGCCTGATAGAGTTATTGATCACAAGAATCATTTTGCTACATTAATTGATTATAAAACGGGTGATGAACTGAATTCTCACATTTATCAAATGGAGAAATATGAATCAATTTTATACCAAATTGGATTTAAAAAAATTGATAAGTATTTGATATATCTCACGACTGGTAAAATAAAAAAATTATAATGAAAGGTAGTTTTTTATATAAAATATCAAAAATTCTTTTATCAAAGTATGAGTATTCACTTTCAGATTTAGTTATTGTTTTACCTTCTAGAAGGTCATCAGTTTTTTTAATTAAGGAGTTGTCTCAGCTAATATCGAAACCAGTGTGGCTTCCTGAAATGTATTCTATAGAGGACTTTTTTTTTACTATTAATAATCTGAAGAGGGCAACTAATTTAGAATTGTTTTTTAAATTTTACACCATATATCGTGCTAATGTAACGAATCCTCACAGTATAGAAAGATGTTATAAATGGGCAAATGGTTTGATAAATGATTTCAACGAAATAGATAAAGGATATGTTAATCATATAGAATTATTTAATTATTTATCTGATGTTAAAAGAATTGAAAATTGGTATTTGGACATTCAATCTAATCAGAATGAGATAAATGATTATTCAATATTTTTTAAATCTTTAGGGAAGATTTATAAAGAATTTGCAGATTGTTTATTGTCGGATAAAATATCATATTCAGGTTTATCACAGAGATTAATTGTTGATAATCTTGACAAGGTAAAAGAATGGATGATGGATAATAAAAAGAAACGTATTATTTTTTTAGGGCTCGATGCTTTAAGCACTTCACAAGAAAAAATTATTGATTATTTAATTAAAGATAATTTATGTGATATTTTTTGGGATGCAGACAAGTATTTTGTAGAAAATATAGAACAGGAATCAGGTAAATTTTTAAGAGACTATCGAAAAAAGTGGCCATCAAAATTTAATATGTTGAGTGATGATTTTATTAAGAATCAAAAGGAAATTAAAATTATCGGTACTTCAAAAAATATTAGTCAGTCAAAATTATTAGGAAGTATTTTAAATAGTAATAAATACTCAAAAGAACAGTTAAAAAAAGTAGCTATTATTTTGCCAAATGAAGATTTATTGCTTCCTGTTTTAGAATCTATTCCAAAAAAGGTTGAAGATATTAATGTTACTATGGGATATAAGTTAATACATCACCCTATTGTTTCATTATTTCAAAATCTATTTAGTTTATATTCTAATAAAAAAAATATAGATTCCAATTCAAATAAGAATATATTCTATCTTAATAGTGATATTAAACAATTAATAGATAATCCTTATTTTCAAGTATTATTAAATTCTTTTAACAAGGAATTATATAAGGATTTTTTAATTTTATTAAGGTACTCAAACTTTAATTATATTTCTAGTGAGTTAATTGCAAGAAAACTCTGTTTACATAAATACCCGATGTTAAATAAGATTTTTTTAATAGAATTTAATAATTCTATTAAATTAACAAATTATTTATTGGATTTAGTAACTAGCATATTAGAGTTAGTTGAACAGAATAATAATCATAAAATCATAGAATATGAGTGCTTGTATGAAATTGAAGAGCTATTATTATTATTTCGTAAATTTTTCGATACTTCAAATGAAAAAATCAGTATTAGTTTATTTCGCATTTTATTTTTTCAATCATTGAAAAATATAAAATTAAATTTTTCAGGAGAGCCGTTAAATGGGATTCAAATTATGGGTTTGCTAGAAACTAGAGCAATTGATTTTGATGAAGTTTTTATTTTATCTGCAAATGAAGGTGATCTTCCGCCTATTTCAAATACAAGTAGTTTTATTCCTATTGATATTAAATTGAAATTTAATATTAGAACTGACTTAGATATTGCAGCAATTTATTCTAGCAATTTTTTTAATTTAATTAAGCGACCAAAAAAAACATATATCATCTACAATCAAGATTTTTCTTCTTCTTCAGGTGAGAGAAGTCGTTATATCAATCAATTGCTATATGAAATAAAACCATTACAAAACACTTCAATTAGCATTAGTGACAATTTATCAATGCAAGAGTTTGTTTTAGAAAAAAAGAGCCAGCACTCTATTTTTAAATTAAAAAATAACTATATCATTGAGACTTTGAAAAACTTATGTGTTTCTGGCCTATCACCGAGCACAATTAATCTTTATAATTATTGTAAAAAGCAATTTTATTTTGAAAAAATAATAGGTGTTAGTGAAAATAAAAATTTCGAAAATACTATTGACAATGCTCAACTAGGATCTCTTATTCATCGTATTCTTCAAAAACTATACGAACCCTACTTACATATATTTTTGACTGTACAGATTATGGAAAAAATTAAAAATTCGATTGATATAGAGATTCAGAATGCATTAGGTTACTATAGTTTAATAAATTTAGATAAAGGAAAAAATGTATTAGTAATCGAAGCAATTAATAGGATAGTGAGAAGTTTTATAAATAATGAATTAAATTTAGTTTCTTCAGGTAATAAGATAATGATAGAGTATTTGGAGTATAATACTCCTTTGCAAAGTTTCTCACATTCTATTTCTAACATAGAAAATTTAAAAATAAATTTAAAAGGACAAATTGATAGAATTGATGTATTTAATAATCATTATCGAATTATAGATTACAAAACTGGCTCTGTTCAGGGCAAGGATTTAAAAACTAGCAACTTAATTGATTTGACATCTAAACCTAAAATTTTACAATTATTACTTTATGCTTGGTTGTTTGATAAAAGTATGCAAACAAAAAGTATCCCCATATTTGCTGGTGTTATTAATTTAAGAGCAAGAAATTTCACTTTTCAAAAATGTTCTGTAAATAAACAATTTGAAATTAATAATTCATTATTATCATCTTTTGAACAAGAGTTAAATAAGATATTTATTAATATGTTTAATGAAAATGAAAATTTTGAACATTTTGATAGGCAGGACAAATGTAGATTCTGTGATTAATAGAAAAAATTATTATATGGATATTTTTCTTTCTGAATTTCAGATACTAAATTATATAGTATTTCTTTAAAATCATTAATATTTAATTTCTTCTTACAAGAAATAAAGATACTATTTTGATTATTTTTTGACATCCATGTTTTCTTCCAGTATTCTAGCGAGAGATTTTCCTTTTTAATAGGAGTTAAGTCATCACTTTCTTTTTCTATATATTGAAAGTTATCAATTTTATTAAATACAATAATCTGTTTTCTGCCAATACAATTAATTTCTTTCAATGTTTTATCAACTGTTTTAATATGTTTTTCGAAATGTATATTTGATATATCTACCACATGAATTAATAAATCTGATTCGTGAACTTCATCTAATGTAGACTTAAATGATTCAATGAGTTGTGTGGGTAATTTACGAATGAATCCTACAGTATCAGATAGTAAAAATGGCAAGTTATTAATCACTACTTTTCTTACGGTGGTATCTAGAGTGGCAAATAACTTATCTTCAGCAAATACTTGTGATTTACTTAATAAATTCATTAATGTAGATTTTCCAGCATTTGTATAACCGACAAGTGATACTCGAATTAATTTATCTCTTCCTTTTCGTTGAGTAACCATTTGGCGATCAATTTTAATTAATTTTTTTTTTTAGTAGTGATATTTGTTGTCGAATAATCCTTCTATCAGTTTCTATTTCTTTTTCACCAGGCCCTTTCATTCCTATCCCTCCTTTTTGTTTTGATAAATGTGTCCAGAGATTAGTTAATCTAGGAAGAAGGTATTGATATTGCGCTAATTCAACTTGAATTTTAGAGATAGCAGTTTGGGCTCTTAATGCAAAAATAGAAAGAATCAAATTTGTTCTATCGACAATTTTACAAGTGAGAATTTTTTCTAAATTTTTTTGTTGGGATGGAGAAAGTTCATCATCGAATATGGCGGTATCAATATTATTTAATTTAATAAATTCACCTATTATATTAATTTTACCTTTTCCAAGAAAAGTTTTTGGATGTATTCTATCGATTTTTTGTTTAAATATTTTAACAACGGAACCTCCTGCTGTATCAGTTAAGAATAATAGTTCTTTGAGATATTCTTCTACTTCAGTTTCATTTTGAGAAGCAGTAATTGCTCCAATTAATACAACATTTTCCAATTAAATAAATTATTTTTTATTTTTCCTAGCAACTATAAAGCTCCAGATAAAAGAAATTAATGCTAACAGTGAAGACACAATCATTATACTTACTCTTACAATTGAAAGAGAACGATTTTCAGTTATAGCAGCTTTTAATGGCATAAATAATCCGATTAGTGCAATAAGTGTTACGAAAACTGCAATATGTCCGATAATTTTATTTTCTTTTTTTAAGCCGGCATTACAAATTAAAAGTATTATTCCTAGAAAAAGAGGAATCATAGCAGTTATTGATAATGTTTCTTTTTCAGCTGAACCTTCAAAACTAAAATATGCCCAAAGAGGCATTAAGATTAAGCAAAAAGAATTAAGTAAGTTAAATTTTGAAGTATTCATTAGGATTTTTTTTATTAAGTTAAAAAAATATATAATATAAAAGCAATATTTTATTAATTCTTACTTTAGTACTAGTTTGGCATAAGATTTGTTTTATTCATAATGAAAACCTAAAACAAACTATTATGAAAAATATTAATATCTTTTTTTTTATTGCATTTTCGCTTTTTTTTTCACCATTTTCAATCTCCCAAGAGTTATTAAAAATTACTAGTCCTCCAGATTTATTGTATGAGGATATATCAAATCAGTATACTAATGTAGATTTATCAGAATTAAGAAGTAATATATTATTTTATGAAATAAATCATCATCTATTAGATAAGATAATTAATAATAATGTAAATTTTGTTAGTTTCACTGTTCCATTTTTTAATAATAACAGCTTTAATATTGAAATGGAATTATCAATTAATCATAATAAAACAATTGAAGTTACACGGCATACAAATAATGGTATGTTAATTGAAGATTATAACTCAGATTTAAAAATTTTTCAAATTAAAAACAATTCATACAATATTCATGGAGTTTTTATTTTATCAATAAATGGTATTAAAGGAGTGTTTAATTATAATAATAATACATATCAGATTGATACCTTTAAGCAGTCTAATTTAAATTCAAATGAATTGTATTTTATTTGTAATGTAAATCAAAGTCTAATTCCTTTTGAATTTATTTGTAAAAATGATTTATTAAATTCTTCTTCAGAGTATTCGAATGATTCAGAGCATAGATTAATTAATACATTTGGATGTTTAGATATTGCTATTGAGATAGATTATTTTACATTTCAAACATTTAACAATTATCAAGATGCTGTAGATTGGGCATTAGAGATTATATCCGTTGCTGATGTTATTTATTCAGATGAAATAGGTGTAAGTATTCAGTCTAATACTGCTCAAATATGGGAAACGGAAGATCCATATGCCATGTTTGTTGATGATCCACAAAATATGCTATTTAGTTTAAGAGATTATTGGATGAGTGATGAGAATTTGTCTTTAATTGATAGGCATTTAGTACATCTATTCTCAAAAAGAAATAATACAGGGACTGGTGGTATTGCATTTTTAAATGGTGTTGGTAGTTCGTGGAATGGCTATGGATTTAGTAGTAATCTCACTGATGAAGCAACTTATGTTGATTTACCAGTTCCTTATTTTTTCTGGAATATTTATTGTCTGGTTCATGAGTTAGGTCATAATTTTGGAGCAAAACATACACAGTGGTGTGGATGGCCAGAGGGTCCCATAGATAATTGCACTAATATTGAAGAAATTTCTCAGGGAGAGTGTGCAGATTTTATTAATAATCCTACCCCACAAATAGGTACTATTATGAGCTATTGTCATACATGGTCATTTGCTTCTGGAGGAGGTATAATTATGAAATTTCACGATTATGTTAAAGAACTAGTAATTGGTTATATGGGTTTACAAAATTTATATGACTGTAATATTGATGTATTATTTGGCTGTACAGATCCTAGTGCATGTAATTATGATATTGAAGCAGACGAAGATGATCAAAGTTGTGTGTATGCAGATTTTAATTATGATTGTTTAGGAAATTGCATAAACGATATTAATAATAATAATATTTGTGATGAAGATGAAATTTTATCATTTTATGAAACAGATGATTCTTCTCCATCCATCATTTTTCCAAATCCAGCTTATAATTTTATAAACATTAAATCAGATAATTTAATGTTTGATATAAAATTATATAATTCCAAGGGTCAATTAGTACTATATGAAAAAATGATGAATAATAATTCTTATCTAGATGTTTCAGATGTTCCTTCGGGGATTTATAGTGCTTATTTAATTAATAATTCAAATATTGATAAGCAAAATATAATTATTCAATAAATAATTTTTAATCAATTATAAAAATATATATCTTAAAGTTTAATTTAAATAATCTTTAAAAAAAATATTATGGGACTAGTAGGTGGCTTAGCGCCAAAATTTCAAGTAGATGCAGTTATTAATGGTGGTGAGACTGTTCAAGATTTTTCATTAGATCAGTTTCTTAATAAGAAATATGTAATACTCTTTTTCTATCCAAAAGATTTTACATTTGTTTGTCCTTCCGAACTGCATGCATTTCAATCTAAATTACATGAATTTCATAAAAGAGATTGTGAGATTATTGGTTGTTCAACAGATACTGCTGAAACACACTGGGGATGGCTTCAAATGCCTAAAGAAAAAGGTGGAATTAAGGGAATAACATATCCCCTCATTGCCGATGGTAATAAAGTTGTTTCAGATGCATATGATGTTTTGAATGGTGAATATGATTATAATGAAGAAGGTGAATTAATAGCAAGTTCCAATATGATTGCATACAGAGGATTATTTTTAATTGACAAAGAAGGTGTTGTGCAACATCAATTAGTAAATAATTTACCACTCGGCAGAAATGTTGATGAAGCGATACGAATTTTAGATGCTCTTAAATTTCATGAGAAAAATGGAGAAGTATGTCCTGCTAATTGGCAAGCTGGAGATGTTGGCATGAAGGACACACATGAAGGTGTAGCTGATTATTTAAGCTCTCATTAAGCCAAGATTAGTTCTTACTTTTTTTAGAACTCTGTTTGCAATTTTTCTGGCTTTTATCTTCCCTTTTTCTAGCTCATTTTCAATAAGTATTGGATTATTTATAAGTTCATGAAATTTTTCTCGCGGTCTTTTAAATTTCCTAAGAATTAAATTTAACAATTCTGTTTTCGCATGACCGTATCCAAATCCACCGTTTTGATATTTATATCTTAATTCGTTACTATTATGTTCAGTTGCAATCAGTTTATAAATTTTAAATACATTGCACTTTTCAGGATCTTTTGATTGCTCTAAACTGCGACTATCAGTTAAAATACTCATTATTTGTTTTTTTAATATATTTTCTGGCCCTAATATATTTATGTAATTGTTATAGGATTTACTCATTTTTTGTCCATCAGTACCTGGAATAATCATTTTGGTATTATCAGTTTTTGCAGTTGGTATTATAAATGTTTCACCATAAATATGGTTAAAACTTTTTGCAATATCTCTGGTTATTTCTAAATGTTGTAGTTGATCCTTTCCTACGGGTACGATATCTGCATTATACAAAATAATATCTGCTGCCATTAGAACGGGGTAAGTAAATAGTCCAGCATTAACATCAGAAAGTTTATTAGCCTTATCTTTAAATGAATGAGCATTTGCAAGCATGGGATATGGAGTAATACAATTTAAATACCACATTAGCTCAGTGACCTCTGGGATGTCTGATTGACGATATAAAATATTTTTTTCTGTATTTAATCCGAAAGCTAACCAAGCTGCAGCTGTTGCTAATGTATTCTTGTTAAGAATACATTTATCTCTGATTGTTGTAATAGCATGTAAATCAGCTATAAATAGCAGAGATTCATGTTTTTTTGACAGCTCAATAGCAGGTAAAATAGCTCCTAATACATTGCCTAAATGAGGAACCCCTGAACTTTGAACACCTGTTAATACTCTCGACATAATTTAAATTTAGATAAAAATATATAATAGATAAAATAGATTTATAATTAAATTATAACTTTATCGTTAAATGTTATTGTTGAAATTGTTTTTTTTTATTTGGAGGTGTTGGCTATGGTTTTCTGTTTTATTTGGATTAATAGTATTTTCTCCGATTGGTGTGATTCTAATTTCTTTCAAAAAAACTTATCCACTTTTTCATCTTTTTTGCAGGTGGTGGTGTAGAATTGTTTTATTATTAAATGGATTTTGGTCTATTACAAAGTTTGAGTTTGAGTTTGAGTCAGCCTCCTCTTACATATTATGCCCTAATCATACATCTAAATTTGATATTATTTTATTATTTGCAACTTTCCCTAAAACATTTGTTTTTATTGGAAAAAAAGGTGTGTCTAAATTTCTTTTTTTTGAATGGTTTTACAATAAAACTATGATAACTTTCGATAGAGATAGTATTGCATCTGCATTTCGAGCATATAGAAAAGCTGATAATTTATTAAAATCAGGTGTAAGTATTGTGATTTTTCCAGAAGGTAGAGTGCCCAAAAATAAAATTAGACTCGGAGAATTCAAAGCGGGAGCATTTAAGCTTGCTATTAATAATAAAGTTCCAATAATTCCAATTACTTTTGTTGATAATAAAAAAAAATATCCTGAAGATAAATTAAACTTGTCATTAGGTTTATTAAGAGTATTTATACATAAACCAATTAACACAAATGATATGTCTAATCAGGACACTGAGCTGTTGAAAAATAAAGTTTTTTCAGTTATTAATAATAAATTGATAGAATATGAAAATTAATAAAAAAAAAATTGAGTATTTAGCTAGTTTATCTAAACTAAAATTTAGTAACGAAGAGTGTGATCATATGGTCCAGGATATTCAGAAAATTTTAAGTTTTGTTGATAAATTAAGTGATATAAATACAAATGAAATTAATGAATTAACACACATTCATAATAATTACAATGTATTTAGAGAGGATATCGCTAATCAGAATACAACAAAAAATGATATTCTAAAAAATGCTCCAAAATATAATAGTGATTATATTAAGGTACCTAAAGTTCTCAGTTCCAAATCAAATTAATAATCAACAATATTTATTAAATGCTTCAATAAGGTTTTCTGAAATCACCTGTTTTAGGTTACCTTCAATTTCATGTCTTTCAATAAAATGTACTAATTCACCGTTTTTAAACAATGCAATTGATGGTGAAGATGGGGGGTATGGCAACATATATTCTCTTGCTCTTTGAGTGGCTTCTTTATCTTGACCCGCAAATACGGTGGTAATTTGATTAGGTTTTTTAGCATTAGAAAGTGACATAATTAAGCCAGGACGAGCACTCCCAGCAGCACATCCGCACACAGAATTCACGAATAGTAGTAATGTGCCATTAGTATTATTAAAGGTGTTGTCTACTTGCTCAATAGTTTTAAGCTCTTCAAAACCTGCATTAGTTAACTCCTCTCTCATAGGTGAACAAATTTCTTCAGGATACATAGTAATTAATTTTTTTGTTTCAATTTACGCTTTTTTTTAAAAAATTCAGACAATAAGTTCCCACATTCATACATTAAAATATTTTTTTTAATGATTGTTTTTTTATGTAAAATATTTTTTTCTAAATATGATATGCCTCTTTTTTGATCACTAGCTCCGTAAACAACTTTGCCTATTTTAGACCAAGACAATGCACTACCACACATTATACACGGCTCAAGTGTTGTATATAATGTGCATTGATCAAGATATCTTGATTGTAAATAATTACAGGCAGCTGTAATTGCTTGCATTTCTGCGTGAGCAGTAGGGTCACATAAATGTATTGTTAAATTATGTGCTTTTGCAATGATTTTATTATTATGTACTATAATTGCACCTACTGGAACTTCATCTTTATCCATAGCTATTTTAGCTTCTAGTAGGGCTTTTTTCATATACATCTCATCAGTATTTATCATATAATAAATTTATGTAAAATAAGAACAGTATCAATTTTTTGCATCCTTTTTGTACTTTTACAACAAATAAATTATAATTCTATGTACAGAACTGTCAATAATGGTGAGTTGCGAAAAGAACATATTGGTAAAAATGTTCTTATGTGTGGTTGGGTTCAAAAGTCTAGAGATTTGGGTGGAATGACATTTGTAGATATAAGAGATCGCTATGGGATAACTCAATTAGTGTTTAATATGGATAATAATGCTTCTTTATGTGAGAGTGCTCGTCAACTTGGAAGAGAAGATGTTATTCAAATTTATGGAAAAGTTATAGCAAGAGCATCGGTAAATAAACAAATTTTAACAGGTGATATTGAGGTGGAAGTAGAAAAATTAACTATTCTAAACAAGTCAAAAACGCCTCCGTTTACTATAGAAGACAGTACTGACGGTGGTGATGAGCTTAGAATGGAATATAGATATTTAGACATTAGAAGAAATCCCATAAAAAATAATATTTTACTTAGAGCAAAAATTTCTAGTGAAACAAGAAAGTATTTAGATGGTGCTGGATTTTGTGAAGTCGAAACTCCTTATTTAATTAAATCGACACCTGAAGGTGCCAGAGATTTTATTGTTCCCAGTAGGATGAATAAAAATCAATTTTATGCATTACCTCAATCACCTCAAACATTTAAACAGCTTTTGATGGTTGGCGGTATTGATAAGTATTATCAAATAGTAAAATGTTTTAGAGATGAGGATTTAAGGGCTGATCGGCAACCTGAATTTACACAGATTGATTGTGAGATGGCATTTGTTGAACAGGAGGATATTTTAAATATGTTTGAAGGCCTTATAGTCCACTTATTAAAAACTATTAAAGGAATAAAATTATCAAAATTTCCAAGAATAACTTATGAGGAAGCTATCAAGAGATATGGAACTGATAAGCCTGATATAAGATTCGACATGGAATTTGTAGAATTAACAGATTTGTGTAAGAAAAATAATTTCATTGTATTCGACAATGCAGAATTAGTTGTTGGATTTAATATAAAAGATGGTGCATCATTTAGTAGAAAAGAGATAGATAAATTAATTGATTTTTCGAAAACTCCTCAAGTTGGTGCAAAAGGACTAGTTTATTGTAAATATAATTATGATGAAACAATTAAGTCATCAGTAGATAAATTTTTTTCAAAAAATGATTTAACTAAATGGGTTACTAAATGTAATTCTTCTCCCGGAGATTTAATTTTAATAATGGCTGGTGAAACAAAAGATGTAAGAAAATCCTTATCAATGTTAAGATTACATATCGCTGAAAAGATTGGATTAAGAGATCCTAAAGTTTTTGCACCACTCTGGGTTTTAGATTTCCCTCTTTTAGAATGGGATGAGGAGTCACAACGTTATCATGCTATGCATCATCCTTTTACTGCTCCTAAGCCAGATGATGTAAAAAAGTTACATTCGGATCCAGGTTTGGTTAAAGCAAATGCTTATGATTTAGTTATAAATGGTAATGAGATTGGTGGTGGAAGTATTAGAATTCATAATAAAAATTTACAAAGTCAAATGTTTAAACATCTAGGTTTTACTGACAAAGAGGCTAAAGAACAATTTGGGTTTTTAATGAATGCATTTGAATATGGTGCACCTCCTCATGGTGGAGTTGCTTTTGGATTTGATAGGTTATGTGCTATTATGGGCGGAAGTGAATCTATTAGAGATTTTATTGCTTTTCCAAAAAATAATTCAGGTCGTGATATTATGTTAGATGCACCATCAAAAATAAATAACGAGCAACTTGACGAGTTAGGATTAAAAAAAATAGATCAAAATGATTCTAGCAGGAACACTAATTAATATTTTAGCAGTTGTTGTTGGAAGTTTAGTAGGATTAATATTTAAGAAAATTATTAAGCCAGAGATTAATAAAAAAGTTTTTTATATTATTGGTCTTTTCACTCTTGTCCTTGGTTTAAGTATAGCAATTCAAACAAATAGCTTTATATTAATTTTAACATCTCTTATTGTTGGTACAATTATTGGCGAGTATTATGAAATGGATGACAAAATTAATACATCATTAATTGCTTTAAAGAATAAGTTTAAAATAAAAGATAAAAATTTTACGGACGGTTTTTTAACAGCATTTTTATTATTTTGTGTAGGCTCTATGACCATAGTTGGAGCCATTGATGAAGGCCTAGGTAAATCTCCTGAGATATTATACACTAAAGCTATTATGGATGGTTTTAGTTCGATTCTTTTAGCATCAACCTTTGGTATAGGAGTATTGTTTTCTATTTTTCCAATGTTTTTTTTTCAAGGTGGGCTGACATTTCTTGCTTTTTTATATAAAGATTTTATTCCCTTAACTTTAATTGAGCATATTAGTGCTTTAGGGGGAGTATTAATTGTTGCAATAGCATTGAAAATCTTAGGGTATAAAAAAATAAACCCTACAAATATGCTACCTTCTTTATTAATAATTGTTATTTTCTATTTGATGCAAAATATAATTAGTTGTTGAATTTTTTTTTCATAAATCATATTTACTTATTTTGTGTCATATCATTTTCCTTTTCGCTGTCACTTTGTATGATATCGCTTTGACTTTCGCTGTCACTTTGTATGATATCGCTTTGACTTTCGTTGTCACTTTGTATGATATCGCTTTGACTTTCGCTGTCACTTTGTATGATATCGCTTTGACTTTCGCTGTCACTTTGTATGATATCGCTTTGACTTGTTGATATATTTTCATCATCATCTAAGACTTCTGGTGTGTCAGAAATTTTAATTGTGTCATCATCAGATTCCTGCAACAGATTTTGTATTTTTTTAAAGCCAATTAATGCATTACTCATAGCTAATGTGCTGCCAAGAATTACACATAAAAATACTCCTGGGATAATATTCTCTCGTATATTTTCCAATTCTAAATTTCCATCTAATAATGTGTCAGGAATAGAGAAAAACAATAAAATAGTGATTAAACCTCTTGGAGCTAAAAAAACTTCAGGCCATGTTGATGTCCTTAAGGTTGGTAATAGAATTGTGAATCTAATTAAATATATTGCTGCTATTAGCATTAAGCTAATTATTGCTATTGGGACAATATATTCAGGGTCAACTATTTTTTCGAGTGCTACATAGTAACCAAATACAATAAAGAAAAATGTTCTAACTACAAATGCACTTTCTTGAATTATAATTTTAAATCCGTCCTGTATATTATTTACGCTATTATGGTTAATAAATTTTGACAAAGCACCTCTAAAAACAGTTTCGTAATTATTTAATATGAGACCAAAAGTTAAAACAATTAAAAGTGCAGATAATTTAAGTGCATGGCCAATTGAATATAAAAGCATTAAAATAGCAAAAAGTAAAAACAGTTTAGTTGTACTTTTAATTCTCTGAAATATATAAATTAAAATAATGCTAATTACGATTGAGAAAATAATAGAAAGCCCGAGTTCCCCAACTACTTTAGATACACTAATGTTTCCATGTGCAAATACACCAAGTAGTATTTCAAACATTAATAAACCCAAAACATCAGAAAAAGTACTTTCATAGATTAAAAAAGATTTTTTATCCTCTGGGAATGTATGTGTACTTGGAATAATAATCGCACTACTTAATATTGCTAATGGAGTAGCAAAAAATAGACCAGATAAAAAATTCAAATCATTAAACCAATACTGAAGAATATATGCTCCTGCTAATGCAGTTACAATCAGCCCTAATGAGCCAGAAATAAATGCTTTTATAGATGCATATATCATTGTTTTATTCAATTTTAAATCAAGAGCAGCTTCCAGTAAAATCAAAATCAAGCCACCTGTTCCTAGTATTTTCAATAGTGGCTTTTGAATAGATTTATCAATTATTTCAAAATTAAACCAGGCTTGATCAAGCTGTAATAACATACCAAATAGTATTAGTATTAAAACAGAAGGCACTCCAGTTTTGTCAGAGAAAATATTTAGAAAATGAGAGATAATGATAATTGTTGCTAATGCTGCTATTATAATATATATCATATAATTAAATTAAGGTTCCTCTTTTTTCTTGCTCTAGCTCGATTGCTTCAAATAATGCTTTAAAATTTCCTTTACCAAATGATTGAGCTCCTTTCCTTTGAATAATTTCAAAAAATAATGTAGGTCTATCTTCCACAGGCTTAGTAAATATTTGTAGTAAATATCCTTCTTCATCACGATCTACCAAAATACTTAAGTCTCGAATTTTGGTTATTTCTTCATCAATTTTACCAACACGATCAAATACAGTATCATAGTATGATTTTGGTACATGTAAAAACTCAACACCTCTAAGCTTCATCTCTTTAACAGTATTGATAATGTCATCCGTAGCTATAGCAATATGTTGACATCCAGGCCCGTTATAAAACTCTAGGTATTCTTCAATTTGAGATTTTTTAGCACCTTCTGCAGGCTCATTAATTGGGAATTTAATTCTTCCATTTCCATTAGTCATAACCTTACTCATTAGTGCAGTATATTGAGTAGAAATATCTTTATCATCAAATGTAATTAAATTAGCAAAACCCATTACATCTCTATAGAATTCTTCCCATATATTCATTTCATTCCATCCTACATTTCCTACCATATGATCAATGTATTTTAATCCGACAGGTTCGGGATTATATTCTGAATCCCATTGTTTAAATCCAGGCAGGAAAATACCATTAAAATTTTTTCTTTCAATAAATAAGTGAACAGTATCTCCATAAGTATGAATTCCTGAGCGAATAACCGACCCATTGTTGTCTGATATTTCATTGGGACGTTCATAAGATTTAGCTCCTCTTTTAGTTGTTTCTTCCCATGCTTTTTTAGCATCATCAACCCAAAGTGCAATTATTTTAACACCGTCACCATGTTTAGTAATATGTTCTTCGATTTCGGTATTTCCGGACATTGGTGTTGTAAGAACTATACGAATTTTTTCTTGAGATAGAACATAAGATGTTTTAGTAGTATCACCTGTTTCTAGTCCAGAATATGCTAAAGACTGAAAGCCAAATGCAGTTTTATAAAAATGTGCAGCCTGCTTTGCATTGCCTACATAAAATTCTACATAATCTGTTCCGTGAATTGGAAGAAAATCCTTTGCTTCAGGAAATATTTTTTTTAATTTTTTATCCATTATTCAATCCATGATTTATAGTATTCTCCATCATCTAAACTGATAGCTACTTTAGTTAGTTTTAAAGGCTTAAAAGTATCTACCATAACTGCTAATTCTTTTGTTTCTTTTTGCCCAATACTTCTTTCCATTGCCCCTGGGTGAGGCCCATGAGGTATGCCTGCCGGGTGTAAACTTATATATCCTTTTTCAATATGATTTCTACTCATAAAATCACCATCAACATAATAAAGAACCTCGTCAGAGTCTATATTACTATGATTGTATGGAGCTGGAATTGAATTAGGGTGATAATCATATAATCTAGGACAGAAAGAGCAAACTACAAATGCATCTGTTTCAAAAGTTTGATGAACAGGAGGTGGTTGATGAATTCTTCCAGTAATTGGCTCAAAGTCATGAATTGAAAATGCATACGGATAATTATAACCGTCCCATCCAACAACATCAAATGGGTGAGCTCCATATACAACATGATGCATTATACCTTCTTTTTTTATCATCATTAAAAAATCACCTTTTTCATCTTTTGTAATTAAATTATTAGGTCGTCTAATATCTCTTTCACAATAAGGTGCATGTTCTAATAATTGCCCAAAATGATTTCTGTATCTTTTTGGAGTCAATATAGGGTGGAAAGATTCTACTATAAAAAGTCGATTATCTTCATCATCAAATTCTATTTGATATATAATTCCTCTCGGAATTAAAAGGTAGTCACCATATGAAAAATTTAAATTACCAAGCATTGTTTTTAGTGTCCCAGAGCCTTTATGAATAAAAATTAATTCATCTGCATCAGTATTTTTATAAAATTTATCTGTCATAGATTCTTTAGGTGCAGCAAGTGAAATATGGCAATCGTTGTTGACTAGTATAGGATTTCTACTTTCTAAATAACTTTTGTTTTTAGGTAAATCAAAGCCCTTTAAAAGTCTAGATTTTATATTATTTTCTACAGCAATTTCAGGGATTAAATTTTCTTTTTTAAGAATATTTTTTACCTGAGTAGGTCTTTGAGTATGGTATAATAGTGATGACATACCTACAAAACCAATTGTTCCAAATAACTCTTCGTAACGATGTTTTCCAGATTCAGATTTAAATATAGTATGTCTTTTATTTGGTATATTTCCAAGTTTATGGTAAAAAGGCATAGTTTAATAATTATATTGTAAATATAATTATTATCAAGAGTTTCCGTTTCTTTTAATAATATTTTCTTGTGGTCGGATACTTTTTTTAAATGAAGTTAATGTAGGTTTTCTTCTATTTTTTCTAATTTGTTTTTGTGTTTCTTTAGGAAGTTTAGATAGTTCTTGACATTCATTATTGCAGCACCCATCATATTTTTTTTGACAATTTTTACATTGTATAAAGAGTAAATTACAATCGACATAATTACAATTTGTATAATCATCACACTTATTACCACATTGATCACATGATCCAATTATATCATTAGATATTGTTTCAATTAACCTATCATCAAAGACAAAGTTTTTCCCAATAAAGTTATTTTCTAGTTTATATTTTTTGATTTGTTTAGCATATTCAATAATTCCACCGTGTAATTGATTGACATCTTTAAAGCCGTGATGTTTTAAGTAGGAACTAGTTTTTTCACATCTAATTCCACCTGTACAGTAAAGTAAAATTTTATCATTTTTTTTATTTTTTAATTTCTCTTTTATTAATGGAAGTTCTTCTCGGAATGTGTCAACATCAGGCTTTATTGCATCTTTAAAATGCCCAATTCTACTTTCATAATGATTTCTAACATCGACCACAATTGCACCATTAGCCATAAATTTATTCCAATCTCTAGCATTTAAGTGAGTACCGACATTAGTTACATCGTATTCATTTTCTTCAAGACCGTCTGCAACAATTTGTTTTTTTACTTTGATTGTTAGTTTTAAAAAAGATATTCGGTTTTCTTCTATTGCTATTTTGAATGGAATGTTATCAAAACCTTTAACAGAATGTACAGAATTAATAAATTTATTCCAGTTAGGTTTAGGGCACGATAATTGAGCATTGACACCTTCTTTTGCGATGTATATTCGTCCTTTTATTTTTAAATTGTCCCATTCTATAAATAATTGATTTCTTAAAGCAAGCGGATCTTTAATTAAAACATATTTATAAAAAGAAAGTGTTATTCTATCAAAATTTTCTTGAGATAATTCTTTTTTTAAATCTTCTCTACTAAATTTATTATACAAAATTTTATTTTTTTCTGCTGACATAAATCAAAGATAATTAATAGATTATATATTTGTTGATATATTCAAATTTATGTTTTCAAATAAAAAGATATTAGTAATTGGTTCAAATGGTCAGATTGGAACAGTTTTAACTAATAAATTAGGTGAAAAATTTGGTTTTGAAAATGTAGTAGGAACTGATTTAAAAACTCCAAAAATTTCAACTAAATTTATTTTTGAAGCTTGTAGTGTTTTGGATAAAGAAAAATTACTAAACATAATCACTAAATATAATATTACGGATGTTTATTTATTAGCAGCTTATTTATCTGCAAAAGGAGAGCAAAATATTAGTAAAGCATGGGATTTAAATATAAACGGTTTATTACATATTTTAAATTTTGCAAAAGATAAAAAAATTCAAAAAATATTTTGGCCTAGTTCTATCGCAGTTTTTGGCCCTACCACTCCTAAAGATAATGTAGATCAGTATGATGTAGCAGAGCCAACTACTATTTATGGTGTTAGTAAATTAGCAGGGGAGAATTTATGCAATTATTATCATTATAAATTCGGAATAGATGTTCGTAGCATTAGGTATCCGGGATTAATTGGGTGGGAGTCGATGCCTGGTGGAGGTACTACGGATTATGCTGTAGACATATTTCACAAAGCCTTTAAAAATAAAAAATTTACATGCTTTTTATCCCAAAATAGAATTTTACCTATGATGTATATGAATGATGCAATTAAGGCGACAATCGGTATTATGGAAGCCCCTACTGATAATATAAAAATAAGAACCTCATATAATTTATCATCTTTACATTTTAATCCTAAACAATTAGCACAAGAAATAAAAAAACATTTTAAGGATTTTAAAATAACTTATCAACCAGATGAAAGGGATGATTTAGCTAAAAGTTGGCCTCAATCAATTAATGATTTTCATGCAAGAAATGACTGGGGTTGGGAGCCGAATTTTAATTTATCACAAATGGTTAATGATATTATCTTAAATTTGAGAAATAGATATAAGAATAATTAGATGAAAGATTTTAAAATATATAATACTTTAAGTGGAAATAAAGAGGTTTTTAAACCCATTAAATTTGATTCTGTTAAAATGTATGTATGTGGACCAACGGTATATGGCGAACCCCATCTTGGTCATGCAAGACCAGCTATTACATTTGATATTTTATTTAGGTATTTAAAACATCTAGGATATAAAGTGAGGTATGTTAGAAATATTACTGATGTAGGACACTTATTAAATGATGCTGATGAAGGAGGTGATAAAATTGGAGAAAAAGCAAAATCTCTACAATTAGAACCTATGGAGGTTGCACATTTTTACACAAAAAAATATCATGATGCTATGAGCAAATTAAATGTAGATAGTCCAAGTATAGAGCCAACCGCCTCAGGTCATATTATTGAGCAAATAGACATGATAAATAAAATTATTAATAATGGTTTTGCTTACGAAGTAAATGGCTCAGTATATTTTGATGTTGTAAAATATAATCAGACAAATAATTATGGAGTATTATCTGGGAGAAATATTGAAGATTTAATGGATAATACTAGAGAATTAGATGGTCAGTCAGATAAGAAAAATCAAGTTGATTTTGCTTTATGGAAAAAGGCATCTCCAGAACATATTATGAGATGGTCCTCACCCTGGGGAGATGGTTTTCCTGGTTGGCATCTTGAGTGTTCAACGATGAGTTGTAAATATTTAGGAGATGAGTTTGATATTCATGGCGGAGGAATGGATTTAATTTTTCCTCATCATGAAGCAGAAATAGCACAATGTTGTGCCGCAAATAAGAAATCAGCAGCTAAATATTGGATGCATAATAATATGATTACTATTGGAGGTCAAAAAATGGGAAAATCGTTAGGGAATTTTATAACTCTTGATGAGTTTTTCAATGGTAGTCATAATAAATTAAAGCAAGCATATCATCCGATGGTGATAAGATTTTTTCTTTTACAAGCTCATTATAGAAGCACCATAGATTTTTCAAACGATGCACTACAGGCAGCAGAAAAAGGCTTGGTTAGATTATTTAATGCACTTAAAACATTAAATAATTTAAATCCTAAGCAACACTCAACTATTGATATTTCAGATTTTGAGCTTAAATGTGATCAAGCTATGAATGATGATTTAAATACCCCAATCGTTTTATCATATTTATTTGATTTAGTTAAAATTATTAATTCTGTAAATGAAGGCAAACAAGATTTATCTATTGATGATATTAATAAAATAAAAGCATTAACTCATAAATATGTTATTAATATTTTTGGTCTCTCTAATATTACACAGGAAACAAATTCGGATAGCATAGATGGTTTAATGAAATTAATACTTGAGATTAGAAATACTTCTAAAATAAATAAGAATTGGGAAACAGCAGATAAAATTAGAAACACTCTAAATGAATTAGGTATTCAGATAAAAGACACAAAAGATGGAGCGACTTGGAATTATAAAAATTAGTATAATAATAATTATAGGTTTATTTTCTTGTACAGAAAAAAATAAATCTGTTCAAGCAAAGCTAGATAATAGCTTAACAGCTGATGTGCCCTCTTTTAATGTAGATTCTGCATTCTTCTTTATAGAAAAGCAAGTTGAATTTGGACCTCGTGTTCCTAATTCTATTGCACATGAACAATGTTATAATTATTTAATTAATAGTCTTAATAGGTTTGGTGCAATTGTGAAAACACAACATCAAATAGTAAATAGATATGATGGGTATAAAATGGGTATGAAAAATATCATTGCTTCATTTAATTCTAATCAATACAAAAGAATTCTATTGTGTGCTCATTGGGATAGTAGATTTATAGCTGATAATGATGTTAAAGATGTAGATAAACCTATTTTAGGAGCAAATGATGGAGGAAGTGGGGTTGGTGTGTTATTAGAAATAGCACGTCAAATCTCATTAAATAACACATCTATTGGTATAGACATAATTTTTTTCGATGTAGAAGATCAGGGTCAGCCAAGTAATGTGATTAATCAAAAACCAGATACTTGGTGTTTAGGTTCTCAATATTGGGCAAAGAATCCTCATAAAGAAAATTATTTTGCTGATTTCGGCATTTTGTTAGATATGGTGGGGGGTAAAGATGCTAAGTTTACTAAAGAGGGTGTTTCTGTTCAATTTGGTTCACGAATTGTTGAAAAAGTTTGGGAATTAGCATCAAAAAATGGTTATTCAAATTACTTTGTTTCTAAAAAAACACCTCCAATTATAGATGATCATTTATATATAAATAATCTTATTCATATTCCTACTATTAACATAGTGGAATATGACGAAAATACACATAATCGATTTAATGCCCACCACCATAAGCACACAGATAACATAAGTATTATAGATAAAAAAACACTAAAAGCTGTGGGGCAGACAGTATTAGAAGTTATATATAATGAGTAATATCTTAATCAATTTCCCAGGGTTTTTGTTTTAAATCCAATAACCAATAATTAGTATTTATTGAGTTACTAGTTATTGATGTGAGATCAATATTAGGGTTAATCATATTTTGAGCAACTCTATCCATAAATTTTACATTGATTTCTGCATATATTAGGAAGTTGAGGTCATTATTATATTTTTTTAAAATTTCAGTATGTATTATCTTTTCTATAGCTGTAGCAAAGGAAGGAAGTAAATCAGGATAGTATAATAATTTTTCTTTTTGGTTATCGGTTAAATATAAATTACTTTCAATGCCTAGTTTAGTATTAAGAAAACTTTCCATATTATTAAGGTTAAATCCAAGAAAAAGAATACCACCCCTTTTGTTTTTATCGAAGGCTTCTCGATATACTTTAAAATTGATTCTTCCTGGAGTTAAAGATTCTTTGCACATAGTTTTCATTCTCCATGAAAATCTTTGACCTATTCCGTTATAATCAACATATCCTTTGAAAAAAACATGTCTGAAAGGTAATAATAATTGGATTATAAGAAAAAGACATATAAATCTATTAGTGAATTGATAGTTTTTTTGTGGTTTTTTATCTTCATCATTAATACGGAGTATTTTATTGAAATAATCGGGTTCAATAAAAAGAATTAAAGTAGCAATCATTACAAAAGGGAAGATTCCAATTTCACCTATCTTAGCAAATAGAAAATGATTAATAATATTAAAGACAATAACAAAAATGAATCCAATAAATCTTGATTTTTTAAGTATTAAAATAAATCCTATAAATAAATCAAATAATAATCCGAAGTAAGACATGCATGCAATTAATAAAGGATTAATAAATAGCATATTTTCAGTTTGATCACATTTAGCTTCTAAAATAAATGACATTGGTTGTAATTCAATAAGCCAGTATGGGTTTAGTTTATTGATGCCCCCTACAAAGTATATTATAACAACCATATATTGTAATGCTAAAATTGAAAATCTAGGAACATATGTTTTGAATTTAAAGTTACTATGTACACCAGTAACACAAATTAAAAAACATATAATAGATATAAAATAATAGTGATTATTATAATATGATTTATCTAAAAGCCAGAAGTAAGTAAAGCATAACAAAAATACCAGTGTAGAAACACGACTTATTTTATTAAATAACATACCGATATTTGCAACTAACATCAAATAACCGGTGAGAATTAAATTAAACTCTGAAAGAGGCTCAAGTCCTTTAATAAATGGAAATAATATAAATGGTTTTATTATATTATTTTCAATAAATCCAGAAACTAAAAAATAATATGTTTGAATTAGTAGTACAGATGCAAATACAATACGAAATATTGTAATAGATATGTTTAATACAGGTTCATTAAGCCAATTAATTATTTTTTTCCAATCCATTGGACTCAAAGTAATTAATTTTTTATTAATTGTTTACATTTACTACTGAAAAATATTATTAATGATTTCTAAAGGAGAAAAAAAATTATTTTTGATTGATGCCTATGCATTAATTTATAGAGCATTTTTTGCATTTTCAAAAAACCCTCGTATCACTTCCAAAGGCTTTGACACATCTGCAATTTATGGATTTACAAATACATTAATTGATTTAATAAACTCTGAGAAACCTCAATATCTTGGCGTTGTATTTGATACACCTAAAAAAACACATCGTCACATTGAATATGTTGAATACAAAGCTAATAGGGACTCCATGCCGGAAGGTATTTCATCAGCGATTCCATATATTAAAAAAATATTAAATGCATTTAATATTCCCATTTTATTACTTGATGGTTTTGAGGCCGATGATGTAATAGGCACATTAGCAAAACAGGCCGAAAAACAAAATTTTCAAACTTATATGTTAACACCGGATAAAGATTTTGCACAATTAGTTTCAAAATCTACATTTATGTATAGACCTAGTAATCGTGGTAATCCAAGCGAAATTTGGGATGTTAATCAAGTATGTGAAAGATTTAATATCGATAATGTTGAGCAAGTAATAGATTTTTTAGGAATGGTAGGTGATGCCGTTGATAATATACCTGGTATAGCAGGAGTTGGTCCCAAAACGGCATCTAAATTACTTAAAATATATGGTTCAATTGAGGAAATGTATTCTAGGATAAATGAGTTTAATGAAGGAAAGCTGAAGGAAAAAATACTTACTTCTAAAGATAAGGCTTTTCTTTCAAAAAAATTAGCTACCATTATCACAAATGCACCTATTAATTTAAACTCTGATGATTTACAATTTTCAGACCCTAATATTGTTGAATTAAATGAAATTTTCAATGAATTAGAATTTAAAAGAGTCTTAGAAAGGCTATCGTTGATAGTAAAAAAATCAGATTTAGTTAAAAATAATTCTAAAAACAATGGGCAACTAGATATGTTTAGTGTAGATACTAAATTAAAAAATTCTATTATCCAATATGGAAATCAAATTACGAGTATTTCTTCATTAAGCAATTGTTTAAAAAAAATAAAACTTAATCAGCCAATTGCTTTTTTTCAATTGTATAATAAGCATAATATTTTAATTGGATTATCTTTTTCTCAATCTTATAACCAAAGTCATTATATAATATTTAATGATGAGTTAAATTTTGATGATTTAATAAAGATGTTTCGCCCTATCTTTTCTTCTGAAGATTCGGAAAAAATTTTTTGGCAGTCAAAAGATTTCTTGTTTTTATTAAAAAAACATCAGTTATCTCTTAATGGTAAATTCTTTGATATTACAATTGCTGATTATCTGCTTAATCCAGATAGTAATAGAACTCTTTCTGGATTATTACAGAAATACGATATAGAGACGATTAATATAGACCTATTAGATTTAACTTTAAAAGAAGATATAAGTAGTTATTTAATTGAGAGTTCACGAGTACTTATTAAATTAAAGGACATATTATTAGCTTTAATTGAAGATGGAAGTTTAATAAAATTATTTTACGATGTTGAGTTACCGCTTGTAAATGTTTTGTTAAATATGGAATTTCACGGAATACATTTAGATGTTCAATCATTAATTGAGTATTCAAAAAAATTAACTAGTAAAATAAATAATTTAGAAAAAAGTATTTTTCTGCATGCAAATGAGCGATTTAATATAGCCTCTCCAAAGCAGTTAGGTGATATATTGTTTCTAAAAATGAAGTTAGTTGCAAAACCAAAAAAAACTAAATCAGGTCAATTTTCTACAAGTGAATCAGAATTACGAAAAATTAGAGATAAACATAAAATTATAGATGATATATTGTTATTTAGAACATATCAAAAATTATTAAGCACTTATGTCAATGCATTACAATTATTAATTGATAAATATGATAATAAAATACATACAACATTTAATCAAACGATAACAAATACTGGTAGATTAAGTTCTAGTTCTCCAAATTTACAGAACATTCCTATTAGAAAATCCTCTGGTAAAGAAGTAAGACGTGCATTTATTCCATCCAAAGGCCATATCTTAATGGCCGCAGATTATTCCCAAATTGAATTGAGATTAATTGCAGAGTTAAGTAAGGAAAAAACCATGATAGAATCTTTTTTAAATAATGAGGATATTCATATTACAACTGCATCTAAGGTTTTTAAAATTGATTTAGATAAAGTCACATCTGATATGAGGTTAAGTGCAAAAACTGTTAATTTTGGAATTATTTATGGTGTCTCAGCATTTGGATTAAGTGAGCAAAGTGCATTAAATAGAAAGGAAGCTGCAGACCTTATTAATATGTATTTTTCCACATATCCTCGTTTAAAATTATTTATTGATAATCAGATTGATTTTGCTCGTACAAATGGCTTTGTAAAAACAATTTTAGGTAGAAAGCGATATTTAAGAAATATAAATTCTAGGAATTCTTTTATTAGATCTCACGATGAACGTAATGCCGTTAATATGCCAATTCAAGGCTCAGCAGCAGATTTAATTAAGTTAGCTATGATAAATATTGACAGAGAATTTGACAAATTAAAATTAAAATCAAAAATGGTGCTTCAAGTTCATGATGAACTTGTTTTTGATGTGCCTTTAGAGGAGAAAGATATTGTTAAAAAACTTGTAAAGAAAAATATGGAAAGTGTTTATAATACTACCGTTCCACTTAAAGTAGAGATTGGATTTGGAACAAATTGGTTAGATGCACATTAAGTTAAAATGGTAAAATCTATTTATTGATGTATGAATATAAAATTAATAATGCAGCAACACCAATAAAATTTGCTTGACCAAATTGACCAATCGCAGATGATATATTACCCACAGCATTCCATCCAAGAAGTGGAGAGCCAATTATTAATTGTACAACTACACCAAGACAGAGAAAAGGAACCGCAACTTCAATTCCTTGAGTAAGCATATTTTTTATTCTTGAAATTATTTTTTTCATTTCGAAGTTGTTATTTGTTATTAATCAAACTTAATATAATTAATTTAGAAATAAAAAAAAGCCCGCTGTTGGGCGGGCTTTTCTTATTCAAAAAGATGATTACTTTAGGAATGCTAAAACAACTAGTAACGTAACTAATCCAGTAAAATCGTTTCCAATTCTACCAATAGCATCTCCAATAGCTCCAATCACATCAATAAATCCACCGACACCTGCAACTTGAAGAAGTATTCCTAAACCAATTAAAGACATTACTAAACCAGTAAGACCTTTAATAAATTCACCTAAATTTTTAAAAGCTGTATTCATAACAAAAATTTTTTAGTTATTACAATCGCAAATTTAAGAATCCTTATTATTGATTTCCAAATAATTTTTAAATTTCATCGTAGTTTTAAAATTTATTAAAAAAAATTATATTTCAAGATTTTAAATCTGTTAAGTATATTTTTTTTTATTAAAAATAACAGTTTTATTAACATCAAATTGTGCATTGAATAACAGATCACTTAACTATCTCACAGTCAGTACTTTAGATTATTTTTTTTATTATTTTAGCGACTTTTACCAGCTATTTATAATAAAAATAGTTTTTATTGGAATTTAATTAATTTATTTTATTAATTGCTTGTGATAAGTCCTTAATTAAATCTTCATGATCTTCAATACCAATACTAATTCTAATTAGAGATTCAGATAAATTATTTTTTTCTCGTTCTTTCTTTGGAATACTTGCATGTGTCATAGATGCAGGATGAGATATTAAAGATTCTACTCCCCCTAATGATTCAGCAAGTTTAAATAATTTAGTATTTTTTATAATTTTAACAGCATTATTAAATGAGTTATTTTTAAGTGTAAATGACATCATGCCTCCGAAATCTTTCATTTGTTTTTTTGCAACTAGATGGTTTGGATGATTTCTTCTGCCTGGCCAGTAGATATTTCCAATTTTACTACAATTAGATAAAAATTGATTTATTTTATGTGCATTTTTACAATGTTTTTGCATTCTAACATCTAAAGTTTTGATGCCTCTTAGTGCAAGAAAACAATCCATCGGGCCTGGTACTGCACCGCAACTTTTTGTGATTAAAAATAATTTATTATATAATGTTTTGTTATTAGTAATAAGTGCTCCCATAACTAAATCTGAGTGACCTCCTAAATATTTTGTTGCAGAATGTAATACAATATCAGCTCCAAGATTTAGTGGATTTTGTAATGCAGGGCTAGCAAACGTATTATCTACAACTATTATTATATCTTTTCTTTTGTCGATTAATTTTTTTATTGCTTTGATATTAATTATTTCTAATAATGGGTTAGAAGGTGTTTCCAGCCAAATTAATTTTGTTTCACTGTTAATTTCATCAAGTAAGTTTTTTGGATTTTTTAAATCTGTATATTTAAATTTTAATCCAAAATTAGTAAAGACTTGTTCAAACATTCTATAAGTTCCCCCGTAAATATCTTTATTAGATACAATTGTATTACCAGGCTTTAGCAATTTTATTATTGCATCCGCTGCTCCCATCCCACTTGAATAACATATAGCAAACTTACCATTTTCGATGGATGCAATACTTTGCTCTAGTGCTGTTCTTGTTGGATTTGCTGTGCGTGAGTATTCATATCCTAAATTTTCCCCAGGTTTTTTTTGAACATATGTTGATGTTTGATATATAGGTGTAATTATAGCTCCAGTAGCTACATCAGTTTTTAATCCAGAGTGGATAACTTTTGTGCCAAATTTCATAATATTTTATTTTTGTTCAAATTTAAAAAAAGTATATTAATTAGTAGTATCAAATGAATAGACTTATATATTCACATTTAGCATTAATTTTAGCAAATGCTATATATGCAATTAATTATATCCTTGCTAAGGATGTAATGCCACTATATGTTTCCCCTAAAGCATTTATTTTGATTAGAGTATTTGGTGCAGGAATTATATTTTTTATAATTCATTTTTCTTTTATTAAAGAAAAATTAGCTTCAAAAGACCTCATGTACCTTTGTTTGTGTGCATTATTTGGTATAGTGGTAAATATGTTGTGTTTTTTTGAGGGACTAAATTTAACAACTCCAATAAATGCTTCTTTGATTATGATTTCAACTCCCGTAATAGTATATGTAATCTCTCTCTTTTTTCTTAAAGAGCATTTTACTACTAAATCTCTATTTGGAGTAATGTGTGGGCTATTAGGAGCCTCGTTATTAATTACAAATGGAAATTTTAGATTTAGTATTAATAATTTAGGAGATTTTTTAGTTTTTATAAATGCTACTTCATATGCTGTTTATTTAATTTTAATAAAATCTATGATGGTCAAGTATCATCCAATTACTGTTTTAAAAACAGTATTTATAATAGGCTTATTAATTTTATTACCAATAACATGGTCTGATTTCACCCAAATCAATTTTTCTATTATTCCTATGAATATATACTTAAAAATATTATATGTTGTATTATTTACAACTTGTGGAGCATATTTTTTAAATATATATGCAATTTCTAACCTTAAAGCTTCATCTGTTGCGTTTTATATTTATTTGCAACCTCTTTTAGCAACTATAATATCTATTATCTTTGGAAAAGATATTTTAACTGTTATTAAACTATTTTCAGCTATTCTTATTTTTACAGGAGTATATTTTGTTATTAAAAGACATTAATCATTAATGCACCTTTTGTATATTGTAAATCATTATTACTATTTTCTTATGATTTCAATGACAGGTTATATAAAAAAAGATTTTAAAATTAATAATAATAATTACTCACTTGTTATTAAGTCTTTAAATAGCTCAAAAGGATTAGATTTAAACATTAAGATTCCTTTTTATTTAGTTCATTTAGAAACCGATTTACGAAAATTAGTGATTAAAGAGTTAGTAAGAGGTAAAATATCATTATCTATCCTAGAGCAATCTGATTTTTCAAATAAGGCATTAAATAAATCAAAAATCGATTCATATATTCAGAAAATTAAAAAAATTATGCCAGATGTGAATTCTGATGCTATTTTAAATGCTGTTGTACATTTACCAGATATATTTTACAATCAGAAATTAAACATTAATAATAATTTTGAAAAAGAAATATTAAAAATTGTACAAATTGAGGTTAAGAAACTCAATAATTACAGAAAAAAAGAAGGTCGCGTATTAATCAGAGAAATAAAAAATTATATTAAAATAATTTTAAAAATTATAAAACAGTTAAGACCACTGGAATTAAAAAGGTTAAAATTAAAAAAATCTAAAATTTATAATGAATTAAAAACACAAAAAGCAGACTATTCCCGTGCAAAACTAGAGTCAGAAATGATATATTATTTTGAAAAAAATGATATTACGGAGGAAAGAATCCGCCTGCAGCATCATTGTAATTTTTTTTTAGAAGTTTTAAAAAATGAATTAGTTGTTGGAAAAAAATTAAATTTTATATCTCAAGAAATTTTAAGAGAAATAAATACTATTGGCTCTAAAGCAAATAATTTTGAAATCCAAAAGCTTGTTGTTTTAATGAAAGAGCAAATTGAAAAAACAAAAGAACAATTATTAAATATTGTATGATGTTAAACTCAAATAAAATAATTATTATTTCAGGATCTAGTGGTGTAGGTAAAACCACCTTAATTAATCACCTTCTTTCTTGTGAAGAATTAAATTTAAAATTTTCAATTTCTGCTTGTAGTAGAAGTAAAAGAGACTATGAAGTTGATGGAAAACATTATTTTTTTCTTCCACTTCATGAATTTAAAAAAAGAATACAAGCAAATGATTTTTTAGAGTGGGAAGAAGTATATGAAGACCACTTTTATGGTACACTTAAAAGCAAGACATTAGAAATATTAAATTCCGGTAAAAATATTTTATTTGATGTTGATGTCTACGGGGCTTTGTCAATAAAAAAATTCTTTAATCATAATGCTGCTAGTATTTTTATACAAACTCCATCAATTTTAATTGCTAGAGAAAGATTAATTAGTAGAGGTTCGGATTCAGTGAATGAAATTGATTTTAGAGTTAATAAAATGAAACACGAAATATCTATTGGAAAGGAGATGGACTATCAATTAGTCAATGATGATTTAGATTTATCTAAAAAAAAGATATATAGTTTAGTAAATACATTTATTTGTTCATGAAAATAGGCTTGTTATTTGGAACATTCGACCCTATTCATAAAGGTCATATTCATTTAGCCAAAAGTATTGAGTCATTATTTGATCAAATTTGGTTTATCGTTACTCCTGTAAGTCCGTTCAAAAAATCAGAAGAAATTTCTTCTAAGCAAGACAGGTTTAACATGGTAAATATTGCAGTTAATGATTATGAAAAGCTATATGCTTCGGATTTAGAGTTCAAATTAAAATCACCTAATTATACTTATCAGACACTTCAATACATTCTGGAAAAATATACAAATAAATATGACTTTGCTATAATTTTAGGACTTGATAACTATAAAAGCCTTTTAAATTGTGAATGGAGAAATTCAGAGTTTATATTAAATAATTTTAAATTATTTGTATATAGACGTGGTAATTCAGAAACAATAGACTTTCAGTTGAAATCAGTTAAAAATCAAATGAAAGATTTTTCACATCATCAATTAATTGATGCGCCATTACTTTCCATTTCCTCATCAATTATTAGAAAAAATTTTTCTTTTCTTTTTAATTTTGACCCATCAATTATAGAGTTGTTACTTAATACTCAATCTCAATCTTTAGATCTAGAAGATGAGATGTATTCAATTAAAAAAATATTAATTGATAATATAGACCCTAGAGTATTAGGATATATCTATAGGAAACAATTATATATTAGTCATTTTTCATAATTTAATTTTCAACGAGGATATACTATATAGTTATAAATGTTGTTCTAATTATGTTTGGCACGATAATTGTTTATTATATAGTAGAGATAGTATTGGGGTGGGGAAGTTGTTAATTAATAATTAATTAATCGGTGCTATGATATGGAATTAATTACTTCCCCATATCTCTAAATATTCTTATTGCACCTTCTAAAATCAGTTTACCGTCTATATTATTTAGTTTTGGATCACATGCTCTTTCAGGGTGAGGCATCATACCAAAAACGTTTCTGTTCGCATTGCAAATACCTGCAATATTTTTTAATGATCCATTTGGATTAGCACTTTTGTTTATTTCACCATTTTCATTACAGTATTTAAAAATAATTTGTTTATTATCAATAATTTCTTGTAATGTATTTTCATTAGCATAATAGCAACCTTCAGCATGTGCAATTGGTATCTTAAACACACCTTTCTTTCCAGTATTTTCAGTAAAAATAGTAAGATTATGCTGGGGTTTAATAAAAATATTTTTGCAAATAAAATTATGATTTTCATTTCGGATTAATGTACCAGGTAATAAATTAGCCTCACATAAAATTTGAAAACCATTACAAATTCCAAGAACAAATCCTCCATTATTAGCAAATTCAATTATTTTATCCATTATTGGAGAAAATTTTGCAATAGCACCTGATCTCAAATAGTCACCATAGGAAAATCCACCAGGCAGAATTATAAAATCCACATTTTTAAAGTTCGAATCTTTATGCCATAATTTAACGACATTCTGTCCTAAAATATTTTTTAATGCATATACTGCATCTTCATCGCAATTAGAGCCTGGGAACACAACAACACCAAAAGTCATAATTATAAAAATTTAAACATAAATGATATAAGTAACAAACCTAGTAAAAATGTTTGTATTTTTTTTGATTTAATATAAATTAAATAATTGGAAACTATTATAGTAAATGGCACTATCAAGAAGTAAAGAATTGTTAATGACTGAAACAGCATCAAGTGAAATAAAATTAAGAATGCAAGTACAAAAAGTACATTAAAAGCTTTTTTTGCTTGTTCACTTTTTTTATAAAAATTTATAGATAGTTCTTTTAATGAAAGTGTTAAGATTATTAATGTGACAAATAAATGAATGAAATTATCTTGAAAATGATAAATATTCTCTTCTTTTAGACTATGATTATTATATATATCAAGCTGTAAATTAAAATTAATAAAGTGTAAACTATAATAAATCAACCATGGATAGATAACACCAATTAATAGAACTGATAAGTGTCTCCAACTTATTTGGTTATAATAGATTAAAGTAAAAAAAATAAGTAAAAAAAATAAAAAAAAATCTGTATTTATTAAGCTCATTAAACCTAGAAAAAAACCACTTTTAAGTATTTTTTTTTTAGGGCTGGTTGATTCATGGAAACTTATTATTTGAGTATATATTAAAGTCAATAATAGAAGATTAATTGCTATATTCAAATTATTGTATTTTTCAATAAGTGGTAGTGATAAAAAGACGAAAACTATAAAAGTAATTATGCTTGGAATTTTAATGGTTCTGTTTTGAATAATAGAGTGATTTAATATGGAGCCACTTAATAGTATTAAAAAAAATAATCCAAGAATTTTCAACATTTCATATATTTTTGTTTAAAATAATATAGTAAATTTGTTTGTATTAAACTTAATATATCAATAATGACAGATTTTTTTTACTGCTTGGGTGATTTATTTCAAACATCTTTTACCGTTCTGCCTGTATTAGGTAATTATTTTAACTTATTATTAGTTTTATTATTTTCTGCTGGATTTTTTATCTCTTTAAAGAAATTCATTTAAGTAACATCAAATCCGATATCTTTTCGGTAGTATGCATTATTAAATTTTATTTTTTTAATATTGCTATAACTTATTTTTAAAGCTTGTTGTAATGTTGGTGCTTGTCCAGTTATTGATAAAACCCTCCCTCCATTCGTTAAGTATTTTTCCTTTTCTTTTTTCATACCTGCATGAAATATAAGTGCATTTTTTACATCTTCGACACCTTTCACATGAGCACCTTTTTGATAATTTTCAGGATATCCTCCGGAAGTCAAAATAACAGTTGATGTAGCTTCTTCATTAATAAGTAATTGATTTTTTTCAAATTCACTTTGATTATCTATATTAATTAATAATTTTAAGAAATCAGATTTTATTCTAGGTAAAATTACTTGAGTTTCAGGGTCACCTAGCCGAACATTATATTCAATTACATATGGATTACCATTAACATTAATTAACCCGAAAAAAATAAAACCTGAGAAATCAATGGCTTCATTTTTTAGACCCTTTAATGTCGGTTCAATAATTTGATTTTTAATCTTTAACATTAACTTTTCATCTAAAAAAGGTACTGGAGAGATAGCTCCCATTCCACCAGTATTCAGACCTGTGTCATTTTCACCAATACGTTTATAATCCTTAGCACTTGGTAAAATTTTATAGCTATGTCCATCAGTTAAGATAAATACAGATAATTCAGTACCATCTAGAAATGATTCAATTACAATTGTATTACCGGCATCACCAAATTTCGATTTATTTATCATTTCATTTACTGCATTTTCTGCTTCCTTTAATGATTTGCAAATAAATACTCCTTTCCCTGCAGCTAATCCATCAGCTTTAACAACATATGGCGGCGAAAGAGTTTTTAAATAATCAATAGCATCTGAAAATTCCTTTTTTTCAAAGCTTCTGAATTCTGCAGTTGGAATCTTATATTTTTCCATAAATTTTTTAGCAAAAAATTTACTTCCTTCTAGTTTTGCACCCTCTTTTTTTGGTCCTATAATTTTTAAATTAGTAATGTCATTATCATTCAATAATTTATTATGAAGGCCAGATACCAAAGGATTCTCAGGTCCAATAATTAATAAATCAATGTTTTTTTCAATAATTATAGCTTTAACTTCTAAATAATTATTTATGTCAATAACTAAATTAGTTGCAATATTATATGTTCCTGAGTTACCAGGTGCAACATATAAATTTTTTAATAATTTGCTTTGAGAAATTTTGTATGCAATAGCATGTTCTCTTCCTCCAGAACCTAGAATTAAAGTATTTATAGTATTCATTTTTCTATTCATCTAATAATGAAATTATTTCTTCAGTAATATTAAGATTGTGAAAAACTTTTTGAACATCGTCATTTTCTTCAAATTTTTCTATAATATTTAATATTTTCAGTGATTCTTCAGTTGTTAATTTTTTTGTGTTATGGGGAATTCTTTGAATTTCTGCAGATTTAATTTTCAATGACATCTTAGTTAATTTATCCTGCATTTCGCCAAATTTTTCAAAATGACATAATATGTTGCATAAATTTCCACTAACATCAAGCTCTTCTAAACCATAATCAATTAATTCCATTTCAAACTCTTNTAAATCAAAATCAATATTTGTTAAATCAATTAAGAAAAATCCTTTCCTTTCAAATAAAAATTCTAAAGATCCATTTTTGCCTAATTCTCCGCCATTTTTATTAAAAATAGCTCTTATATCTGCTACTGTTCTATTAATATTATCTGTAGTACATTCAATAAATACAGCCACTCCATTAGGAGTGTATCCTTCATAAGTAACTTCTATATATGTATTTCCATCTCCTNCACTTGCTTTTTTAATTGCTCTTTCTATATTTTCTCGAGGCATATTCACCCCTTTTGCATTTTGAATTGCAGTTCTTAGTCTAGGATTAGAGTTAACATCATCTCCTCCTTCTTTTACTGCGACAGAAATTTCCTTAATTATTTTAGTGAAAATCTTACCTCTTTTTGCGTCTTGAGCACCTTTACGGTGTTTAATATTTGCCCATTTACTGTGTCCTGCCATTTTATGATAAACTTATTCTTTATATCTTTTAATAAATAGTCTTTCTTCATCTGACATGAGAGTTTGAGGTAAACTTTTTAATTTTTCCATTGCTTCAGTTTCAGAAGAGTAAGATTTTCCGTTAAGAATAAATGTGTTTTCAAGTTTTTCAATATTGTTTGGTGTGTTAATTTCTATGTTTGCATCTACACTAACATTAGAGCCAAAATAAATTAATAAAACGAGACCAACAGCTGTTAAAATCATGATTGTTGTTGAACTATCTTTTTTATTTGTACTTGTTTTTTTTATAGTAGCGCTTTTTTTAGTTGTTTTTTTTACAGTAGCGCTTTTTTTAGTTGTTTTTTTTACCATAGTTAAATTGATTTAAAAAATTTAGTATTAATATACAAAAATAAAAAGCATATTTTAATCATTCAATTTTAGTACTGCTAGAAACGCAGATTGTGGAATTTCTACACTGCCAATTTGCTTCATTTTCTTTTTCCCCTTTTTTTGTTTTTCTAGTAATTTTCTTTTTCTAGTAATATCGCCTCCATAACATTTAGCAGTTACATCTTTTCTAAGAGCTTTTACTGTTTCTCTAGAAATAATTTTGGATCCAATTGCACCTTGAATGGCTACATCAAATTGTTGTTTTGGAATTAAGGTCTTTAATTTTAAACAAATTTTTTTTCCTATGTCATATGCATGTTTTCGATGCAATAGTGATGATAATGCATCTACTTGGTCCCCATTAAGCATAATATCTAATTTTACTAAGTGTGTTTCTTTTTCTCCGTCTGGATGGTAATCAAAAGATGCATATCCTTTAGATATACTTTTCAACTTATCATAAAAATCAAATACAATTTCTGCTAATGGCATAGAAAATGTAAGCTCTACTCTATCAGTAGTTAAATAGATTTGCGACAATAATGTCCCTCTTTTCTCTATACATAAATTCATAACAGGTCCAATAAAATCACTTTTGGTAATTATTTGTGCTTTTATATATGGTTCCTTCACATATTCAAGCTTATCTAGTGAAGGAAAATCAGACGGATTATTGATTTCGATTTGTTCACCTTTTTTAGTGCCCGCATGATATGAAACATTGGGAACTGTATTGATAACCGTCATATTAAATTCTCTCTCTAGCCTTTCTTGAATAATTTCCATATGAAGCATACCTAGGAAGCCACATCGAAACCCAAAACNTAAAGCAATTGATGATTCTGGTTCAAATGTGAGTGATGCATCATTAAGTTGAAGTTTTTCGATAGAATTTCGAAGCTCTTCATAATCGTCTGTATCTACTGGATAAATACCAGAAAAAACCATTGGCTTCACTTCTTCAAAGCCAGCAATTGGATTTTTGCAAGGATTTTCAGATGATGTAATAGTATCTCCAACTTTTACTTCACTAGCATTTTTAATGCCAGAAATAATATATCCAACATCCCCTGTTTGAATTTGTTTTTTTGGTTTCTTTTCTAACTTAAGTGTACCAATTTCATCTGCATAGTATTCTTTTCCTGTAGAAAAGAATTTAACTTTATCTCCGCTTTTAAGAGTTCCATTTATAATTTTAAAATATGCCTCAATTCCCCTAAAAGGATTATATACTGAATCAAATATTAAAGCTTGTAAATTTNAGTTTTCTTCACCTTTTGGCGAAGGTATTTTTTTAATTATTTCTGTTAGTATATGCGGTATTCCTGCACCTGTTTTACCTGATGCTTCGATTATTTCTTCTTCCTTGCAGCCTAATAAATCTATAATTTGGCTTTTTATAAGTTCTGGATTTGCATTAGGGAGGTCAATTTTATTCATTACTGGAATAATGGTTAAGTCATTTTCAAGAGCTAGATATAGATTTGATATTGTTTGTGCTTCAATTCCTTGAGCAGCATCTACAATTAATAATGCTCCCTCACATGCTGCAATTGATCTTGAAACTTCGTAGGAGAAATCAACATGTCCAGGTGTATCAATTAGATTAAGTATGTATTTAGATCCTTCATAACTATAATCCATTTGTATAGCATGACTTTTAATTGTGATTCCTCTTTCTCGCTCTAAATCCATATTATCAAGTAATTGATTTTGCAATTCTCGTTCACTAATGGTTTTAGTAAACTCTAATAGTCGATCGGCTAAAGTGCTTTTACCATGGTCAATGTGTGCAATGATGCAGAAGTTACGGATTTGACTTTTTTGTGTGTACATAATATTTAATTAATGTTTCCAAATTTAAGTTTTCTCATTGACATATTTAATTCTAAATGTTGATTTTAGTATATTTGATTATTGATTTAGTTAAGATTAGTTATGAGATTTAGTACTCTTCTCTTATTTCTTTTATTGATATGTAGAATTTCTCTTTCGCAAGTAGTTGCTGAAGGTGATACTGTTTTGTGCTCTGGTCAGGAAGGAGAGTTGCCTATTACATTGACAGCTACTTCTTTTGCTGTTGACTTAACAGATGCTAACATTTATAGTGACGATACATTTGGCGGAGTTATTGATTTAGGTTTTGATTTCGATTTTTATGGTAATACTTATAATCAAGTTGTCCTATCTTCCAATAATTATTTATCTTTTAACACTGCAAATGCAGGTGGTTATTCTGGTTGGAATATAGGAGCAGCTGTGCCAAATAATTTTGATGCACCTATGAATGCGATTTTGTGCCCATGGCAAGATATTTATCCTGGAGTTAATGGAAATGGAATCATAGCTTATGCAACAACTGGACAGGCACCTAATCGTGTTTTCATTGCTTCATTTTGTGGTATTCCAATGTTTTCATGTACTGACATATGTTATTCAAGTCAAATTAAATTATTTGAATCAAGTAATATTATTGAAACACATATTGCACAAAAAGTATTATGTAGTACGTGGAATGATGGGGCTGCTATTCATGCTTTACATAATAATGATGGTACTATTGCTCATGTTGTAACAGGACTTGATGGTATTGAAAGAAATTTTCCTAATGAATGGACATGTGAAAATGATGGTTGGCGATTTACTCCAAACGGCAGTACTGACTATGTGCTTGAAAATATTGATTTCTCGCCTGCGGTGGCAGGAACAGATATTATTTGGCAAGATGAGTTTGGAAATCAAATTGGTACTGGAAGTGAAATAACTATTTTTCCCTCTGGAAATACAACATATACCGCGGGGGCATCTTTATGTGGTGATGCAGGTGACTGGTGTGGATTTGAAGGTGGTATTGAAGGTGATGATGTTGTTATTGTTTATGAATCTGTTGATATATCAAGTATAGATATAACAAATGCTACTTGTGACAATGCAAGTGGAGGAGAAATAAATGTAGTTGTTGATGGTACTCCTCCTTTTACTTATGAATGGTTCTCGATTGATCAAGACACTATCCTTAATCAATCTACTAGTAATTTAGTAGGTGTTGAATCAGGAAATTATCAGTTAATTATCACTACTCAAAGCGGTTGTCAATACATTGAAGATTTAATTTTTGTAGATAGTGATGGTGATGCTGTAAGTTCAGCTTTTGCTGGTGAAGACATAGAAATTTGTGAGACTGCAACTAATCTAATTGCTAATTCACCACTTCCAGGAGAGTCAGGTTTATGGACTTTAATTTCGGGACAGGGATTGATTAGTTCAAATACTAGTTCAGAAACATTTGTATCTGGTTTAGGATTCGGTGAAAATATTTTCACATGGACTCTTGAGAATGAATGTGGCACAAGCGTAGATGAAGTTATAATAACAGTAATTAATGNTAACCCTGCTATTTCTTCACTGGAGTCATTATCTTGTCTTGAACAAATACCTTTAATCGTTGATGTAGAAAATGGTGAAGGGGAGTGGACCGTGTCGCCAATGGAAGGTGTTGTTATTAATGATCCTTTTAGCGATAACACATTTGCAACAGTATCAGATTATGGTACTTATGTTTTTTCTTTTGAGGGCTGTAACGGAGTAGACTCCGAGATAGTTAATATGACATCTTCTCCACCTGAATTATCAGGTCCTCAAGAGGTGTTTTGTTTAGATTCATTTCAACTAGAAGCATTTGTTAGTGGTGACCCAGGTTTTTGGTCAGCTGATGGGCCAGGTAATATTATATTTAGTAACTCTTCATCCTTGAATCCTACTGTTTCAGTGGATAATTATGGAATTTATGAGTTTTTTTATTATGGCTGTGGATCAACATCTAGTATAATTGTGGAGATGGTCAGCCCAGCTCTATTTATTGAAGACCCTGGTGTTATTTATTGCAACTTTCAAATTGAACTAAATGCTAATTCACCTTTTGAAGGTGTATGGTCCTCAGTGAATGTGCTACCTGGAAGTACTTTAGATATTCAAAGTGATGGAAATTCAGCTATTGTTACAGTCAGTGATTATGGAACTTATTCAATTTCATTTTTAAGTTGTGGCATTGCGGATACTTTAGACTTAACTTTTAGTCCGGCACAGCCATCTATTGTTACATCAGATCACCAAAATTGTTTGCTAACCATAGATCTTTATGCAGTTACTCCAGCACTAAATTCTGGCCCTTGGGAGCAAGTGTCTGGTCCTTCATTTGCTGAAATTCTTGATCCATATTCTTCTTCAACTCAAGCTCTTGTTTCAGAATTTGGTATGTACGAGTTTTCATTTACATCTTGCGATACAATTAGTTATGTGCAAATTGGTATATCATGTCCGATGATAGTACCAAATAGTTTTTCACCGAATAGTGATGGTCTGAATGATTTATTTGAAATCGCAGACCTTAATCCAAATGTATATACTCAAAGTGTGTTTTATGTATATAATAGATGGGGAGGGATAGTTTACCTTAACCATGAGTATGGCCTTAATGGTGAATGGTGGGATGGTAGAATGATTTTTCACAATAGGCCTTTTTCAAAATTTTTACCCGAAAGAAATTGGGATGACAATACAGACTATGTTAGTGATGGGGTTTATTTCTATACTTTAGAAGTTTATAATAATACTAATAAGCAAAAGGAATTCTATTCAGGAAGTATTTTAATCTCGGCACAGAAAAAATAAATTACTTTCTATTATTAATAGTTGCAATTTGTTTTNTGATTATATCAAATTCAACATTTGCATTATCTCCCACTTTTAAGACTTTAAAGTTTGTATTTTGAAATGTATATGGTATGATAGCAATTTCAAAATAATGTTCCGTATAGTTAATTTTTGCAATTGTTAGACTTACTCCATTAATTGAAATGGATCCCTTCTGTATTATGTAATCTTTAAATTCTTTTTGAAAATTGAATTGGAAAATCCAACTACCATTTTTATCAGTAATTTTAGTACACCTAATAGTGCCGTCAATATGTCCTTGGACAAAATGGCCGTCAAATCGATCGCCTACTTTCAGACATCTTTCGAGATTTATTATATCCCCTACTTGAATAGTATCAATATTGGTTTTTTTAATAGTTTCCGATATAGCACAGACAGAATAAGTGTCATTACTTAATTTCATGACACTTAAGCATATACCGTTATGTGAAATACTTTGGTTAATTTTTAATTTATGTGCAAAAGAAGCTTGAACTTTTATAATCAAGTTGTTTTTTTCTTGCATTATTTTTTTTATTACACCACACTCTTCGATAATTCCTGTGAACATTTTTTTTTTGAGTATTTAATTTTCTAATTTAGGCATAAAAGTAACTTAAATTAACCTTATTATATGAAATTTGAAATTAAATTATATGCAGATGAATTAGTCAACTCAATAAGTTGGTGTTTAAGTAATGAATATTCAATAACGTGCCAAATTCCTTTAAGCTATTATGCTATTAGCGACAAAAATAGAGAGATTAATTATAATTTGGTAAGAAATTCAGGAGCTTCTATTCATCAATTTTTAATTCAATTAAATAAGGCTTATCATAGAAAAAAAAAAATTTAATAATGTTACTATTTGTTTAAAAAATAAAGGCAAGGCATCTGTAATATTAGACTCCTTCTTAGAAGGATTTTATTTAGCTAATTATGAATTTAACACCCATAAAACTGTTTCTATCAGTAATATGTTTGAAATAAAAACTCAATTTAGTGATGAAATGACTTGGGCAACATCACTTGGCACATATATCGCTCGTGATCTAGTAAATGAGCCTCTTTCTCATCTTAATGCTGAAATTTTTTCTAAAAAAGTAAAAACTTTAGGCAAGGATGCGGGTTTTAAGGTTGAGGTACTAGATGAACAAAAAATTAAAGAGCTGAAAATGGGGGGTGTTTTAAATGTTAACAAGGGTTCTGTAACAAAACCCACATTTAATATTCTAACATTTAAATCTAAAAATTCAAAAAATGATAGACCAATTGTTTTAGTAGGAAAAGGTGTTATGTATGACACCGGAGGACTAAGCTTAAAGTCTACTCCAAATTCTATGGATATGATGAAATGTGATATGGGAGGGGCTGCGGCAGTAGTTGGCACAATATATGCTTTAGCTAAATCGAAAACAGACTGCTATGTTATTGGACTGGTTCCTGCCGTTGAGAATAGACCTGGAGGTGATGCTTATGTTCCTGGTGATATAATTACTATGATGAGTGGCAAAACAGTAGAAGTATTAAATACTGATGCTGAGGGAAGATTAATTTTAGCAGATGCATTGCATTATGCAAAAAGATTCAAACCAAAATTAGTAATTGATATTGCAACCTTAACGGGTTCTGCATCTAGATGCACTGGTAAGTATGGTGCAGTGTGTATGGAGAATTATAATAAGGAAATTTTCGGAGATTTTAGTGATAGCATGAAGTTATTAATTAGTATAGGTAATTATGTAGGAGAAAGACTAGTGGTTCAGCCATTCTGGGATGAGTATAAAAATGAACTTGATTCTTCAGTTGCTGACATTACAAATTTGGGAGGTGCTGAATCTGGCCATATTACCGCTGGAAAATTTTTAGAACAGTTTGTTGATTATCCATGGATTCATATTGATATTGCAGGTGTTGCTTTTTTGAAAACATGTTATTTATATAATAAAAAAGGTGGAACTGGATTTGGTGTTAGAGTATTATCACAATTTATAAAACATTCTTCATAATTTTTTATATGTCTAATAAGAATCAAATTATTTTAGGTATATCTTGTGGTGACATAAATGGTGTAGGCATTGAAATTATTATTAAAGTTTTAAGTGATAGTAATTTGTTTAATGTGTGTACACCAGTTCTATATATACCATCCTCAGTAATTGCTCAATATAAAAAATTATATAGCGGGTTAAATAATTTTAATTATCATGTTATTAAGAGTATTCATGATGTGTCTTCATCGCAATTGAATGTAATGAGTTTTTCAAATGAATCAATTACTATCTCGCCTGGAAAAAGCACAACGATAGGAGCAAGAGTAGCACTTCAATCACTAGAGTTAGCAACTCGAGATTTAAAAGAAAAAAAAATCAATATATTACTTACATTGCCAGTAAATAAAGACAATATTCACTCTGTTAAAAGTGATTTCTTTGGGCACACAGAATATTTGTCTCAAAATTTCAATAATGTTGATAATCTAATGTTATTATGTAATGAAAATTTAAGAATTGCAACTGTCACCAATCATATTCCAATTAGTAGTATTGCTTCAACATTGACAACTAAATTAATAGAGAAAAAAATAAAAATACTCGTAAAAACTTTAAAAATAGATTTTTTAATCTCCAATCCTAAAATCGCTGTATTAGGCTTAAATCCTCATGCTGGAGATAGTGGATTAATAGGTGAAGAAGATGGTCGTATTATTGAGCCATCAATTCAAAGTTGTTTTAATGAAGGCATCTTAGTATATGGGCCCTATTCCGCTGATGGTTTTTTTGGAACAGGAAATTATAAAAATTTTGATGCAATTTTAGGAATGTATCATGATCAAGCACTCATTCCATTTAAGCTCATGTCATTTGGTAAGGGAGTGAACTACACAGCAGGATTATCAGCCATAAGAGTTTCACCTGATCATGGTGTAGGATATGAAATAGTGGGTAAAAATATAGCAAGTATTAATTCTGTGTTATCAGCTATTTTTTTAGGTATACAATTTCACTCTAACAGATTTTTGTATAATAAAACAGTTAGAAAAAATTAATACACATAATTTAGTTATAAGTTTTTTTATATATTTGCAAACCAAATTAATTGATATAGCTATGGCTCATCCAAAGAGAAAGATATCTAAAACTAGAAGAAATAAAAGGAGAACACATTATAAAGCTGATTCACCAGTTATTGCTGTATGTCCTAATACAGGAGTTTCACACATATTTCACAGAGCATATGTGCATGAGGGCAAATTATATTATAAAGGAAAATTAGTGTCAGAAAAAATTTAATCAACTTAATTTTTTATTTTATGGTAAGCTTTTTTATTAGCTTATTTTGAAATATATTTAGCTCGAATTATATTTCTTTAGTTTTGAGTATTAATAGATTAAATAGAAATGCAAAAATATCCGGTGTAGCAGGCTGGCTGCCTGATTATGTTTTAACCAATGAAGAGCTTTCCCGTATGGTTGAAACTTCGGATGACTGGATTACCACTAGAACAGGTATAAAAGAAAGAAGAATTTTAAAAGACCCTTCTAAAGCCACTTCTGATATGGGTGCTAATGCTCTTAATAAACTATTAAATAAGTGTAATGTTGGTGCTGATGAGATAGATTTAATAATTTGTGCTACGGTGACTCCGGATATGTTATTTCCATCTACTGCTTGTTTAATTGCCGATAAAGTAGGTGCAAAAAATGCATTTGGTTTTGATTTATCCGCTGCATGTTCTGCTTTTATTTTTGCATTAGATTGTGCATCTAAATATATCTCATCTGGTCAATATAATAAAGTTGTTGTAATTGGAGCAGATAAGATGTCTTCAATTGTAGATTATAACGATCGCCAAACATGTGTGATATTTGGCGATGGTGCAGCCGCAGTTTTATTAGAACCAGATGATGAATGTGCAACAGGTGTAATTGATTCTATTCTAAAAATTGATGGTGCAGGTGGAGATTATTTAAAAATGATTGCTGGTGGTTCACTTAATCCGGCCAGTTTAGACAGTGTTAAAATGGGTCATCATTTTATTTATCAAGATGGAAAAACTGTATTTAAATTTGCAGTGACTAAAATGGCTGATGTTGCTGAGCAGATTATGAAAAAAAATAATTTATCGGGGGAAGATGTCGATTGGCTTGTTCCTCATCAAGCAAATTTAAGAATTATAGATGCTACAGCAAATAGAATGAATATAGATTCAGAAAAGGTTATGGTGAATATTCATAAATATGGAAATACAACTGCAGCTACTATTCCTCTCTGTCTGGCAGATTGGGAGGATAAGTTAAATAAAGGTGATAATTTAATACTTGCAGCTTTTGGTGGCGGGTTTACCTGGGGAGCTGTCTATTTAAAATGGTCTTATTAGGGTTTTTCTTTAAAAAAGCACCATTTTCTTTAAAAAAAGCACCATTTTCTTTAAAAAAAGCACCATTTTCTTTAAAAAGCACCATTTTCTTTAAAAAAAGCACCATTTTCTTTAAAAAGCACCATTTTCTTTAAAAAGCACCATTTTCTTTAAAAAGCACCATTTTCTTTAAAAAAGCACCATTTTCTTTAAAAAAGCACCATTTTCTTTAAAAAAGCACCATTTTCTTTAAAAAGTAATAAATATTTATATATTTTTAGGAAAATTAAAAAAACTATCATTATGAATCTAAAACAAATTCAGGAATTGATAAAATTTGTAGCTAAATCCGGAGCCACAGAAGTTGACCTTGAAATAGGAGATGTAAAGATATGTATTAAATCCCCTCCTAAAGGAAAAATTAATTTAGACACTACCTCAGTTCCTCCTATGCATATTCCTCAATTACCAGTTACTCCGACTGCCCCAGTTGCCCCAGTTGCCCCAGTTACTCCGACTGCCCCAGTTGCCCCAGTTGTGCAGTCTATTCCAGTAGTTGAAAAAGATTCTGATATTATAGCTAATGAAAATCATATAATTATTAAGTCGCCTATTATTGGAACTTTTTATAGACGACCTAGTCCAGATAAAGATCCATTTATTAATGTAGGAGATAGAATTGATGTTGGATCTGTAGTTGGAATTGTTGAGGCAATGAAACTTTTCAATGAAATTGAATCGGAAGTCTCGGGTACTATAGTNAAGGTTTTAGTGGATGATATGTCNCCTGNAGTCTCGGGTACTATAGTAAAGGTTTTAGTGGATGATATGTCACCTGTTGAATATGACCAACCATTATTTTTAATTGATAAAAACTAAGATATATTTAAATGTTTAAAAAAATATTAATTGCTAATAGAGGTGAAATTGCATTACGTATAATTAATACATGTAAAGAAATGGATATAAAAACAGTTGCTGTTTATTCAACAGCTGATGCAGATAGTTTACATGTTAAATTTGCTGATGAAGCTGTTTGCATAGGTCCTCCACCTAGTTCAGAATCATATTTACGTATGGAAAATATTATAGCAGCAGCAGAAATTACTAATTCTGATGCAATTCATCCAGGCTATGGTTTTTTAGCAGAAAATGCTCGTTTTTCCAAGATTTGCGATGAGCATGAAATTAAATTTATTGGTGCATCTTCTGAAATGATTAATAAAATGGGTGATAAGGCAGTGGCTAAGGAAACTATGAAACAAGCTGGTGTGCCTGTAATTCCAGGATCTGATGGTATAATAAGCAATTTTGAAGATGCTGAAAAATTAGCTAATAAGATGGGATATCCGATTATGTTGAAAGCTTCTGCTGGAGGAGGGGGGAAAGGAATGCGAGCTGTATGGAAAAAAACAAATTTGAAAAAATCTTGGGATAGTGCTAAACAGGAATCTAGTGCAGCATTTGGTAATGATGATATGTATATGGAAAAATTAATTGAAGAACCACGCCATATTGAGATTCAAGTGATTGGGGATCAACACGGTAATGCTTGTCATTTATCAGAGCGAGATTGCTCTATCCAAAGGCGACATCAAAAATTAGTTGAAGAATCTCCATCACCTTTTATGACAGATAAATTAAGAGATCAAATGGGTAAAGCTGCTATTAAAGCAGTTAAAAGTATTAATTATGAAGGTGTTGGAACAGTCGAATTTCTTGTAGATAAGAATCGTAATTTTTATTTTATGGAAATGAATACTAGAATTCAAGTTGAGCATCCAGTCACAGAGGAAGTAATTAATTATGATTTAATTTGTGAGCAAATTAAAGTTGCAGCAGGAATCAAAGTGTCTGGAAAGAATTATATTCCAGTATTACATGCAATAGAATGTAGAATTAATGCAGAAGATTCTGAAAATAATTTTATGCCTTGTCCAGGTTTGATAACTAATGTATATAAACCAGGAGGACACGGAATTAGAGTAGATACTCATGTATATACTGGCTATAAAATTCCACCTCATTATGATTCAATGGTAGCTAAGTTAATTACAGTTGCGCAAACAAGAGAGGAGGCAATTTCTAAAATGAAGAGAGCATTAAGTGAATTTGTTTTAGAAGGAGTGAAATCTACAATTCCTTTTCATAAGAAATTAATGAATAATAAAGAGTTTAACGAAGGAAATTATACCACAAAGTTTATGGAAGAACATAAATTATAGTTCGCTTATTTATAAGATAGTATTTCTTGAATTTTTAAAATCACACTCTGTTTGTCATAGCCACACTCTATTCTTTGTTCTTCTTGTGAGCAATGTTCAATAAATTTATCAGGTACTCCAAATCGGAAAATAAAATTAGTATAATTATAATCTGATGCAAATTCTATAATTTGTGACCCCATTCCTCCCTTAAGGCATCCGTCTTCTACGGTAATAATATATTGAAATTTTTTAAAGATATTATGAATTTTTTCTTCGTCCATAGGTTTTAAAAAACGAATATCACAATGTCCAATATTAATGTCATTAATTTTAAATTCAGAAACTATATCAATAATCATATTTCCAATATGCCCAATCGAAATAATACAAATATCATCACCGTCTGATAACATATTAGATGTTCCTATTTCAATTTTTTGAAAATTTTCTTTTTGCCAATTATTTAATACACCTTTTCCCCTTGGATACCTAATAGCGAAAGGACCTAATTGTTTTAATTGAGCTGTGTACATGAGATTTCTTAATTCTATTTCATTTAAGGGAGAAGAAATAATCATATTCGGAATACATCTAAGATAAGCTAAATCAAATACTCCTTGATGTGTTGCTCCATCTTCTCCAACTAACCCAGCTCTATCTAAACAAAATACTACATGTAATTTTTGTAAAGCAACATCGTGAATTAATTGGTCGTATGCTCTCTGTAAAAAAGTCGAATAAATATTACAGAAAGGAATAAATCCTTGAGTGGCTAATCCCGCTGAAAATGTAACTGCATGTTGTTCTGCAATACCAACATCAAATGCTCTTTCTGGAATTTCATCCATCATATATTTTAGTGAAGAACCGGATGGCATAGCTGGTGTAATTCCAATTATTTTTTCATTTTTTTCTGCAAGTTCAATAATAGTTTTTCCAAATACATCTTGGTATTTAGTTTTATTATTTAGTTTTTGAGTAATATTTATTTTTCCAGATTCTTTATCAAATAATCCTGGTGCATGCCATTTAGTTTGATCTTTTTCAGCTAAATCGTAACCTTTACCTTTTGTTGTTAAGCAATGTAAAATTTTGGGTCCAGGTATGTTTTTTAAATCTCTCAAAGTAGTCTCTAACAGCTCTATATTATGTCCGTCAATTGGACCAAAATATCTAAAGTTTAAAGATTCAAAATAATTACTATGTTTTAACAATACACTCTTTAATGCATGTTCAACTTTTTTGACAATAGATTTTGTGCTATCACCTATCTTACTCAATTTTCCAAGTAAATGCCAGATTTCATCTCGCATTTTATTATAAGTTTTTGAAGTACTTATTTTAAGTAAATAATCTTTTAATGCCCCTACATTTGGATCAATAGACATACAATTATCATTGAGAATTACTATTAAATTTGAATTTTCAATACCAGCATGATTAAGAGCTTCAAATGCTTGCCCACCAGTTAATGCACCATCCCCTATAACAGCGATATGTTGTTTGTCAAGATTACCATTTATTTTAGACCCAATTGACATTCCAAGACATGCACCGATAGATGTAGATGAGTGTCCAACACCAAATGTGTCATAGATACTTTCATCGATTTTAGGGAAACCACTAATACCATCTTTTTTTCTATTTGTGTGGAAAGTATCTCTTCTACCTGTTAGTATTTTATGACCGTAAGCTTGGTGACCAACATCCCAAACTATTAAATCTTTTGGTGTATCGAAAACATAATGTAGTGCAACGGTTAATTCCACAACACCTAAGCTTGCACCAAAATGTCCACCATTTTTAGAAACTATATCAATAATAAATTCTCGTAATTCATTACTCACTTTTATAAGTTCATCTTTATTTAAAAGCTTTAAATCTTTAGGAGAATTAATGGTATCTAGTATGGTTTTTTTCTTTTTTCTCATTTAGAATTATCAAAATTAAATCCAATATAATTAAATTTAAATATACATTCTTTGGTTCTAAAAAATTAACTTTACAATTATGAATAAAATAAGTATACAGAATATTTTAAAGTCCTCTTCATTAAACACAGATTTTTCAGTTTCTGGGTGGGTGAGAAATAAAAGAGTTAGCAAAAAAATTGCATTTATTATGCTTAATGATGGTTCGTGTATTCAGGATTTACAAATTATTGTTGAAGATAGTAATTTATTAGTTCAAGTTTTTAAACAGATTTCAATAGGTTCTAGTATAAATGTAATTGGAAAATTAATACAATCTGCGGGCAAAGAGCAATCTTTTGAATTAATTGCAAAAGAAATCAAACTGATAGGTTATGCGGATCCTGAAAAATATCCAATTCAACCAAAGAAACATACTTTAGATTTTTTAAGAAAAAATGCACATTTAAGATTTAGAACAAAAACTTTCAGTTCTATTTTTAGGATAAGACATGCTTTAAGTTTCGCAGTGCATCAGTTTTTTAATAATAATAATTTCTATTATATAAATACGCCTATAATTACTAGTGCTGATGCTGAAGGAGCAGGTGAAATGTTTAAAGTTACTTCCTTAGATATAAATAAATTACCTCTAACTGATAAAGGTTTAGTTGATTATGAAAAAGATTTTTTTTCTAAGCAAGCAAATCTTACAGTATCAGGTCAATTGGAAGCTGAACTTGCTGCCTTAGGTTTATCAAAAGTATATACATTTGGACCAACTTTTAGGGCTGAAAATTCCAATACATCTCGTCATCTTGCGGAGTTTTGGATGATTGAACCCGAAGTAGCATTTTCGGATATTTATGATAATATTGATTTAGCAACATCACTTTTGAAATATGTAGCAAAATATGTTTTAGAAAATTATATTGATGATATTACATTTCTTTCTGATCGAAAAGAAAAAGAAGAGCAATCAATTAAAAAGGAAGATCGTTCGTCAAAAAATTTATTAGATACCATCCAACATATTATTGACACAGATTTTACAACAATTACTTATACAGAAGCTTTTAAAATATTAAAAAATTCAAAAAAGAATAAAAAAAATAAATTTCAATTTCCAGTAAATGAATGGGGTATAGATTTCCAGTCTGAGCATGAAAGATTTTTAGTGGAAAAAGAATTTAATAATCCCGTTGTCATCATTGATTACCCTAAGGATATTAAGGCTTTTTATATGAGATTAAATGAAGATAATAAAACAGTTAGAGCTATGGATATTTTATTTTCAGGAATTGGTGAAATAATTGGCGGGTCTCAACGTGAAGAAAGATTAGATTTTTTAAAGAAAAGAATGCAAGAGATGTATATCCCTGAAAAAGAATTATGGTGGTATATTGAAACTAGGTGTTATGGAACAGTTCCTCATAGTGGCTTTGGATTGGGCTTCGAAAGATTAGTTCAGTTTATTACTGGTATGTCAAATATTAGAGATGTTATACCATTTCCTAGATATCCCTCTCAGATAGAATTTTAAATATAGTTTATGGTAAAACAGTACTTGCATCAGTCGTTACAACAGAAATTATCTCCTCAGCAGATTCAATTAATGAAATTAATTGAATTATCAACTTTAGAATTAGAACAAAAAGTTAAAGATGAAATTGAAGCAAATCCAGCACTTGATAATGATAATCATTCAGTAGAGCAACCGGATGATGATATAGATGATTCTGACACAGCTCAGTTAGAATCAACTAAAGAATTTGATATTAATGAATATATTTCTGATGATGATATTCCAGATTATAAATTATATAGTAATAATATTTCAGATGATGAGACACAATCTAAATCAGTTCTTATTGGTGGTCAAACAACATTAGATATTTTAAAACTTCAACTTGGAGAAATCAAGTTAGATGAGAAAGAATATAAAATTGCAAATTATATCATTGGGTGTATAGATGACGATGGCTATATTCGAAGAACAACTTATGAAATTGTTGATGATTTAGTTTTCAGGGAAAATCTGATAGCAAAGTATGCTGAAGTAGAAAACATATTATCAATTGTAAAAGGATTCGACCCTCCAGGTGTAGGTGCGCAAAATTTACAAGAATGTTTATTGCTTCAATTACTAAGAAAAGAAAAAACAGAATCCATTTTATTTGCAATTGAAATTATGAATTTGCAATTCAAACAATTTGTAAATAAACATTATAAAAAAATATGTGATAAATTCAAGGTTGATGAATCTAAATTAAAGCTTGCAATAGCAGAAATTGAAAAGCTAAACCCTAAACCAGCACTCAATTCCACAGATACAAAGTATAGTCAACAAATTATTCCAGATTTTTCAATCACTATTAATAATGATGAAATACAATTTACTTTGAATTCTAGAAATGCACCATCTCTTAATATTAGTAAAGACTATTTGAATATGCTTAATCTATATAAAGAGCAAGGTCAAGGCTTAAATAAAGAAAAAAAACAGGCTTTTTTATTTGTTAAACAAAAATTAGATTCTGCAAAATGGTTTATTAATGCTATTCAGCAAAGACAACAAACATTAATTTTAACGATTACTAGTATAATTAAAATTCAAAAGAATTATTTCTTAAGTGGAGATGAAAAGGATTTATCCCCTATGATTCTCAAAGATGTTTCTGAAGATATTAAAATGGATATTTCTACTGTTTCAAGAGTGGTCAATAGTAAATATGTTGAAACACCATACGGAATAAAATCTCTTAAATATTACTTTTCTGAGTCAATGTCTAAAAAGGATGGAGTTAATGTGTCTGTTAAAGAAGTAAAAAGTATTATTAAAGAAAAAATATCAACAGAGCCAATGGAAGAACCGTTAACAGATCAAGCACTTGTTGATTTTCTAAATAAGAAAGGTTATAATATTGCAAGACGAACTGTAGCTAAATATAGAGAAAAATTAAATATACCTGTAGCTAGGCTAAGAAAAAAACTATAATTCTGTAAATTATTATGATAAATCAGTCAAATTCTATTTCTAAAACAGCTTCTTTATTAAAGTCTCTTGGTCATCCAATAAGATTACGAATTATAATTGCATTAAGTCGTAATACTTCGATGACAGTAACTGATATAATATATGATTTATCCATAGATCAGCCTATAATTTCACTTCATCTAAGTATTTTAAGAAAAAATAATGTGATTAAAGTTAAAAAAGAAGGTAAAAAGTCCTTTTATTCCATTCACGATAAATCTGTAAAACAAATTGTCAATATTGCATACCATTCAAGGTAATTATAGATTAGTATTTTATAATTTTTTCTACTAGATTATAATTTTCTGTTTGAATTAAGACATAGTATAATCCAGACTCAAGTTGGATGGTGTTTATTTGGTGAATTCCTGATTCTAGTGATATTTTTCTTAATAATTTTCCTTGTTGACTTATAATTTGAATAATTGCATAATTATTTAATTCAATATTAATTTCATAATTAAATATAGTAGGAAAAACACATATCTTTTCTTTATTTTGAGATTCTATACCTAGTGTAGGATTAGTTATTTTAATAAGTCCAGAGTTGTTTGTGCCAAGCCATAGGTTATTATTGGGACCAAATTTTAAGCAATTAATTTTATTGTCAGGTAAATTAGAATTCTCAGTAGAGTAGTTATAAAAAATATTGTTTTTATAATTAATTAAACCGTTCTCTAATGTCGTTATCCAGAGATTATTATTATTATCTACTGTTATATTTTGTAAACTATTACTTGATATTTCGGAATTTTCAGTATTTAACCATATCCAGGATCCTTCGTAAGTTAAAATACCTAATCCAGCTTGAGGAGTAGTGATGAGAGTATTATTATTATCATCAAATACTAAATCTAAAACAGAGTTATCTAATATATCAGAATTTTCAGAATAATATACATTAAACTCACCATCATACATGATTAGTCCTCCATTAACTGTACCAATACCTATTATATCATTATTGGGGTTCTTTTTTATACTAGTAAAGTTATTTGAATATAAATTTTCTGAATCATTGAGATTAAGCCAATTTCCTTCCGGCCCTAAATATTGGATGCATAAACCATCTGCAGAGCCAGACCATACACCTTCATAATAAAGTAAACAATTTATAATTGAATTATTTGCCGAACATGAATTGCCAAATGACGGAATCCATATATTTTCACTGTTATTCTCAGTTAATTCGCCATCATTATCTATATATTTTACTATTCCATCTGAAGTACCAATTAACATACTTGATAAATCGTCGGCCCATTCAATAGATTTTATTTGATTTGTTGGAAAATTAATCCAAGGTGTATTGATTGTATTAAGATTTAACCAGGTGTTGTTATTCGGTTCGAATACACTTAAACCATTTTCAGTACCAACCCATAATCTGTTTGCATCATCAAATTCAATACAGTTGATTTGATTAAAAGCAAGTCCCGAGTTATCAGTATTATATGTTATTATTTCATTTAGCTCTTGTGCAATCATTACATTGCTTAAGAAAAATATCAAGCAACTAAGCTGTTTCAAATAATACATACTATTTACCTATAGTAAATGGTTTATTAATATTATTTGTTGCATTACTAAAAGATATAAAGTATAAGCCTGATGACAAATTGGAAATATTAATTGTTAATTTTTCGCTTTCTTGTATGTTATTAACATTTACATTGCTTACCTTTTGCCCAAGGTGGTCATATATTCCGCCTTCTAACATATTTAAATTTGTATGAAAAATAACATTTAAATTATCATATGCAGGATTTGGATAAATTGATAAAAGTGTTGAATTATTTTCAGTAATTTCAGTACTGTTGTCTATTAAAACATTCACTTCTACAGGTTCACTCAAACAAGAAGTTCCACCTAAATTCCACTCATTATCTATTTTCCAGTCATAAAAATAATAATAATACGAAGTTGAAAATCCTGGACCGTCACCATCATCATACATCCCCTCTGTAATTTCTACAATATTTTCAATTGTATATGGGAAATCAGGTAGGTCGTCAGTTGTTCTTCTTAACATTGGATTGTTATTTCCAAAGTTTTCATTATTCATATCAAAGTTAGTAGTTATGATGTAACTATTTCCAGCAATTATTTCCCAGTTTAGTTCTATTTCTTGACCATTATCGCCAGTATCTGGAATGTAAACTATTTGACTGTTTACAACATCTCCATTTTCATTATGAAGCTCTAATGTTCTTTGACCAGCATATTCTGTATATACTTTTACACTATTTAGTGTAAAAGTAGAATTTGCATTAAATAATAATCCTCCATTGTAAATACCACCACTGTACTCACTATCACCTTCATGATTTGGAGCACCGGTGGAGAGTTCAGCAGGTGCTTCAACTAATATATCTTCATTTACAACATAGTAGGTCGTGTTTTCATATAATGGCTCTGAAATATATTCATTACCCTCTGCAAGAACTTCCCCGCTAGCATTTTGCCAAATTATGTTACCAGTCCCGGATGCATTTAAAATTGCACTACCTCCCATTTCAATTGTAACATCATTTGTAGTTGGTGTTTCAATCGGATCATTTACTGTTACTGTTACTATTTGAGATTCCCCCTCACCGCATGCACTAGTTGTACTTAAGCTATATTGGCCACTTTCACCTACTTCGATGGATGGTGTTGTTTCACCAGTGGACCAAAGATATGAGTCAGCTGTTAAGGAAGATGGACTCAGAGTAATAACTTCACCATCACAGATATTAGGATTACCGTCTTGATCTGTCACAATTTCAATATTATATCCGTCACCATCTAATTGTTGTGTTAATTCAACTTGTACAGCTGTCCAGTTGTTGTCTTCATTAGACTCTAAGTAATCATTATTTCTATCAACTTCACCAATAATCCAATATAGTCCATTACAAAGCCCGGGCTCCAAGTTAATCCATTGATCATCTAGCCATTCACCATATAAATCTAGCCAGCCTGCTGATATTCCCTGTTCAATAGGACTACATCCATATTGTCCTCCTCCGAGACCAAAATTTGGATAATCACTATTTACTTTTATAGTTCCTCCATTTGTGCCGTCATCATATTCAGGGAATAATGCTAAGTAGTCAGGACTGTATCTATTTTCATCTCTGCAATGACCATAATATGTCGAATTTGTTCCAGTTCCACATGTTCCATAATCCATTAAACAAAATCCCATTTTTGCACCATCACTTACAATAGGCCAATTCAGTGGATTAGGTTCGTTAGGGTCTAGTTTTCTTAATGTAAAAACCCCCCAATCATCACTATGGTTATGTCCGTGAGTTGGGTGATAAGTCATGCTGCCGGCCATTCTATCATAATATGACATAGTTCCGTCAGAGTTTCTATGGTAAATCCTCTGCCATGTTATTTGTCTAGCTTCTTCCCCATTATCACAATAAAATGAAGATAAATTAGATGATGGATCGGTGTCAATAATAGTATCGTTCCCACATACAAAATATGCCCATCCATTTTCATCAACACCCCTCACTGTTAGTGGACCCGCTCCATCATTAGGAGTAGAGGCACTTATTCGAAGTCTTCCAGCATCAGCACCGTTATAATCTTGAGAGTACTCAGTAGGCCCATCACTAACATCAATTATTCCGAACCATGAAAGTTGAATATCAGGAAGTAAATCGCAGTCAGTTTGTGTAGGATCTAAGCATTCGCAGTCAGTAGCATCATTAATTGTACATTGGGCAATTAGCTGATTTGAACTTATAACCAGAAGTGCTATTATAAAGCTAAGGAAGTGTAAATTTATTTTCATAGTAATAGATTTTTGTATAAATATATAAATAAAAAGTTATACAAGCAAAATTTTTGCTGTGCATAATTATTTTACGGGAAAGCAAATTTACAATTATTTTCTCTAAATATTAGAACAATCATTCCAAAACCTAAATTTTAGAATAGTAGCATACCCAATGAATAAGATTAGAAATATTGTTAATTCAATTTTATTATATTTGGTTTATTATGAAAAATTACATTTTACAAATAATATTAATTATATCATGTAGTTTATATTCGCAAGAATATATTCAAATAATTAAACCTGATATAAACATAAGAATGCTTCCCTCAACCTCTTCACCAATAGTAGGACATGCATTTGCTGAGGAAATTTATATAATGAACGGTGAGAATAATAATTGGTACAGTGTATTGCTCCCCTCAGGAGAAACTAGATGGATATATAAAAGATTAGCTAAAAAGGTAAACTTTAATGATGAATTAAAATCAAATTGGAATTTGGCTCAAATTCAAGAAGATATTAAACTCGCTACTGACCAAGCTAATCAAGATGCTAATGAAGAAATTATTGATGATTTAAATAAAGTTCAAATAAATAATATTTTATTTGATCGGTATGTTTTAATAGTACTACAGGATTATGGTGTTTCTCCAGTGTATTATCAGCTGATTATTGATTATGTTAAGCCAAAAATCCAAAATCAAATAAGAGAATCTATTGCAGAACATATGGTCAGTGTAAGTCACATAGATTATGATCTATTTAAAATAGATGATTATAATTTTTATATCGAAACAAGACGTTGCTTTAAATTAGGTAATTCACTTGATGCAATGATTTATATGTATTACGAAGATGATTATTTTGTCCAAAAACTTTGTTTTGAAATTGGTTATGGAAAAGGATTTGAAAATTGCTATAACATTAAAAATATCTATTCATCAGTATTAGAAGAATCTAATCTAGTTGTTCTCACTACTGATGGGAAAATGAAAAAAAGTAATTTAATTTTAAAGGAATCTCAGTTAGAACTCCCTAATTTAGATTATTAGTGTTATGAAAAAAATTATTTTGGAAAAGAACAAGAAGTATTCACTATGTACATGTAATCAAAGCACTAAACTTCCTTTTTGTGATGGTGCTCATCGAGAATATAATTCAATAAATAAAACAAATTATCGGTCTATTAAAATAATTCTTGATGAAGATAATAATTTAATTTTCCCTTCTTGACTTATAGAAAAATGGGATGTAAATTAGTGCGGCATGAATTAGCACTAATGATTCAAAAATCAAAATATAGTATGGCCATTGTCCCATTATTACTTCATCTGGCGGAATTAATGGATTACTAGCAATAGGAGGATGGGCTAGGTACATATAGTTTGATTTAAACAAATAATTAAAAATAGCTGCAATTAGCACTAAAACTTGTAGTTTCAGGAATGATTTCCACCAAGAATGTTGTCTAGGCCACATTTTTAACACAATTATAGCATAAAATGGAACTAAAACTAATCCTCCATGCCCGATGAAAAAATCAATTTTTTGTAATAAAGCATTTCCGTGTGTTAGCTCAGGAGTTAAAAGAGAGTGAACTCCGCCTGGCATTCCAATAAATAACATCATTTCAAATGCAGATTGACTTTTAGTTATAAAAAAATAAATACTCACAAACCACATTAAAGAACATAAATGTAGAGGTAAGGAATCTTGAATAGTCCATATATCGTTGTATGTATTGTAAAATTCTATAAATATAAATTCAAAAATAAAGATACCTGCGAGTATTATTGAGAGATGTTTTTTCTTTTTGTCAGAAAATAGCTTACCAGCATAAATAATACCAAGAATAACTAGAATTGTTACTATATTGTAAAGCCACCATTCAGAAGAAAAAGGTTCAATAATTTCATGCTTTATCATAAAATAAAGTTAGTAAATTATTAAAAAAGCAAGTATATATTAACTTGCTTTTTTAATAACTTAATGAAAGTTAATTAACATAAAAAAATTAAACTTTATTTTTCTCATTTAACTTCTTCATAAGAAGTTTAGATTTTTCTTGGAATGTTTTCTGCTCAATGTGCCAATAACCTTTTTTCCAAACTCTCTCACCATAGTTATTAATCATCCAGTATCCATTCATCCAAGATTTTGTAGGTGTATTTATTTTTTGAACAATTTTATTTTTTGAATAATTCTTTGAATCGTCAGTATATTTATTAGATTGGCTAAATACACAATTGTTTAAAAATAAAAACACAGCTATAATTAAGTAATAATTTCTCATAATATAATTTTAAAAGTTAGTATTTTAGGCATATAAATTAATCCATTTATTGATATCAATTTTTTTCCAATAACCTTCACTCCATACCCATCCTTTCGAATTTTTAGTCCATTGACCATCAATAAAAACGTATCCAATTTTTTTATTTTCCCAATGACCACTTAGCCAGATGTATTTTCCATTTTCAACTTTCCATTGCCCATCAATCCAAATAAGTGCTCTTTTTTGTAAAGTTTGTTTAACAATTTCTTCAGGTGCTTCTAATTTTTCAGCCAAAATTGGTCCTTTATTTTGTGCATTTGAGATAGACATTGAGCATAGTACTATTATTCCTATAGCTACGATTTGGTTAAAATTTTTCATACTATATAAATTTTGATTAAACAATAATTTTCAATATGTGTGGTATAAAACAAATCTTGTGCCAAACTAAATTTTAATAAATAAAAATATATACTTAAATTATAAATTATCTTAAATAAAAAATATTGATATGGTATTAACTCCGACTACACAAATCCCTCTTGGCTTTAAAGCACCATCTTTTAAGTTATTTAATCCAGTATTAAATATCAATCAATCATTAGATGAATTAAAGTCTGATAAAGCAACATTAATTATTTTTATGTGTAATCATTGTCCTTATGTGATTCATGTATTGGATGGTTTAATTCAATTGTCTAATGAATATCTAGCTAAAAATGTCTCTATAATTGCTATTAATTCTAATGATGAAATAAATTATCCTGATGATTCTCCTGAAAAAATGATTGATTTGGTCAATGATAATGTTATTCCATTTCCCTATTTATTTGATGAAACACAGAATGTAGCTAAAGCTTATAAAGCAGCATGTACACCTGATTTTAGTATTTTTAATAAAAATATGGAATGTGTTTATCGTGGCCAAATGGATGATTCTCGACCTGGTAATTTAATTCCAGTTACCGGACAAGATTTAAGACTAGTTTTAGATAATTTACTTATTGGAAAGGAAATTAATAACTTTCAAAAACCGTCAGTTGGATGTAATATTAAATGGAAATAATATGAAAAAATTGTTGTTTGGACTTTTTGTTATTTCTCATCTTTTATATTCGCAATGTAATAGTGATCCATATATTGGAAAGAAACTTATTAGCATAAATAGTCAAAATGAACAAATCATAGATTCCTTGTTGCAATTCAATATTGTTCCCTTTTCTTGCAGGGGTTCTTTGTTACAGTCTGAATTAATTGTTGATGACAGTTTACTAAATTGGTTGAAAGAGGAAGATATCTCCTTTTCTATTATCAATAATAATGTTAAGTTAATGATTGAATCTGAAATGAATAAAATTCAGAATAAACAGAGTGAAAGAAGTGTGGATTGGTATACTACTTATAGAGATTTTTCTCAAATTGAGAATAAAATAAATAATCTTGTAAACAAAAGTTATCTTGCCGAAAAAATTATTATCGGTCAATCTTATGAAGGTAGGGATATTACAGCAGTTAAAATAAGTTCTAATAATGATATAGATAACAAACCATCAATTCTGATCAATGGCTGTCAGCATGCTCGCGAATGGATTACACCAATGGCTACAGTTTATTTGATTGAGAAACTTTTACAAGAATATGAAGTAAATGATGAAATAAATCTTTTTTTAGATTATGTCGATGTATTGATAGTGCCTGTTGTGAATCCTGATGGGTATGTTTATACTTGGGAAAAAGATAGATGGTGGAGAAAAAATAGACAAATTAATTCGAGTAATGATTGTATTGGTACAGACCTAAATAGAAATTGGGATTATGATTGGAATGGGGATGAAAGTACAAGCGAAGATCCGTGTAGTTATGTGTATGTTGGAGACTCTCCTTTTTCTGCACCTGAGACATTTCACTTAAGTCAATACATATCTTCTATACCTAATCTTGTTAGTCATATTGATGTACATAATTATAGTTCATTAATTGTAGGGCCATGGTCTTCTTCTGATGAAATTACGGATGATAATGATGAAATTTATTGTTTAGGAACACAAATGCAGTCAGCTGTTAGTAATACAAATAATTATCCATATATATTTGGAACTGGTAGTGTTAATAATCTATTATATTTTATAAGCGGAGGGATGGTAGATTGGGTATATAGTTCTTTTCCTGCCCTTTCTTTTTTATATGAGTTAAGACCAGCGAGCTTATATTATTATGACTCAAGTTTTAATGGCTTAGAGGCTTTTAATAACGATGAAGAGGAAATTGAACCTACTTGTGAAGAGTTTTATAATGGTGTTTTAGAAATGATTAAGTGGGCATATTATGATAATTGTGAATTGATGACAGGTTGCTCAGACCCATCGGCTGATAATTACTATTGTAATACTCCAGAGGGAAATATGGGGTGTCTTTATAATGTTGATTTTTATAATCCCCCACAAAGTAATGGTGCATATACTTTATTATCATATAGTTTGCCTCTTGGTTTTATAGATGATGGTTCTTGTGTATATCCAGTGTCGCTTGAATCTTCACAGGATTCTAAATTTATTAGTAAAAAAATAGATATTCTTGGTCGTGAAACTTTGTCTCCTGGTTTTACGATAATTATTTATAATGATGGAACAGTAGAAAAAATATTTACACAATAATTTTGAAACAGATATTTACATTAGCGTTTATTTCTTTATGGTTATTTTCTTGTGATACAGAAAATGAAGATCCTTGTGAAGGTGTTCTATGTACTTTATATTGTGAAAATGGTTATGTATTAGATGAAAACAGTTGTGAAATGTGTGAATGTATAGTTTCAGTTTTTGCAGGGGTTTATGATGATACATTTATTTATTATGAATTACCCCTACCCCTAGAAATAGAAATGGTCTGGGATATTGAAAATCTTTATTTTTCAGGCGAAGGGTCTATAGACATTGATTTAGATGGAAATAATGATATAAAGTTTGATATAGGTGGATATAATGAAGAAAACCTAAATGAGTATCCATTAATTTTCAATCATTGTACAGTAACTACATTGAATAATTTTGAAGTTTTGTATTATACTGAGACTTTTTATGGTGGTATGGGTTTTGTAGCTAATTTAGATGTTGTGAGTAGACTAGACTTTAATGAAGGAATAGATGGATCTACTAATTGGTATTCGGGTAGCAATTCATTTATTAGAATGTTTTATGAAAACCCTGCTTCGATGCCATACGGAAATTGGTATGGAGCAAATGGAATTTTTTATATAGGTATTAAAAAAAACAATAAATATGGTTGGATTAAACTTGAAATGTTTGATGGATGGCCAACTATTATAAGTTATGCTATTCAGAATTAGCATCTATAAATTTTGATAATAATAGATGGAAATGGTGCACACCTTTTTCCATACTAGGAGAAAAATGACCTCTGTCATAGAATCTTGACTTCACACCTCTTTGCACTTGCTCTACAATTTCTTCATCTTCTTGTTCTACTTTATCAATTTCAGCACCTGCACCTGTATTTAATTTAGATTCATCCCATATATAGCTTAAAAATTTAACTTTTGTTTTTTCAGGATTTATTGGTATAACAATATTAATAGAGAGTCCCCAGGGATAAAAATTAAACATCATATTTGGAAATAACCAAAAATAATATGCTGCTATTTTCTTACCATAATCAATAGAGTTTTTTGGTATTTCAAAGCATATATCATCTTTCTTGCCAATGCCGATTTGAAGATTCGAGTATTTAAATAACTCAGTATTGTATTCTGCATAATTGAGATTTTCACTAAGTCCTTCATGTACAAAAGGAATATGAAACCCTTCTAAATAATTATCACAATATAAAGCCCAGTTAGCATTCACCGTATATTCTTTTGAGTGTTTTTTTGAAAATCTAAATTTTTCAATTGGCATCCATCCAATTCGATTATCCATGTCTTGTGTTAGTTGCCTAAAATTGAATTTTGGATTTAGTGATGTAAAATAAAATTGTTTCCATTTTTCACATGAAATACTTTTTAAGTTATCAGACTCAGATGGAAAATTCTCAATATCTTCACATTTTGGCATAAATTGAAATTGACCACACAATTTAAATTTTCTTCCATGGTATCTACATCTAATACCATTCTTCACATTACATTTATTTTCTACTAGAATATTTCCTCTATGTGTACAGACATTGGTTAACGAATATATCTTATTGTTATTATTAATTAATAAGAGTGGTTCTTCGATAAAATTGTCCATAAAAATATATGGAAAAACATCTCCATGGTTTTGTAATTGTTTTTCATCGCAAATTAATTGCCAATGAGTGTTAAAAATTCTATTTTTTATTATTTCAAATTTTTTTTTTGAATAATAATATTCAGAAGGAATAGTTTTTGATTTATTTATATTTAGATTTACTGTAGACACAAATAAAGAATTATTTTTGTTTCACAAATATAAAAAAATAAGGATTACTGATTTTATCAGTATCTTTGCAAAAATAAAAACTATGAAAAATTTATTATTCTGTATAACAATTATACTATCCATTCAATTATACTCTCAAACTGAAATTGTTGGGGGTGAAGATTGTGATATTTCTGAATATCCCTGGCAAGCAGCAATATATGCTGACGGATATCTTTGTGGTGCATCGGTAATACATCAATATTGGGTTATAACAGCGGCACATTGTGTTGAAGAAGGTAATCAGGTTATTGATGCTGAAAATATAACAGTAGGTGTTGGAAGCAGTAGTTCATATGCGGGTTTGTTTGGTTCAGGTGGTGAGGAATATGAAGTTGAAGAAGTTATTTCTCATAATGGCTTTAATTGGAGTATGAGTAATGATATTGCATTATTAAGATTAAAACAACCAATTATATTTGATGATAATGTGCAGCCTATTTCAATTATATGTTCTGATCAAGTATCAGCTGGTGCACAAGATATTGGTGTAACTACAACTATTACTGGTTGGGGTGATACTGAAGGAACAACAAACTCAACTTCTTTACAATATATAGAAGTTCCTATTGTAGCTATTAATGATCCAGATGTAGATTATAATGGAATTAATTCTAATACTATGTTTTTAGCCGGTGCTGTTGACGGTGGTATGGATTCCTGTCAAGGAGATAGTGGAGGTCCTGTTGTAGTTAGAAATATAGAGAATACTCACTGGTTATTAATTGGAATTACTAGTTGGGGTCAAGGATGTGCAGAACCAGGCTATCCAGGAGTATATACTAAAGTTTCGAATTATATTAATTGGATTAATAATAATACTGATGGTTGTATTGATGCTAATATAAGTACAGCATGTGATTCATCAATTGAAAATCCAGGGTGTACAGATGAAGATGCATGTAACTATGATTCTTCTGCAGAAGTTAATACGGGTTGTATTTATGCACTTAATCCATTATTTGATTGTGATGGAGATTGTGTAAATAATTCTGATAGTGACTCATTATGCGATGAAGAAGATAATTGTCCTTATGATACTAATACTAGTCAGTCTGATAGTGATAATGATGGTGTAGGAAATGCATGTGATAATTGCTATTCAACTTATAACCCTAATCAAATTGATACGGACGGTGATGGTGAAGGAGATGCTTGTGATTTAGATGATGGTTTGGATATCAGCGAATTACTGAATAATGGTAATTTGATTTCAGTAGTTGATATTTATGGTAGAACAGTCAGTAATCAAAATGCATCAGAGCTATTATTTTATATTTATAATGACGGAACGATAAAACAAGTATATCAATTTTAATTTTTAATATCTTTGTGTTAAAATTATCATTATGGAATCTTCAAAAAAAAATAGAAGAAAAGCAATTGATTGTAAATTAGTTGAAGAATCAGTGTCTAATCCAGGCTATTTTAAATATATGATTACCATTCAAGATGTGGATGGTAGTATTAGTAAGCATCCTGCTTATGGTGTGGATATGCAAGATGCAATAAAAAGACTAGTAAGATCTGAAAATGCTGATATGGTAGTAAAGGTTGTTGAGCGAAAGCAGCAATTTTTTCTTATGGCTTTGTTTGCTATATGTATTGTTATTCCATTGCTTGGAGGTTATAATGCAGGAGAAAATACAAGTTGGTGGATGATATTACCTTTAGTTACGATTGTTATATTATTTGTAAGTTTTGGTATTTTAGATAGCTATCGATCTCAAAATAAATAATATGATAAGATTCATATTATTATTGTTATTTCCATTATATTTTATTGGACAAAATAGTGTTTGCTTTGAAATAGAGGAAAATCCCAATTTAAACATAAATGGCCTTGGTGTATTTCAAAAATATGTTAATGTACTTGAATGTATACATATTTATGCTGAAGAGTCTATTTCAGATGAAAAGGTTTTGCATGCAGCAGCTGTAGCAGCGGAATTACTAGACAACAATGAAGATGGTATTATTGATGATGAAAATGTTAAAAATGCATTAATGAGTTTGTATACTATTATACCGTTATTTGCATATGAAGAGTCAAATGCAGAAGATATATTGTTTGATAGTTTTGAGGACTTAGTGGATAATAATAATTTTTGTGCAGGTGCAGTTTTATATAATAATGAAATTGATCCATCATCACCAGGCTTTTGGGGAAATGATGCTAGTGTAGAAGAAATCCTTCATACTATTAATGCTTGTAGTCATGTAGAAATATATCCAGATGTGTTTGGTCTTTCTCCTAACTCTTCTGAAATGTCAGATGCTATGGATGTAGCTAGGGGAGGACAGTTTTTAAGTATTCCGAGCCAGTATCCTGAAGAGGGTTGGTATCATTATGATGATTGGACTTGTGATTATGAATGTATGGCAATGGAGTATCTTTATTGGTGTATTGTAGTAAACATGGGACTTCTTGATAATAATATGATATGTTCGGGGATATATAATGAGTGGGAGCTATGTACTCCAGAAGAATTTGAATCGACAGATGTTTTAATGCATGCTATTATTACAAACCCGGATTATAAAATACCGCAAATAGCACCAGATGGAAATTATTGTCCAAGTAATAGCCTATTACATGAAGAGAATGAGAGTAGATCAATAATTAAATTTTTTGATATTCTTGGACGAGATGATGATAATAAAACTTTCTATTTAGAGCTTTATAATGATGGTTCAATAGAAAAAAAATATAACTTAAATAAATAAAGATCTCTGTAAATATATTCACACTCCAAAAAAATTAATTGTTTTTAAAAAGAAAAAGCCTCAAATGAGGCTTTTATTTTTTAGTTGCGGGGACAGGACTTGAACCTGCGACCTTTGGGTTATGAGCCCAACGAGCTACCAACTGCTCCACCCCGCAGGGCAAATATAGTATATATTTTTTTAATGAAACAAATTCAGGTGTCTATCAAAGTTCTTTATCTATATTTGTGTTAATAAATAAATAGCATATGCATAAGGCAGGATTTGTCACCATATTAGGAAATCCCAATGTTGGGAAATCAACTTTGATGAATGAGCTTGTGGGAGAGAGAATTTCTATTATTACTCAGAAAGCTCAAACAACAAGGCATAGAATATTAGGGGTTATTAGTGAAGACGATTATCAAATAATCTTTTCAGATACTCCAGGAGTTATTAATCCGCACCATGATTTACATGAAGCTATGATGAAATTTGTAGATACTTCCTTAGAGGGGGCAGATGTAATATTATATATGGTGGATTGTAGTAAAGAGGACTTAAAAGATGTTAAGTTTTTGAAAAAAATAAATGCATCTAAAACCCCTATAGTATTACTTATTAATAAAATTGATCTTGTAGATCAAGATGAAGCAAATTCTCTTATTGATTATTGGACAAGAAATCTTCCACATGCAACAATAATACCATTATCTGCTTTAAAAAAGTTTAATATTGAGAGTCTTAATAATAAGATATTAGAACTTATACCAGAATCTCCCCCTTATTTCTCCAAAGACACACTTACTGATAAGTCAGAAAGGTTTATTGTTTCAGAAATTGTAAGAGAAAAAATTCTAGAGCGCTACAAGCAAGAAATTCCATACTCTGTTGAAGTGGTAGTGAATTCATTTAAGGACAAGGGAAAAGTGATTGTTATTGATGCAACTATTTATGTTGAACGAGAATCCCAGAAGGGGATTGTGTTAGGTAAAAAAGGTGTAGCAATAAATTCAGTAGGTACTGCAGCGAGAAAAACAATGCAGAATTTTTTCAAAAAGAAAATATTTTTAGGTTTGTTTGTTAAAGTTTCAAAAGATTGGAGAAGTAAAAAAACACAATTAAAAAAGTTTGGATATAATTAATCAAAATGAGTAATATAGTTGTTATAGTAGGAAGACCAAATGTTGGTAAGTCAACACTTTTTAACAGACTTATTCAAAAAAAACAAGCTATTGTTGATGATGAAAGTGGTGTAACTCGTGATAGACACTATGCTAGAACAGATTGGAATGGTATTAATTTTTCGTTAGTGGACACAGGTGGCTATACTCAGTCCTCTGATGATACCTTTGAAAAAGAAATTAAAAGACATGTTAATTCAGCTATTGAGGAAGCTAGCTTAATTGTTTTCTTAGTTGATGTTAAAAGTGGTATTACAGATTTAGATTTTTATATTTCTAAAATGCTTAAATCAGTTTCTAAAAAAGTTGTTTTAGCAGTTAATAAAGTCGATGACGGCTTGCACTTATCTGATGCATCTATTTTTTATAAACTGGGTTTTGGTGATTATTTCCCAATTTCGTCTATTAGTGGAAGTGGTACAGGAGATTTGTTAGATAATATAGTTTCTCATTTAGACTCTAATAATTCTGATGATAATTCTGAAGAATTGCCTCGTATCTCAGTTTTGGGAAGACCTAATGTTGGTAAATCATCGCTAATCAATTCCCTTTTGGGGGAAGATAAAAATATTGTTACTGAAATTGCTGGAACTACTAGAGATGCTATAGATTCTCGTTATACAAAATACGGACACGATTTTATTATTGTAGATACAGCTGGGGTAAGAAAAAAGAATAAAGTGAATGAGGATATTGAATACTACTCTGTATTAAGAGCAATTAGAGCAATTGAAAATTCAGATGTAGTTATTTTATTGATTGATGCAAGCAGGGGATTTGAAACACAAGATCAAAAAATATTTGATTTGATTCTTAAAAATAAAAAAGGTGTAGTTTTAGCTATTAATAAATGGGATTTAATTGATAAAACTAAGTTTAATACTAAAGAATTTTCAGAAAAAATTAAAGAAAAAATAGCCCCATTTATAGATATTAATATTTTATTTATCTCAGCTACTGAAAAGTTAAGGATACTAAAAGTGGTTGATGAAGCTATTAATGTGCGAAAAAGAATTGCTTCAAGAATTTCAACAGGGGAACTCAATAGGTATTTGTTAGATTTAATTCAACAAACTCCCCCGCCATCTACAAAAGGTAAGTTTGTGAAAATAAAATACATAACTCAATTACCAACAAAAAAACCAGCTTTTGTTTTTTTCTGTAATTTACCTCAGTATATTAAAGAAAGTTATAAAAGGTTTTTAGAGAATAAAATAAGATCTAAGTATTCTTTTACCGGTGTTCCAATACAATTAATATTTAGAAAAAAATAAAATTAAATACCAAATTCAGATTTAATTTGATCTATAAAATCCAGCTTTTCCCAAGGAAATAATTCCACTTCTTTTGTTATTCTGTTATTAGAATTGTCTAATATATATGTAAATTTTTTAGGGTCTCTTCCCATATGACCATATGATGCAGTTGGAGTGTAAATAGGGTCTTTAAGTTGGAATTTTTCAGTTATTTCAGCAGGTTTTAAATTAAAAATCTGAGATATTTTATCACTTATTTCAGAGTCATTCATTTTAATATTAGAAGTGCCAAATGTATTAACATAAATACTTATTGGTTCTGCAACACCGATAGCATATGCAATTTGAACTAAAATTTCATCAGCAACACCAGCAGCTACTAAATTTTTTGCTACATATCTTGTTGCATATGCAGCTGACCTATCTACTTTTGATGGGTCTTTGCCTGAAAATGCACCTCCTCCATGTGCTCCTTTTCCTCCATATGTATCTACAATAATTTTTCTTCCAGTTAGTCCAGTATCTCCATGTGGTCCGCCAATCACGAACTTTCCAGTTGGGTTGATGTGGATTTTGATGTCAGTAGAAAATAATTTTTGTGTTTCTATAGATACACGATTTTTAATTCGTGGAATTACAATATTAATCATGTCTTCACGAATTTTATTTAGCATTCTTTCTTCTTCATCAAAGTCATCATGTTGTGTTGAAATAACAATACTATCAATTTTTTTAGGAATATTTTTTTCTGTGTATTCAACTGTAACTTGTGATTTTGAGTCTGGTCTTAAGTAATTAATTAAATCAGGTTCATTTTTTCGAATTTCACTCAACTCTTCTAGTATTAGATGAGATAAACTTAAGGACAGGGGCATAAAGTCATCAGATTCATTTGTGGCATAACCAAACATTATACCTTGATCTCCAGCTCCTTGTTCTTTATGTAATCCTTTACCTATTTCTACACATTGATTAATATCTGGTGATTGTTCATCAATATATGTCTCAACTTTACATGTGTCTGCACAAAATAAATAATCTTTTTTTATGTATCCGATATTTATAATAACATCTTTTGCGATTTTGATTAAGTCGAGTTTTGCTGTAGATTTAATTTCTCCACTAATAATTACTCTATTTGTTGTAACTAAAGTTTCACATGCAACTTTTGAGTTAGGGTCAATAGCTAAATAAGCATCTAGAATAGCATCTGAAATTTGATCGGCAACTTTATCAGGGTGGCCTTCTGAAACAGATTCTGAAGTAAATAAGTATGACATTTTGTTTTTTCTTTTTTAAGAAGCTCAAATATACAATTTTGATAGTTTTTAGTATTGATTATTTAATTAATTCTAGAAAAACATTTTCAATTTTATTGTCAAAATCATTTATTTTTTTATTAATAATTATTTTACCTTCATTTAGCATAATAACTTTGTTACACATCGCTTCTACTTCTTGAATTATATGTGTAGATAATAAGATTGTTTTTTCTTTTCCAATATTTTTAATTATTTCTCTAATTTCTATTAACTGTTTAGGGTCAAGTCCAGATGTGGGTTCATCTAAAATAATTACCTCTGGATTGTGAATCAAAGCCTGAGCAATACCAACTCTTTGCTGAAAACCTTTTGATAGTGTTTTTATTTTTTTATTTTTTACTTTATTTAACTCTGTAAGATTCATCATTTTTTTACAATTGATGTGTTCAATTTTATGAATGTCACACACAAATTCTAAAAATTCTAATACATACATATCAAGATAAAGCGGATTCTCTTCGGAAAGATATCCAATTTTTTTCTTTGTATATATTTCATTTTCTAAAGTGTTTTTTTTACAAACAAAAACATCACCTTCGTCTTGTTTATAATACCCTGTGATTATTTTCATCATTGTTGATTTTCCTGCCCCATTTGGTCCAAGAACACCTACAATATCACCTGGAAAAGCTTTAAAGCTAATTTTATTTAAAGCTTTATTTTCATTAAAATTTTTTGATATATTGTTAATTTCTATACTCATAATTCATCTAATTTATAAATTTTAATTCGTTATAATAGTTTTTATCCTTAATGAAGATTAACTTTATTTTTTATGAAAGGTGTTGTTATAAAATCTACAGGTAGTTTATGTAAAGTTTTATCCTCTAATAAAACTTACTCTTGTAAAATAAAAGGAAAAAAAAGGTTAGAGGGTATCGAGTTTACAAATCCAGTTTCTGTAGGTGATAATGTGGAATTTAATTTTGATTTCAAAAATAATATAGGATTAATAGAAAAAATATATGATAGAAAAAATTATATAATTAGAAAGTCAGTTAATTTATCGCATAAAAGTCAAATTATTGCTTCTAATATTGATCTAGCATTATTGATAATTACTCTTGATAATCCAGTCACATCTTTAAATTTTATAGATAGATTTTTAGTTCAAGCTGAGGCATATGGAATAGAGTCAGTTTTATTATTTAATAAAGTAGATTTATTCAATAAAAAATTAGAAAAAAAGAAAGTAGAATATGAAAACATATATAATGATATAGGTTATGAAACATTGTCCACCTCTATATATGATTCAAAAAGTATTTTTAAGATTAAAAAATTAATTAAGAACAAAGTAAGTGTGTTTGCTGGTCATTCTGGTGTTGGAAAAAGTAGTTTAATCAACTTAGTTGACAACAGTTTAAATTTAAAAACACAGAGTATTTCAAATTATCATAAACAAGGTGTCCATACAACAACATATGCGGAGATGTTTCCTTTAGGTTTTGGTGGATATATTATTGATACCCCTGGAATACGAGGTTTAGGTTTAGTTGATATTGATACAAATATGTTAAGTGGTTATTTTCCTGAAATGCTTCAGGCAAGTAAAAATTGTAAATTTCATAATTGTATACATATTAAAGAGCCAGGCTGTAATGTGTTAATGAATGTACAGAAAAATCGTATTGCTAAATCGAGATATGATAATTATTTATCTATGTTGGAGAAGAATACTAATTATCGAAAAAATAATTATGAATTATGAGATTAGTTATTCAAAGAGTTAAACAAGCTTCTGTATGTGTCAACGATAAAGTTCATTCTTCAATTGGTAAAGGTTTATTGTGTTTAGTTGGGTTTTCACACATTGATGAAGAAAATGATTATCAGTGGGCTATAAATAAAATACTAAACTTGAAATTATTTAGAAAAAATAAATCTGTAGAAGATGTAAATGGTGAAATATTAATCGTTAGTCAGTTTACATTATTTGCAAGTATAAAAAAGGGAACTAAGCCTTCGTGGAGTAAAGCAGCTAAATCTGCTCATGCAAAAAACATGTATGTAAATTTTATGTCTTTAATTAAAAAAAAAACACATTTAAATATTCAATCTGGTGTATTTGGTGAGGATATGGATATTAAATTAATTAATTCTGGACCATTGACTATAATTGTTGATACAGAAGTAAGAGAATAGATTGAATTATTTCATATAATTATGAACAATATCTATTTTCTTTGATAAAGAAATACCTCCTGGATTAATGCCAGGTTTATTTTCAGGAATTGAAATATTGATTTTTTTAAAATATTCTGTCCAAATTTGGAGAGTTTTCCCATTGTGTTTATAAGTCATAGGAGATAATGGAAAAAATGCACTATCGTTAGAGTGTAAGAACATTTCATAAATCAATTCTGAACAATAGTATTTGTTATTATTAATTAAAAATTCATTGTCATATTGCATTCCAATTAATGATAAACCATAATCAAGTGCATCAGCAATTAAATAAGAATATTTTTCTTTTAATCTACCTACAATAACTTTTGATTTTTTTTTATCATTTAAGCTTCTATTTAAAAAAACATCTAAAGCAGTTAGATTGACACCATCTGTATATGCCTCAAGAACAAATTTTTTATCATTAACAATAGTTACAATTCCAATATGAGAAAAGTTTAAATTATCTATACTAGATGTAACTTGTTCAATTGCATCGCAAAGTGGACTCGAGTCTAAATCTTGGAATAATAAGTCACCATTTTTTAATTCAAAAGGTAATGTCTTATTAAGATTTTGAGGGATGTATGCAATAATAACAGCAATCAAAATCATCAGAATGCTCCAAATTGCTAATTTCAATTTATGCTTTTTCTGCAAGAATAGTTACTTTATTATTAGACATTTCAACACTCCCACCATCTATTAAAATAGACGTTTCTTTATTATTATTGTCAGTAAGCTTGATTGTTCCGCTATTTAAAATTGAAATGATTGGAGCATGATTATGAAGTATTTCAAATCTTCCACTTTTACCTGGTACAGTAACTGATTTAACTTCGTCTGAAAACAATACTTCTTCTAATGTTAGAACTTCAACGATCATATCTACTAAATTTATTTTGCTTCAGCAATCATTTTTTCACCTTTTTCGATAGCTTCCTCAATTGTTCCAACTAAGTTAAATGCGGCTTCAGGCAGATGATCCAACTCACCATCCATAATCATATTAAATCCCTTGATAGTATCTTCAATGCTTACATATACTCCAGGTATACCGGTGAATTGTTCAGCTACATGAAAAGGTTGTGATAAAAATCTAGCAACTCTTCTTGCTCTGTGTACAACTGTTTTGTCTTCTTCAGATAATTCATCCATACCTAGGATAGCAATAATATCTTGTAATTCTTTATATCTTTGCAGTATTTCCTTTACTCTTTGTGCACAATTATAATGATCATCTCCTAACACTTCTGGGTTTAATATTCTAGATGTTGAATCAAGAGGATCTACTGCTGGATATATACCAAGTTCTGCAATTTTTCTAGAAAGAACAGTTGTAGCATCTAGATGAGCAAAAGTAGTTGCGGGAGCAGGGTCTGTTAAATCATCCGCGGGCACATATACCGCCTGCACTGATGTAATGGAACCTTTTTTTGTGGAAGTAATTCTTTCTTGCATAGCTCCCATTTCTGATGCTAAAGTTGGTTGGTAACCTACAGCTGACGGCATTCTTCCTAATAATGCAGATACTTCAGAGCCGGCTTGAGTAAAACGAAATATATTATCTATAAAAAATAATATATCTTTTCCCTCTTTATTGCCATCTGCATCTCCATCAGCTCCTCCATCACGGAAATATTCAGCAAGTGTTAATCCAGATAATGCAACTCTTGCACGGGATCCAGGAGGTTCATTCATTTGTCCAAAAACTAATGTAGCCTGTGATTTTTTTAATTCTTCTTTATCAACTTTATTTAAGTCCCATTTACCTTCGGCTAAACTTTTTTCAAAAGCTTCACCATATTTAATTACACCTGACTCAATCATTTCTCGAAGCAAGTCGTTTCCTTCTCTTGTTCTTTCACCTACACCTGCAAACACTGATAACCCGTCATGACCTTTTGCTATATTGTTAATCAATTCCATAATTAATACTGTTTTTCCAACTCCTGCACCTCCAAATAATCCAATTTTCCCACCTTTTGCATAAGGTTCAATTAAGTCAATTACTTTTATTCCAGTAAAAAGCACTTCAGTTGATGTTGATAAATCCTCAAAATCAGGTGCTGGCCTATGAATTGGGTATCCACCTTCATTTGGAACACTGCCGATTCCGTCAATTGCTTCTCCTACGACATTAAATAATCTACCTTTAATTTCATCACCAATTGGCATTAAAATTGGCTGACCAGTTGGTCTTACTTCCATACCTCTTTTTAATCCGTCAGTTGAATCCATAGCAACAGCTCGAATTGTATTTTCTCCAATATGTTGTTGACATTCAATAACCATTTTATCGCCATTTGTTTTTGAAACCTCTAAAGCATCGTAAATCTTTGGTAGATTATTACCAGCATTATCAAATACGACATCGATAACTGGTCCAATTATTTGTGATATTTTTCCTGTATTAATTGACATTTTTTTAATTTTTTGATTGATAAAATTGAACTTAAATTTATTTCGGTTCAAAAATACCTATTTATATTTAAAAAGTATGATAAAATTAATAATTTATTTTACTAATTTTGAGTGCTCTTAAAACGGATAATTATTTTATTAAATTATGAAAATTCATAAAGGGTTCGATTCCTTTAAAAAACTATCAAAAGCAGTTGTAACTACTGGGACATTTGATGGTGTACATTTAGGTCACAAGAAAATATTAAATTCATTAATTAATATTGGTAAATCAACGAATTCTGAGACTGTACTTGTCACTTTTTTTCCTCATCCAAGAATAGTTTTGTTTCCGGATCAAGAATTGAAACTAATAAATACAATGAATGAAAACCTTCAGTTATATAAAAAATATAATATTGATCATCTAGTATTACAACCTTTCAATAAAGAGTTTTCCAGAATAACATCGTTAGAATATATTCGAGATTTTTTATTTAAAAAAATTGGCTTGAAGGATTTGGTTATTGGTTTTGATCATCATTTTGGAAGAAATAGAGAAGGTTCTCTTTTAAATTTAAAAGAATATGCAGAGTTATATGAGTTTAATATACATAAGATTAACCCCCTCAACATAAATAATATTTCAATAAGTTCTAGTAAAATAAGAAATGCTATTCAGTTAGGAGATATCAGCTTAGCAAATGATTATTTAGGATATATGTTTCATATTTCAGGTATTGTAAGTAAAGGTAAGGGTTTAGGTAGAACACTAGGTTTCCCTACAGCTAATATCAAAATACATAATCAAAATAAAATTTTACCAAAACAAGGTGTTTATGCAGTAAGTATATTTTATAATAATCATAAATATAATGGAATGTTAAATATTGGAACAAATCCAACTTTTGATAACAAAACTCTTTCAATTGAAGTTAATATTTTTGAATTCAATCAAAATATTTATGGAGAATCAATTACGATAGAATTTGTAAGCAGAATTAGAAGTGAAAAGAAATTTAAATCAGTAGATGACTTAAAGTATCAATTATCTATTGATAAAATTGCATCTTTAAATATTTTAAATTAATAATATATTATTTAATCATAATATTTTTCTTCACTTCACCTTCTTTTGTCTTTAATATAACAATGTAAGATCCTGAATTGAATTTACTAGTGTTAATTTGCAAAGTTTTATCATTTTTAATTTCGGAATACACAATTTTACCTGAATAATCAATTATTTCAATTAATTGAATATTAGTATTAGAGCTTAAGTTAAAAAATTTACTTGCAGGATTTGGAAATATATTGATTAAAACCTGATCTTCAGAAATTGATAAGGGAGTAAAGTCACAGGCATCTCCTTCTCCATCTCCGTCGCTGTCAAGCTGGTCAGGGTTAGCTGTCCATACACAATTGTCACAAGAATTTCCTACACCATCTCCATCACTATCAGATTGGCTTAAGTTAGGGTTGTCAGGGCAGTTGTCAATTCCATCACAAAAACTATCACCGTCTGTGTCGCCATAAATACATTCTCCATCGCAGTCAACAAAAACATTCTCAGGAAATATGCATGAGCCATCGTCAGCATTTGCATTTGCATCATAATTATTTGCTAATTGACAAGTGCAACCATATACGAAGTAATTTATATCAAAACAATTGTCAAATAAGTCTTGTGCCATGATGTCTGCTTCTTTTAAAGCTTCGACTGAAGATGATGGCCCATCATTACCTCTTGCCCATACTACACCTACTGTAATATAGTTTACGGCACCAGGATCTAATGTAAATGGGCCTGCAGATTGTATAAATCTTCTGTCAGATGGTGTATTTCCTGCAGTTGTTTCATCCCAGTTTTCATCAAAATTTGGATCAGTATTCCCTGGAAACATAAAGTCACATTGAGGATTTGTTGCAACACCTCCGTTTCCACCATATGTCATCGGTTGTCCATTTGTCCAGACACCTCTCAAATAATTATAATAATCCATATCTAAAGCTGGGTCATTATTCCAGTCGTATATATCAGTGTCCCAAGCAGCATTATTATAATACACAAATTTCGACATAATAATTTGCTCACCGTCTTCATCAATTTCTCCGTCTCTGTCATTATCAATGCCATCATTTTCATCAGCAAGTGGTCCTCTGAAAAAATCAACTCCTATAGCAGGGGGATTCATTCCATATCCAGCAGAGACACCTTGTGACCCTTCGTCTTCATCATCACCATTATAACAATATCCTAAACCCAAATCCACATCACATCCAACATAATCATCTTGGTAATTTCCTACATCAGGGTCAACCCATTGTCCAAAATATGTGTCATTAAGTGTTTCACTAGATCTATTTATGATTTTATAGCTATAAAATGTCATATCGGATAACTCATCATTTGTTTTGTAAGCAAATGCTTGTGCTTGAATTTCTAGTCCAATAGCAGTACCTCCAGTTTCACCGTGATAATTTCCAGCATCATTAAAGACCCACCAAATACTTTGATCACCAAATAGATAATCGTTTGCAGTACAATTTCCCTCAGCATTTAAATCATAGCCTGGGTAATCTTGATTATTATATTCTCCATCTCCATCTACATCAATAAAGGGAGCAAGATATTCATTTGTTCCATCAAAATCAAAATGACTTGCCGGCCAATTGGTAATAACATCAGGAACTTGATAATCAGGAAATATTGAATTAGCATCACAATCAGAATCATTAACACAATTTATATATGTAACATATGATTCTACATCATTTTTGGAAATCACCCAGTGTTGATTATATGTGTTGCAGTCGTCAGTTGTTGTTGTTCCATAGCTATCACTTTCAGTATCAGCATTTAGTGGTCCTGGGTAAAAATCACTACCCGTTTGACGATATGTCATTGCAGCTATTTTCAAATTATTTTGATTATCCATACCTCCTATCCATAAGGATCCAGCAAATAATGAATGTACACCTTCATTTTTTGGAACCTCATACCTAGCATCAGTGAGATTCCACCACATATCACCCCCACCTAAAATATTTGCCCTAACATTTCCAATGTCAAGCTCTGCTTCAGATGTCGGGTCTAGGCAACCACCGCTAATCAAATTTATGTTTGGATTAGTCTCGGTTGTGTTTAATAAAGTATTGTCTTTAGCAGATAAATTTAGTAAACACAATAGAAAGATAGAAGGTAAATATTTTTTCATAGTAAAATTAATTATATCATAATGAGGTAATAATATAAATATAATGAGAAATAATGTTGTTTCAAAAAAACAGTGTTAAATCATTTGTTCAATGTAGTTGGTAATAAGAGAAATCCTATCTGCTATAGGCCCATTAGTAGTTATAAAATTTCTATTGGATGTGACTAAATCTTCTTTGTATTTTTCAAAAATCTCTAATCTGTCGTATTTATTTTCTCTTAATTTGTCATATTGCCATTTAAAATCAGGATAACACAGAATATAATGTGCTTGATGGTCCTCATGATTAATAATAAATGAATCACATTTAGAGTACTTAATTAAACTCCAAAGTTTTATAACTTGGAGATTTGTGTCACAAATAAGAATTTTTTTATCAGAATTTTTTTCAGTTTTTATTTCTAAATCTAGTTGACCTTTCGCAATTTTTATTAAATCAGAGTAATTGTAATTTCTATTTAATTTATTTAAGTATAATCTAGCAAATTCAGGTACAATTGGTAAATTAAATTTTTTTGCAATTGCTTTACTTAGGCTGGTTTTTCCGGAGCACTCAGGTCCAGTGAATACTATTTTTATCATATTTTTTTATTTTTCCAGGTCATATAACCTTTAGTAGCGAAACCTAAGTAGCAAAAGAAAAGAAAGCAATAAAAATATTCACCTGTTGACAGATAAAAAAAACCACTAATAATATCAATAGCAATAAAATAAATCCAAGATTCTAAAATCTTTTTCCCCATCATATACATAGGAATTATATTGAAAGTAAACATTAGAGCATCAAGAAAAGGAGATGTATTCTTTATTTTAAGTGCTACCAATAGTAGCCATAAAATCAAAGTGATTATTACACCTGCCATTATATATTGAAGATGTATTTTTGTGCTCCAGCTTGAAATTTTAAGTGTACTTAAGGAGTCGCCATTCTTCCAATTATACCAACCATAAATTCCTGTAAATATAAAGAAGAATTGCATAATAATTTGAAGTGTTAATTGAATTTGATAGAAGGCAAATGCATTAAAAATAGAGGCAATAATTAATGCATGCCAGCAAAAAATATTCTCTCGGATTGATAAAATAACATAAATAATGCTAAATAATACACCAAGAAATTGGTTAGTATTTTCAATGATATATTGGTACAGCTCTGTCATACTAGTTTTATAGCAATTGCAATAAAATAATTTTTAAATTGTTTATAATTAATTTGATAGTCAATAATTACTTCTTGATTTTTATAGTATCCAGTTGCTGTCATTTTTTTATTAACAGGTTGAATATAAATATTTTCTTTTAAAGAAATTGAACAAGTATTAATTGTTTTATAAATAGCTTCTTTTGCACACCATATAAAATGTAATTCATTAGTTGATTGATAATTATGAATTAATTCATCAGAGTTAATAAATCGTTTGCTTAATTTTTGAATATTAGATTTTTGATATTGTATATCAACACCTGTAGGTTGATTGCTGGTTATGACAATGCAATAATTATGAGAGTGGCTAATGGAAATATAATTATAATTAACACAGCTAGGTGCACCATTTACATTATAATTAATGTATGTTTTTTTGTTTGATAATATATTTAAAATTAATCTAGCACTAATATTTTGTTTTTTTCTTTTTGGATGAGTTATTTGATTGATGTGTATTAATTCTTTATGACTTGGATTCAAATTTTCTAATAAATAATCTATATTTTCTGTTATTTTCCAAATACCATATGTGTAGTTTTTAGTTTTTTTTCTTTTTAAGAAGGGCATAGCTTAAATATCAGTTTTTTATCGTTTAAAGTTAAATAATATGTGTTAAATTTGTGTTTTAAATATTTATTAAATTAATATATGAAAACTAAAATCAAAAATATGAATTTTAAGGTATGCGATATTAACCTATCAGAATGGGGTAGGAAGGAGATTAAGTTAGCAGAGGCTGAAATGCCTGGACTAATGATGATTAGAAAAAAATATAGTAAGAGTAAGCCCTTGTCTGGAGCTAGGATTGCAGGGTGTCTTCATATGACAATTCAGACTGCTGTGCTAATTGAGACATTAATTGAATTAGGTGCAGAAGTTTCGTGGTCTTCATGTAATATATTTTCTACTCAGGATCATGCAGCAGCAGCTATAGCAGCATCTGGAGTGCCAGTTTTTGCATGGAAAGGAATGAGTGAAGAAGATTTTGATTGGTGTATTGAGCAAACCTTATTTGCTTTTAAAGATAATAAACCATTAAATATGATTTTAGATGATGGTGGAGATTTAACAAATATGGTGCTTGATAATTATCCCGAGCTAGTAAAAGATATAAATGGTTTGACTGAAGAAACAACAACTGGAGTACTTAGATTGTATGAAAGAGAAAAAAACGGAACATTGTCATTGCCTGCTATCAATGTAAATGACTCTGTTACAAAATCCAAGTTTGACAATAAATATGGTTGCAGAGAGTCCGCTGTTGATGCGATAAGAAGAGCTACAGATGTTATGTTAGCTGGTAAAGTTGCAGTAGTCGCAGGGTATGGTGATGTTGGTAAAGGTACTGTTGCATCATTAGTTGGTGCAGGTGCTAGAGTAATTGTTACAGAAATTGACCCAATTTGTGCACTGCAAGCATCTATGGAGGGTTTTCCTGTTAAAAAAATGATGAATGCAGTTCAAGAAAGTGATATCATTATTACTGCAACTGGAAATAAAAATGTTGTTTCAGAGGAGCACTTTAAATTAATGAAAGATAAAGCTATAGTATGTAATATTGGTCATTTTGATAATGAAATAGATGTTGCATGGTTAAATTCTAATGCAGAAAAAGAAGAAATTAAACCACAGGTAGATTTATATACAATGAAAAATGGAAATCAAATTATTCTTTTAGCAGAGGGTAGGTTAGTGAATTTAGGTTGTGCAACTGGTCATCCTTCATTTGTAATGTCAAATTCCTTTACTAATCAAGTGTTAGCTCAAATTGAATTATGGACTAATGTTGATCATTATAATAATAAAGTATATGTGTTACCTAAAAATTTAGATGAATTAGTGGCTAAATTACACTTAGAGAAGCTTGGAGTTGAACTAGAGGAGTTGACTGATGAGCAAGCAAATTATATTAGTGTTCCAAAGTCAGGTCCTTTTAAATCAGATACATACAGATATTAATTAGTGATATATAACATCTGTCCATCAAAATATGTATTGTATTTTTTCAATGCTTGGTTTGCTGGGCCCTCAACTACCGATCCATCAATAATAACGAATTGAGAATTGCAACAATTTTCACATGTTAAAATAGGATCATTTGTAGATTCTCCAGAAATGATACAGCTTTCATTAGACTCATTTGTACAGGCTCTATCGTAAGCTAAAAATTCATTATCCATGCCTTGAACAATAATGATTCCTCCTAATCCTCCATTAATATATTCGTAGCCCCATAAATTACCATAAATATTGTTGTATTGGGGCATGGTTATTGGTATGGTTTCGTTCACATAAATGTTTGGAAAATTATCTTCAACTGTACAGCTAATTATCATAAGCAAGCTTGAGAGAAGAATTTTATTTATGTTATTTGTCATAGTATAGCAAATATATAATATAGTATTTATAATTTTGGTATATATCTTATTTTCTCCTATATTTGATCCATTAAAAATAACAATAATTTTTACATCTATAAATAACACGATATGCACAGAAATATTATAATCTTTGTTATTACTTTTTTCATATCCCTAGCTGGTTTTGCTCAAAGTGGTACTTTAAAAGGAACGGTTAGTGATGCAATGACAGGAGAGACGATTCCTATGGCTAATATTGTAGTTAAATCTGATGGTGTCACTGTTATGGGTGGTGCTACCGATTTTGATGGTAATTTTACAATCAAACCTATTAATCCAGGTCGATATACTGTAGAGATATCATTTATTGGCTATGCTACCATTATTCAAAATAATGTATTGATTTCTCCTAATAAAATTACATTTTCTGATTATCAAATGTCTACAGAATCATCTATTTTATCTGAAGTGCAGGTAATTGAATATGATGTTCCACTTATTGATGCAGATAAATCAGGTTCTACAAAAACAAAAGAACAAATAACGGCTTTACCAACAAGAAGTGTGCAGAATGTAGCTGCTACTACTGCTGGTGTATATCAAGAAGATACAGGTGGTTCTTTAAATGTAAGAGGTTCTAGAAGTAATGCTACTGCTTATTATGTTGATGGAGTAAAAATTGTTGGTAGTAGCAATGTCCTTCCCCAAAGTGCTATTGATCAAATGACTGTTGTTACTGGTGGTCTTCCTGCTCAATATGGTGATGCTACTGGTGGGATTATTAGTATTACAACTCAAGGTCCTTCAAGAATTACTCGAGGAGGTTTCGAGTTATCTTCATCAAATTTAACGGATCCATATAATCATAATTTATTAGCATTTAACTTGTCTGGACCTATTTGGAGAAAAAAAGATGCTGATAGAACTCCTATACTTGGTTACTTAATTACAGCTGAATATAATCATAAAGAGGACCCAGATCCTTCAGCTATAGGTGTACCTAAATTAAAAGACAATATTTTATCTGAACTAGAGACAAATCCATCAATATTTATTGGAACACCTTCTTATGGAGATTATACAACTAGTTATGCACAAAATGCAGCGGAAAATCTTACTTCTGATGATTGGGATATTTCTGATGTTAAACAAAATTTAAGTGATCAAGATCTAAGGTTACAGGGAAAATTAACGTTAGGTATATCAAAGGATATAGACTTTATTATTGGTGGCTCTATGAGGCATAATATTGATAAGGGTAGTAGTTTATGGTGGAGAAAACAATTATTAAATTCAGCTAATAATAGAGAATACACTAGGGATAGTTATAATATGTATGCAAGACTCCAGCATAGATTAAGTGGTGATGATGCTGCAGCTGCGGTCAAAAATGTGTTTTATACTTTACAAGCTGATTATTCTAGATACGACTCTAAACTTGAAAATCCACGTCATGGTACAGATTACTTTGCATATAATTATGTTGGAAAGTTCACTCCTTCTAAAGATGACACTACATTTACTTTTACTGACTGGTGGAATTGGGATGCATATGATGTGTATGTTCTAGATCAAAATGGTAATCGTATTCCAATTGATTTAGACAGTGATGGAATACAAGATGTTGATGAAAACGATAATTTGTTATGGGAACAAGAAACACAAACAGGAGTTTTATTACAGGAATATATAACATATGATTTTGAGCCGTCTAATGCAAATCCATTATTAGCAAACTATACATCACAGTACTATGATTTTTTTCATAGTTATCTTCCAAATCAAAACCCTACAATGAATCACATTCAATTTGGTGGTGGTTTAATGAATGGTGATGAACCTCCATCTGTGTATGGATTATGGTGGAATACAGGTTATCCTAATTATTTTTCATTTGATTATACTGATCAAAGACAACGATTTACTGGTTCTGCATCTGCTGATATAGGTAATCATGCTGTTTCATTTGGATTTGAATATGAAAAAAAGAGAGAGCGTTATTATCGAGTTTACACACCTAACTTATGGCCAATTGCTCGCCAATTAGCAAATCAACATCTTAATAATCCTCAGTACTATGTTGATGATTATACGCAATGGCAGTTTGCTGAAACAAACGGAGATGGTGTTCCATTAATATTTTCTACATTTTATGATGTTTCAGAGGATAATGAAAATTATTCTACTTTCGCTCAAAATTTAAGAGAAGAGTTAGGTTTGAGTGTTAATGAATGGGTATACATCGATCAATATGACCCAAATTTGCTTTCCATAGATATGTTTGCAGCAGATGAAATTTTGCAGGGTGATTATTTAAATCTTTATTATTATGGGTATGATCACACAGGTAATGAAATAAATGAACGAATTTCTTTTGATACATTTTTAAATGAAAAAGATGCAAATGGTGATTATACAAGAAGAGTATCTCCTTTTGAACCTTTATATGCAGCAGCATATATTCAAGATAAGTTTGCATTAGATGATATTGTTTTTAATATAGGTGTTCGTATTGATCGATTTGATGCAAATCAAGAAGTTTTAAAAGATAAATACTCTTTTTATCCTACATTAAAAGCTTCAGAAGTTGATCCATCATTAAATCCAAATTCTAATCCAAGTAATCCATCACATCCTGGTAACATAGGTAGTGACTTTGTTGTTTATGCTAATTCTATTACTGATCAAACAATAATTACTGGTTATAGAGATGGTGATGATTGGTATAATGCAGAAGGTGTTCCAGTAACTGACCCATCTGTTTTAAGCATGGGTAGTGGAGTGATACCATTTTTACAAAACCCTAACCATATTGCTGACGAAAACAAAGGTTTAACAGGTGATGCTTTTGAAGATTATACTCCTCAGATTGCAGTTATGCCGAGGATATCTTTTAATTTCCCTATCTCTGATGAAGCTATGTTCTTTGCTCATTATGATATATTGACACAACGCCCACCTTCAGATAATATAATGAATCCTTTTAATTACTTATTTATTGATGCAAATACAGGTGGAGTATCTAACCCAAATTTATTGCCAGAAAAGACTACTGATTATGAAGTTGGTTTTACTCAAGCCCTTACTAGTTATTCAGCGATTACTATTTCGGCATTTTACAGAGAGTTAAGTGATATGATTCAAGCTACTCGTGTTGCAGAAGCATATCCATTTCCATATACTCATTTTGATAATATTGATTTTGGTACAGTGAAAGGTTTTTCATTTGGATATGATTTAAGAAGAAGAAATAATGTGTCTTTAACAGCAAATTATACTTTGCAATTTGCTGATGGTACAGGCTCTTCTTCTACTACTGCTCAACAATTAGTAAATGATGGTTTTCCTAATTTAAGAACAACTTTACCGTTGGATTTTGATCAGCGACATAATATTACAGCTAATATAGATTATCGTTATAGTTCAGGGATTAATTATAATGGCCCTGTTTTATTTGGTAAAAAGATTTTACAAGGTTTTGGTGCTAACTTAGTTATTTCAGCAGGATCGGGTCGACCATACAGTCAACAGTCTAATGTTTTAGCAGTTGCTCAATTTGGAGTTAATACTAGATCTACTCTTGAAGGTAGTGTAAATGGAGCTAGAGAACCTTGGACTTTTAGAACTGATCTCCGAATAAATAAAGAAGTGAAATTTAAACTATCAGAACAGAGAAATTTAGGTATGAATGTTTATATGATGATTGAAAACTTATTGAATGCTGATAATATTGTGAATGTATATAGATACACAGGTAATGCTGATGATGATGGTTATTTATCGTCTGCAGAGGGTCAACAGTATGTTTCGCAGCAGGTCAATCCTTCGGCTTTTTATGACCAGTATACTTTAAAGGTTAATAATCCTGATAATTATGTTAGACCAAGGTTAATTAAACTAGGAATGCAAGTAAATTTTTAGATAAATGAAAAAATATATAAGTTCAACACTATTTGTAATGCTAATTGGATTTTTTAATTCAAATGCAAAAGAAAATATACCAAATCAAAATAATTCAGATAATAATGAAAATTATAGAGTAATTGCGGCAGGTTGTTTAGCTGCTACTGCTCAAACAGAATTAAATATCAATAATGTTCGTACTACTATATTAGCAGGTGGTGATATGTGGTGGGATTTGGATAATGGAAAATATGAAATTCCTAAAGATAGTGATAAGCATTCAATGTTTGCTGGAGCATTATGGATTGGAGGTCTTGATGATCAAGGAAATTTAAAGGTAGCTGGAATGACATATAGACAGGACGGTAACGATTTTTGGCCTGGACCTTTAAATGCAGATATTGCTAGTGATGATTATGGTACTATTGGTGCTGATGTTTGTTCAGACTTTGACAAACATTTTGTGATTACACGTCAAGAGGTTGAAGATTTTGTTGGTTACAATGATTGTTTAGCCGATCCTAATTGCGATGTGGCATTATCTTATCCAAATTATCAAGGCATGTCTTCTACAATTAGTGATTGGCCTGCAGATCGTACTGAAATAGATGGTACATATGATTATTTAGCTCCGTTTGAGGATGTAGATGGCGATGGAATATATACTCCTGAAGCAGGTGATTATCCGGGTTATGATTTAGAAGGTGTAAAAGATTGTAAAACAGACGATGTTTTATTTGGTGATCAAACTTTATGGTGGGTGTTTAACGATAATGGTAATATTCATACTGAAACTGGTTCAGAGTCTGCTATAGGTCTTGAAATACAAGCTCAAGCATTTGGTTTTACGACAAATGATGAGATAAATAATATGACTTTTTATAGTTACAAGATACTTAATAGATCTACAAGTGTATTAAATGAAGCTTATTTTGGTCAGTGGGTCGACCCTGATTTAGGTAATTATCAAGATGATTATGTTGGATGTGATGTTGGTTTAGGTTTAGGATATTGCTATAATGGTGATGCAGATGATGATGGTACAGCTGGGTACAACTATGATTCAGATGATCCACCACCAGCAATTGGGGTAGATTTTTTTAGAGGTCCTTTAGCTGATACAGGTGACGGTATCGATAATGATAGAGATGGTACTATTGATGAACCAGGAGAGCAGATTATTATGTCAAAATTTGTTTATTATAACAATGATTTTTCAGATCATGGTAATCCAGAAAATGCAACTCATTATTACGGATATTTGAAAGGAATATGGAAAAATGGTCAACCAATGACATATGGTGGTACTGGATGGGAATCTGGAAATCCGGAATGTAATTTTATGTTTCCTGATGATACTGATCCAAGCTTTGGTTCTCCATGGACAGAGATTACTGCTGGAAATGATCCAGCGGATAGGAGGTTCTTACAGTCGGCGGGACCCTTTACTCTCGAGCCAGGAGCTGTAAACTATATAACTACTGGAGTTGTATGGGCAAGAGCGGCAGAGGGAAATAATTTTGCCTCTGTAGAACTTATGAAAATAGCAGATACTAAAGCACAAACTTTATTTGATATTTGTTTTGAAGTAATTGATGGACCTAGTGCACCAGATGTGAATTTTGTAGAGTTAGATAAAGAAATTATAATAAATTTAACCAATGCGGAAAATTCTAATAATTATGCTACTCAATATGCAGAAGAAGATCCGTTTATATCAGATGTTTTGTCAACAACAACTGTCGGCTTTGAGTATGATACTATTATTAATTTAGAAGGTGAACAGGTATTAGTTAATCCAACTCCTATATACGAAGATGGTAATCTTGCTATAGATAAGAGATATAAATTTGAAGGATATCAGGTCTTTCAGCTAAAAGATCAGTATGTTTCTTCTACTGAGCTTTATAATCCTGATAAAGCTTTTATGGTTTTTCAATGTGATATTGAAAATTATAGAACAGTAGATGGTCAAATTGTTTTTTCACCTGAAGAAGGGGCAGTACCAATAGGTAACTTAGTTAATTATCAATTAGACGAAAGTGTGGGTCCAAATGTTTATGTACCTCAGAATATGACATTAGGTGCATCTAATTCAGGGATTACTCATTCTTTTAGAATAACAGAAGATAAGTTTGCAACGGGTAATACTGATTTAATTAATAATAAACCATATTACTTTATGGCTGTTGCATATGCATATAATGAATATATACCATATACACCTGAAATTCCGTTTCAGTCATTAGATCCTTTAAATCCATATCAACCAAGTAATATGGGACAGAAACAACCTTATTTAGCTGGAAGAAAAAACATAAAAACTTATACAATTATTCCACATAAAATAGAGTCATTTGGAAATATACCAACTGCTGCTTATGGTGCACGCCCGTCTCAGCTGGGAATGGCTGGTTCAGGAAATGGAGGAAATTTTGTTGAGCTAACATCTAATTGTAGAATTGAAATTGCTGAGAATTTATTTGCTGATACTCTTTTTTATCGTCAAAATATGTCCCCAGCTGATATTGAGGTAATTGATCCTTTATCAGTTCCCGATGCAGATTTTGTTTTTGAAGTCTATGATGTTCAAAGTAGTGATTTAGGTTTAATTACTAATGCAAAATGGGCTTTAACAAAAATTGAAGATGGTGATAGTATAACAATACAATCTGCAAACTCAATGATTGATCAAGCACAACAAGTATTACCTGACTGGGGATTAGGTGTTACATTTAGAGGGATTCCATCATTAGAAACAGGTCAAGTAGATAATTTGGGTTGTTTGTCATGTGATCGTCCGGTAGTTTCGAATCTAATTTTAGACGAGTTGTATTGGAATTTAAATTTATCATCTCAAGAAATGAATGATGTTATGCAAAGTCCAGAATGGAATAATGCAATGGATAATGTATGGCTTCAGCCAGTTCCAGATATTGATGATGTTTGGCAATTTGTCACTGAGTTCAGAACATTTGATTGGGTGAGATCAGGAACAAATGCATTCTCTCAAAATGATCAAGTTTTATCTCCTTACCAATATTATGGAGATGTTTCAGTGAATGGTACTCAATTAGATCCAGGCGGTACTACTAGTCAACAAACACCTCTTGATCCTACAGGAGTTTATGAAAATCAATGGCTAGTTCCGTATAAACTAGTAAGTACTGATTACAGAGGTAGAGTTGGAGCTTCCACAACTACTAATGTTGTCAATTTTATTGATGGTATTGGTGGAGGGTTAGCTTGGTATGACTGGAAAACTGAATCTAACCTTGATAATTTAAATAATGTCGATGTTGTATTAACTGATGATAAAGATTTATGGACTAGATGTCCTATAATTGATATGTCAGAAGATTCAATTGAATGGATAGGTTTAGGTAATGATCCTCTTTACCAATCTGCTGCCGGAAATATTTGGCCATTCAATACCGATGCAGATGATGTTTGGGAAATTAGTGGTGAAGGAACTGGCGAAAATGGTGAAAATAAGTGGGATTTAAGGTTAGATCCAAATGTAGATAAGGATGGTAACCCAGATGGTACAGGTAGTGGTTTTAATTCTGCAAATGGTTGGGGGTGGTTCCCTGGTTATGCTGTAGATGTTTTATCAGGTCGAAGATTGAATATGATATTTTCAGAGAATTCATCTTTAGCATCTTCTCCTAATAATCTTTCTTCTTCTGCTGATATGTTATTTAACCCTGAGCCTAATTATGAGTTAGATTTTAATAATCTTGGTCCTGGTTCTGATTTATCTGTTGTCAATAACTTTAGTTTAAACGGAGGTCATGTCGTATTTGTCTTAGATACTGAATATGCTGGAGAAAATCAGCAAGATAATCCACATTTTGATGCTTTCACTGGTAGTAGTCAAAATAATGCTTGGAATAGTTTAAGAAAAAAACAAGTTATACCACATATTCAGTGGGTAGGGAATTGGGCGCCAAATCCTAGTCAGGAATGGTTAAGTAATGAATTAATAATAAGAGCTCGTGTAGAGCAAGGTTATGGTTACAGAGAATTAAGTGTTCTTGAAAATGAAAGTCAGGATAATTTAGTAAATAGTGGATACCCCTATTACAAGTTTAATTCTTCAGAAATACTTACTTTACTAGACAATGAACAAGCTAAAAAGGATGGCTTGAAAGATGTGAATATTGTGCCAAATCCTTATTATGGAACATCTGGATATGAAGAGGGTCAAGTTGATACTAAAGTAAAGGTTACCAATTTACCTCAAACATGTACCATCTCTATTTATACTATTAATGGAAATTTAGTTCGTCAATATAGTAAAGACAATGACATTTCTTATTGGGAATGGGATTTGAAAAATAACTATAATATTGCAATAGCATCAGGTATTTATGTTATACATATTGATGCGGGAGAAATTGGTGAAAAAGTATTAAAGTGGTTTGGTGCTTTAAGACCAGTTGATTTAGATAGTTTTTAAAATTAAAAGATGATTTAATAAAGTATTATTTATGAAATTTAGTATACAAACAATATCATTCCTTTGCTTATTTGCATTAATTTCTTTGTCTTTTGGCCAAGAAGAAGGTGATTCTCGTACTGGTGAAGCTGGTGCATCAGAATTGTTAATTAACCCCTGGGCTCAAAGCTCTGGTATGGCAGGAGCTAATACAGCATCTGTTAGGGGTTTAGAAAGTGTTTTTCTTAATGTTGCAGGTTTAACTGGAATTGAAGGAACTGAATTAACATTTTCCCATGCATCTTGGTTTGCAGACATATCAATTAATGCGTTCGGATTTGCACAAAAGGTAGGTGACTCCGGTGTTATGGGTTTATCTGTGATGTCATTAGATTTTGGAGATATTGAGAGAACAACCTATGATAACCCTGATGGTGGAATTGGTACTTTTTCACCACAATTTATGAATATAGCATTATCTTATGCGAAAAAATTTACTTATAGTATGTCTGCGGGTTTCACTATTAAAATGATTTCAGAAAGTGCAGCAGAATTATCAGCTAACGGTTTAGCACTTGATGCTGGAGTTCATTATCAGACAGGAGAAAATGGGCAAGCAAAATTTGGAATTACATTAAAAAACATAGGTCCTCGTATGTCTTTTGAAGGTGATGGAGATGATATTACATTAACAGGTCCAAACGGTAGTGATATGACAGTTGAGTTGAGATCTGCGGCATTTGAATTACCTTCATTGTTAAATATCGGTGGATCGTATGATTTTTTCTTCAAAAATGTTTCTGGAGAGCAAATTGTAAGATTGACATGTTCAGAAACATTTGTATCAAATTCTTTTTCTAAAGACCAATTCTTGACTGGACTTGAGCTGTCATGGAAAGAAATGGTTTCACTAAGAGGAGGATATAGTTATGAAAGTGGTATTTTTGAGGATTTTGACTCTGGTAGAAGTTCTGTGTTTACAGGTATGTCTGGTGGTATTAGTGTTGAGTTGCCATTATCAGATGATACTACCTTTGGTTTTGATTATTCGTATAGACCAGCAGATCCACTTCAATCAGTTCACACCTTTGGTGCAAGAATTATTTTATAATGTAACCTAATTACAATATTTAGAATTATTTGTTAAACAACTTTTATAATATTATAGACATATGTCAAAAATAATATATTATAGTTTCAGCGATTTAGAAAAATTGAAGTCTGAATTAAATCATTTAATAACTGTTGAAAGAATTAGTATTTCTCAGCAAATTGCTGATGCAAGAGATAAAGGGGATTTATCCGAAAATGCTGAATATGATGCAGCTAAAGAAGCACAAGGTTTACTTGAGATGAAGATATCTAAATTAGAATCTCAAATTGCATCTGCTCGTGTTTTAGACACATCTAAATTAGCATCGGATAAAGTATTACTATATTCTAAAATTGAAATAAAAAATTTAACAACAGGTGGTATTTTAAATTATATTTTAGTACCCGATTCTGAAACTAATATTGTTGAAAAAAAAATAGCAATATCATCACCAATTGGTAAAGGCTTATTAGGTAAAAAAGTTGGAGAAGTTGTCAAAATTAATATTCCAGCAGGAAGTGTTAATTTTGAAATTATAAGTATTTCTCGGTGATAATAAATGTATGAAAAGTATTTTTAGTCAAATAATTAATAAGCAGATTCCATGTCATTTAATTGCAGAAAATGATTATGCCATTGCTTTTTTAGATATTAATCCAATTGCATTAGGACATACATTAGTAGTTCCTAAAATTCAAGTAGATTATTTATTTGACCTTGACAGTGACAATTATCGTGAACTGTGGAGCTTTGCTAAGCTAGTATCAATTGCTATAAAAAAAACAATTGCGTGTAGTAGAATAGGCGTTAGTGTTGTTGGTTTTGAAGTACCACATGCTCACATCCATTTAATCCCAATTAATAGTATTCATGATATGAATTTCTCAAATAAAATAACTATTTCCTCTGTTAATATTAAAAAAATCGCTAAAGATATAGCTAATAATTTTCAGGGTATTCTTATTTAACCCTCCCTGGATTATTTTTTATAAATTGCTCCCAACTTGGTTTTTTATTATTTTTAAGAGATTGATTTTGAAGTGCATGGCATACTGCAGCTGCAAGACCATCTGTAGAATCAAGGTATTTTGGTTTTTTGTCGATTTTTAACATATTAATTAACATTCCTGCCACTTGTTCTTTAGATGCTTGACCATTTCCTGTAATTGACATTTTAATTTTTTTTGGGGCATACTCTGTAATGGACAAATTCTTCATCATTGTTGCAATTATGGCGGCTCCTTGGGCTCGACCAAGTTTTAGCATAGATTGAGGGTTTTTACCAAAAAAAGGAGCTTCAATTGCTACTTCGTCTGGAGAAAATTTTTTTATAAGTTCAGTTGTTTTTGTAAATATTTTTTTAAGTTTTATGTGGTGATCTTGTGTTTTGTTAAGAATAATAACATCTAGGTATAAAAAGTCAATATTAGTTGCGGATTTTTTAATAACTCCATATCCCATAATATTTGTTCCTGGGTCTATACCAAGTATAATTTTTTCTTTTTTCATTTTATATAAATATAATAAATAGGAGTGCTATCTTTATTATATATATAGAATAAATGAAATATTATAATTCTCTTAATAAGATAGCTTTAAATAAATTATTATCTAATAAGCTAGCGTGCCTTGCCTTATTGGTAATTATATTTTTTTTCTTTATCTCTATTTTTGCTTACCAAATTACACCTGACAAAACACCATTTGCAAATAGTATTGAGTTGTCAATTGCAAAAAAAAATCCATGTTTTGAAGTAGATTATATTTTGTTGAAAAGCTTAAATAAGTATAAGAGAATAAAGAAGAATAGTTTTTTTTTAGGAAATACAAAAAAATATGATGAGTTATTAATTAAAGATTATAAATTATTAAACGATACATTATACTATCATTTATATAGTAATCCTTTAGAGAAGAAGGCGATATCTACTTCTAATTTGAAATGCAATAATGATGGAAGTTATGTAAAAACAAGAAAATTTTTATTAGGGACTGATAAGTACGGAAGAGATTTGTTGAGTAGAGTTATTTTAGGAACAAGAGTGTCGTTTTCTGTTGGTTTTATTTCAGTTTTTATATCAATATTTATTGGATTAATATTAGGTTTATTAAGTGGTTATTATCGAGGAAAAGTCGATATTTTTATCTGTTGGTTAATTAATGTAGTATGGTCTATCCCTACACTTATGCTGGTAATTGCAATTAGTCTAGTTTTAGGAAAGGGTTTCTGGCAGGTTTTTGTGGCTGTTGGACTCACTATGTGGGTTGAAGTTGCAAGGGTGACAAGAGGTGAAGTTTTGAAAGTTTCAAGGTTACCTTATATAGAATCTGTAAAGTCTTTTGGTTTAAGTGATTTTAAAATTATGTTTAAGCATATCTTACCTAACATAATAAATCCAATTATTATTATTTCTGCAGCTAATTTTGCAACATCTGTACTTTTAGAATCAGGTTTAAGTTTCTTAGGTATTGGTGTTCAGCCACCCGTTCCATCATGGGGAATGATTATTAGAAATCACTATGGTTTTATAGTGATGGAAAAAATCTATCTTTCTCTTGTTCCTGGTTTATGTATAGTTTTTTTAGTATTAGCATTTATGATTTTAGCAAATAGCTTAAGAGATATATTAGATAATAAATTAGAAAACAATTAAGCATGTTGAAAAAATTAATATACCTATTAACATAATTAAGATTGTATAAGGTAGAATTTCTGTAGCTTTTAATTGTGTTATTCCTAAAAGTGGAAGAGCCCAAAATGGTTGTAGCATATTTGTTAATTGATCTCCATAGGCTAAAGCCATAATACTTTTTTCAATAGGTATATTTAAATCTAAAGCAGATTGCAGTACGATAGGACCTTGCACAGCCCATTGTCCACCACCACTAGGAACAAAAATATTTACTATTCCTCCACTCAACATTGTAAGAATAGGGTAAGTTTTTTGATTAGAGATTTCTACAAATATATTTGCAAATATATCTACAAGCCCAGAAGAATTCATAATTCCCATAATTCCAAAGTATAAAGGAAATTGAATTAATATACCACTCGCACTAGTAATAGCTTTATTAACTGAATATAAAAATGTGTTAAAATTTTTATGTACAAGAATAGCAAGTCCCAATAATGATAGGTTGACAAAATTAGGATTGATAAATGAAATAGACTGTGCAGATATTGCATTTTGACATGCAACCCCAAGAATACTTAAGCCAATTAATTTTGAAAACCAGATTGAAGTATCAATTTTTTCTGCACCTTCTGCTTTTTTTGTTATTATTTTGTCACTTTCAGTATTTTTAAATTGAAATTTATTTTTTTTTGTTTGTTGTTTACCAATAAAAAATAGTATGCAAGGTATTATTGTTATAAGCAATAGGCTTGCTATGATATTCATATTAGAAAAAATAGTTTCTTGAAAATTAATTCCATTAACAGGTAACTTATTTAGTAATTCTTCATTTGAAATAAATTCAGAAAAATGATTTTTTTCTGCTACTTTTAAAGGAATAGATCCTGAAATACCTCCATGCCATACCATAAGACCAGAATACCCGGCAGCACCAATTAAGGGATAATTTAAATTAATATTTTTTGCTAATGCATGTTCTCCGACTTTTCTTGCTAGTATTGCACCAAATATTAAGCCTAATCCCCAATTAATTAAGCTCATAATAATTGTTGATAGTGATACAAGAAGGGCAGCATTAGCACTATTCTTGCAAAAAAAAGTGATTTTATTTATAATTATCTCAGCACTTTCACTTAAAGCAATTACATAGCCTAAAACTAACATTAGCATCATTTGCATAGCAAAGTTCATTAATCCAGGATTCCATAGACCATGTTCCCAGTATGAAGTTATATGCATTAATGTATTTTCTGTAAATAATAATGCAATTATTATAATTAAAATAGTTAATATTATTGCAATTGAAAATGGACTTGGTAACAGTCTGGTCATTATTTTTTCTATGCTTTTAGTCATTTTTTTTAGAATGGTAAGCTGTCCTCTGAACTTTCATTTGTAGAGCTCTCTTGAGCTCCCTGACCTTTATTAGAGTCAATAGTATTAATTTTCCAAGCATCTATATTGTGATAGTATCTTCCATTATATTCTCTTGATGAAATATTGAAAAAAACTTCTATATTATCACCTATTTGAAATTGTTCAATTAGTTTTACTTTTTCCTCACCAAATAATTGAAAACAAATACGGCTATTATACTCTGCTCATGTGTCAATTAAAAAAGTTTGTTTAGTCCATTTTTTTCCATCTTTATTCTCAATATTTTCAATATTATTTTTTTGGATTAACAGACCTTCAATAGATAGTGTTTTCATATTTCTTTTTTTATTTTATCAATTAATAAATATTTCCATGCACATTCAATATTATTTTTTTTTATTTCTTCTTTTGCTTTAGTGTGTAGTTGGGTTCGTAATTCTAATCGAGTATTATTGGTTGTTAATTTTATTGTATGAGTAAATTGTTCGATTTCATTTGCTTCAGGTAATCTATTAATAGATGCTAATTTAATTATATCTTGATTATCTAAAATATCACTATTTTTTATATGTGTAGGTATTTTATCAAATCCAATACATAAATCTTTAGTTGGTTTTTGAATTTCAAAAAGAGATTCATTAAAACCTTTACAATACCAATTCCCCCCCATTCTTCCTACTAGTTGTAGTTTATTTGGGTCGATTCTATTTTTAGAATCAAGAATTTCTTCAGATATATGTATTAAGAGTATTTCACAAATTATCAGATTGCCTGCACCTCCTTGTTCTCCAAGCTTAATTATTTGATTTACTTTACATTCCATCTGAACAGGAGATTCTTTTACTCTATATGGTTTTATTTTTTTAGATTTAATTTTTGTTAAACCAGCTTTGTGAAATTCATCAATTTCTTTAGCATATTCATTACTAGCAATGGATGCTTGTTCTACTAAATTGTAGTTAACAATATTAATAACAACTTCTTTTGTATTTTCTATATTATTAAGTGTATCTTTTTCTGTATTATTTCTTACCCTACGAGCAGGAGAAAAAATAGCAATTGGGGGATTAGCACTAAAAATATTAAAAAAACTAAATGGACTAACATTACTGAGACCACTTTGATTAATGGTACTTGCTAGTGCAATTGGCCTCGGTCCAATAATTGATAATAAATAACTATGTAAATCCTTGATAATTATATTATTGGGGTCAATTTTCATCATCTTTTTGAGTAATTATAGTATTACTGCAAATTTAGCATTAAATATTTTACAGAAAGAGTATTCGATTAATTAAAATATATTATAGATTTGTATTTATCACATTGATGCGGATATGGTGGAATTGGTAGACACGCTAGATTTAGGATCTAGTGCCGAGAGGCGTGTGGGTTCGACTCCCTCTATCCGCACCAATTCTTTTTAGAATATCAAATTATTTATTATGAAAATATATACAAAAAAAGGAGACTTAGGAAAAACTTCTATTATCGGTAGTAATAATATTGATAAACATAGTATTCGTATTGAAGCTTATGGAACAATTGATGAATTAAATTCACATATAGGTTTATTATCTTCATGTCCCTATGAAGAATTTGAAAAATATTCAAAAGAGCTGGTTAGTATTCAAAATTGTTTATTTCGAATAGGGGCATCTTTAGCTTCAAAAAATAATATTTATCAAATTGAGCCAACCGAGATTGATAAATTAGAAAGTTCAATTGATGCTATTGAATTAATTTTAAATCCACTAAAATCATTTATTTTACCTGGCGGTGATATGTGGAGTAGTTATAGTCAAATTTCAAGAAGTGTTTGTAGGAGAGCTGAAAGAAGAATTACTCATTTGAATACTTTTGAAAAAATAGATGTTAATATAATCAAATATATCAACAGGTTATCCGATTATTTATTCGTTATTGCTCGTCTTATTAATCATATTAATAAGATAGATGAAATAAAATGGAAGGGGTAGTATCTCTTTGTGTGATTTGGAAAAAAAATTAAATAATTTATATTTGCAAAATAATAGATATTATAGATATGTCATATTGGACTTTAGAATTAGCTTCATACCTCAGTGATGCTCCTTGGCCAGCCTCTAAGGACGAGTTAATAGATTATGCAATTAGATCAGGTGCTCCTTTGGAAGTGGTTGAGAATTTGCAGTCAATAGAAGATGAAGGTGAATCTTATGATTCTATTGAAGAAGTTTGGCCTGATTATCCTTCTTCAGATGATTTTCTTTGGAATGAGGAAGAGTATTAGTCCGATTATACAAAAACTATTACATAAATATTTTTAGTAATGAATTTCCTTTCAACTATTTTGAATTTTTTTGGAACAAAATCAGATCGTGATTTAAAGGAGTTAAATCCTATTTTAAAGGAAATTTTATCTCATCAAATTTCTTTTCAAAATTTGTCTAATGATGATCTTCGCCAGAAAACAATAGATTTTAAATCAAGTTTAGATCTAATTAGTAAAGATTATAATGATAAAATAACAATACTTAGGAAAAGTGTTAAACATGAAAAGGAGAGAAACGTTCAAGAAAATATATATAAGGAGATTGATGATTTGCAAAACATAAGGTACGAAAAATTAGAAAAAAGATTAGATCAGATTAAAGTTGAAGCATTTGCATTAATTAAAGAAACGGCTTCAAGATTTTATAATGAAAAATCAATAAAGGTAAAAGCTAATAATCTTGATTATCAACTTAATGGTAATGTTGATTATGTTAAAATAGAAAATAATCAGGCTATATGGGACACAAGTTGGGTTTCAGGTGGTGTGATGAAGAAATGGGATATGATTCACTATGATGTGCAATTAATAGGTGGATTAGTTTTACATCAGGGAAAAATTGCAGAAATGCAAACAGGAGAAGGTAAAACACTTGTTTCTACATTAGCGATTTATTTAAATGCATTAACTGGTCTGGGAGTACATGTTGTTACGGTTAATAATTATCTTGCAAAACGTGATGCAGAGTGGATGGGGCCTTTATTTGAATTTCATGGTTTAAGTGTAGATTGTATAGATAAGTATCAGCCAAATTCAAGTGAACGAAAAACAGCATATCAATGTGATGTCACATATGGTACAAATAATGAATTTGGTTTTGATTATCTAAGGGATAATATGGCTCAAAATATTACTGATTTAGTTCAAAGACCACATAATTTTGCAATTATAGATGAAGTAGATTCTGTTTTAATTGATGATGCAAGAACTCCTCTTATTATTTCGGGTCCAGTGCCCAGAGATACAAAACAAGAGTTTAAAGATTTAAAGCCTACTATAGAGAATTTAGTTAAGCAACAAAAAGCTTTTGTGAACAATGAATTAATATTAGCAAAATCAAAAATATCTGAAAATGATGATAAAGAAGGAGGAGTAAAATTATTTCGTGCATATAGAGGTTTGCCAAAGACGAAATCATTAATAAAATTTTTAAGTCAGGACGGCATTAAAACATTGCTTCAGAAAACCGAAAATTTTTATATGCAAGAGCAAAGTAAAAATATGCATATTATTGATGATGAATTATTTTTCACAATTGAAGAAAAAAATAAAGCAATTGAGCTCACTGATAAAGGTTTAGAATTGTTGTCAACTATTTCAGGTGATTCAAAATTCTTTATTTTACCTGATATTGGAGAAGAATTATCAAAAGCAAAAAATGTTTCTGAAAAAGAAGATATAATTAGAAACTATTCAGTTAAAAGTGAAAGAATTCACACGCTCACACAATTATTGAAAGCATATACCTTATTTGAAAAAGATGTTGACTATGTAGTTGTTGATGATAAAGTGAAGATTGTGGATGAGCAAACTGGTAGAATTATGGAGGGAAGAAGATATTCAGACGGTTTGCACCAAGCAATTGAAGCAAAAGAAAACTGTAAAATTGAGGATGCAACTCAAACTTTAGCATCGATTTCCTTGCAGAATTATTTTAGAATGTATCAAAAATTATCTGGTATGACTGGTACAGCAGAAACAGAGGCTGGTGAACTATGGGATATATACAAGTTAGATGTTGTTTCTGTCCCTACAAATAAACCTGTTGTTAGGGATGATAAAGACGATTATGTTTATAAAACTAATAGAGAAAAATATAATGCTGTCATTGAAGAGATTGTGGCACTGACTAAAGAAAATAGACCTGTTCTAGTTGGTACAACTTCAGTAGAAATTTCGGAGTTAGTTAGCCGATTACTTCGTTCAGTGAAAATTAAGCATAATATATTAAATGCAAAACTTCATCAGAAGGAAGCAGATATTGTGGCTGAAGCAGGTGCTCCTGGTACTGTAACTATTGCTACAAATATGGCAGGTAGAGGTACAGATATAAAATTGTCTCCATCAGTAATTGATTCAGGTGGTTTAGCAATTATTGGTACTGAACGTCATGACTCAAGAAGAGTGGATAGGCAGCTCCGTGGTCGTGCTGGTAGGCAAGGTGATGCTGGTTCTTCACAGTTTTTTGTTTCTTTAGAAGATAATCTTATGCGATTATTTGGGTCAGATAGAATTGCGAAGCTTATGGATAGAATGGGATTGCAGGAGGGTGAAGTTATTCAGCATAGTATGGTCACAAAATCAATAGAAAGAGCACAGAAGAAAATTGAAGAAAATAATTATGGAATTAGAAAGAGGCTTTTAGAATATGATGATGTAATGAATTCACAAAGAGAAGTCATTTATAAAAAAAGAAAAAATGCTTTATCGGGAGAAAGATTGCATTTAGATATTTCTAATATGATATTCGATACAGTATATAGTATTTTAGAGAATCATATTGATGATCAAAACTCTGAAGATTTAAAGTCTGATATTATTATTACTTTTTCTGATGAAAAATTAATTAATACTGTTGATATTAATAAAATAAGAGATTCACTTGATGAATATGCTTTAACAATGAGTAAAGAAATTCAAGATAATTATGAGAAAAAATTATTAAGAATTAAGGAGCAAGCACTACCTGTGATTCAAAGAATATATGAATCTGAAGATAATAATTATAAAAATATTCTAATTCCTTTCACAGACGGTATTACTACTATTAATATAGTATGTAATTTAGAAGACACTATTAATGACTCTGGTCAATCTATTATTAATTCATTTGAGAAAGGTATAATTTTAGCTTGTATCGATAAAACATGGAAGGAGCATCTTAAAGCAATGGATGATTTAAAACAATCAGTGCAAGGTGCAGTTTATGAACAAAAGGACCCGTTATTAATATATAAATTTGAATCCTTCAACTTATTTAGTAAAATGCTAGAGGAGATAAATAGAGACTCTATTTCATTTTTATTTAAAGCTAATTTGCCGCAAAGAGATCCAAAAGAATTAAAAAATATTCCCAAAAAGCAAATAGAGGGAAAAGCTTCTAGGGGTCAAGAAGAAAGGATGCCTTCCCGCCAGGGAGCTAATCAAGCATCATTAAATAAGCAACAGCTTACAAGAAGACAAAGAAGAGCACAAGAAAGAAAGATGAGAAGAGGTTAATTATAAGTATTCTAAAGTCTTTTCCATTTTTAAAGACCTAGACCCTTTTATAAATATGGAGTGTTTGTTGATATTCATTTTTTTTAGTAATATAAGGCAGTCTTCGATTGAATTTACATATAGATAATTGTTGTGTGCTTTAGTACTGTTAAAAATTTCACCAACTAGTATGCATTTGGTAATATTTTTTGACTGAATAAAATCAATAATTTCTTGATGGTATTTTAGTTTATTTCCCCCTAACTCAAGCATATCTCCTAGTATTAATAATTTATTTTGGTATCTAAAAAATTGAAATACATCTATAAAGTTTTGAATTCCACTAGTCATACTAGTTGGGTTAGCATTGTAAGCATCAAGTATTATATCATTTTTTTTAGTTTGAATAAATTGTGACCTATTGTTATCTAATTCAATACTTTGCAGAGCTTTTTGAATATTTTGATTTGAAACTTTAAAGATATTAGCAATTGTTAAAGATGCAATAATGTTATTGATATTATAGTTTCCAATTATTTTAGTTTTAATCATCTCAGTGTTGATGAGTTTGATATTATGGATATTTATAAATGGATTACAATTATATTTATAGTTATTATTTTTATTGTTTAATTTTTCTTTTTCAAAAAAAGGAATTTTATATGTTAATGCTAGAGAATAATTATTTACTAGATTTTTAAGGATGTGATCATCTTCATTATATATAATGTAGCCCTTGTTATTTTTCAAATAATTAAATAGTTCACTTTTAGCTTGTATGATATTATTAAAACTACCAAATTCCCCTATGTGTGCATCACCAATATTTGTAATAATTCCGTGAGTTGGTTTTGCAATTTTACAAAGTTGATTAATTTCGCCTGTATGATTAGCTCCCATCTCTATTATAGCTAGTTCATGAGTTTTTTTAATAGATAATAAGGTTATAGGTACACCAATATGGTTATTTAGATTACCTTTAGTACTTAGTACTTTATACTTTGATGATAGTATATGAGTTAAGATATTTTTTGTAGTAGTTTTTCCATTAGACCCAGTAATTCCTATAACCGGGATATTATAGTATTCTCGATGTATCTTGGATATTTCCTGAAGCGTTTTTAAACTATTTTCAACTTTTATTATACATTTATGTTGATGAGAAGTATTTTTATCTACGATAGTATAACTTGCACCTTTATTGATTGCTTCTTGTATAAAATCATTACCGTCGAAGTTCTGTCCTTTAATAGCAAAAAAAATAGAATCTTTTATTTTTTCAGATCTAGTATCTATACATATCTTACAATTATTTTTTAAATAAAGTTTATATATTTCTATAGAATTCATTATTGTTGAATTGTAAATATAAAAAAACCCAATTTTACTTGGGTTTTTTTTGAATTAATACATATTTCACTTGTAATTTACTCGATATTTTTATTATCATTATCATGATACTTATATTTCCAAAGAGTAGGATTAACTTGATCTTTAGCTTTTCCTTTATCATAACCGGCATACATTCCACCTGACACATGTCCTAAATGATCAATTACACATCTAAAACCAATGTCACTTTTTGCTAAGTCCTCATTTAGATATCTTTTTGTGCCAGGGCTTAACCAATAAGCATCATCTTGCCATGAGCCCCCTTTGTAGATTCTAGAATAATTATTAACCAGTGTGGTTCTTCCATAGTCATATAATCCCCATCCACTATAATTTACTGATCGTTGATCGCTATTTTCAAATGCTGTTTGTCCTTCTCCGTCTCTGTAGTCAATATTATTAGCTCTTTGGTATTGTCTTTTTGGGCTAGTCCTAGGATTAGATGATTTAGGTGTTAAGTAGTCGTATGCATCTCTTCCATATGGACGATCGTTATTTGAATTTTCTGCAGAATGTGTTGAGTTTGGGTTTTCATAATTATATTCTCCGTTCATGCCTAAATCTCTACCCTTGTAAATTGCATGTGGGTTTTCATGCGGAAAATTATCTCCTTCATTATCACCTAGTGGATCATCATTTCCATCAAGCTGTTCATTTATAGTCACCATAGTTCCTGGGTTTGCTGGGAAGATGTAATCTTTTGTTTCTTCATCCATGAGTCCCATTTTTATTGCTTCGGAATCTTCTAAATCTTCCAGCATTTTAACATAACCATCGTCACCTCTAGCAATTTCCTTAAATAAATTTCCTCTAAAAGGATTTAAATCACTAGAAACAAGAGGTGTTAATGGTCTATAAACATCCATAACCCATTCACTAACATTACCAGCCATGTCATATAATCCCCAATCATTAGGAGGAAAAGAACCAACTGGCATAGTCATTGTGCCTAAGTCATTATTAACTGGTGATACACCTGCATAGTCACCTCTTCCGTGTCTAAAGTTTGCTAGAAATTGTCCAGTTCTCATTTCTTCAAAACTTATATCTCTATATGCGGGAGTCATCATATAATTATCATATCCTATATGACTTCTTGAGGCAAATGTTTCTTTTCCCTCGGTAAATTGTGCATTATCTGTGATAGCATTTATAAATGCATTTTGCTTATTATCTCCTCTTAGTAAACCGTATTGTTGTCTCTTTATATCAAAATCTTTTCCATCATAAGGTTGTCTTAATGAATTTCTACCTGATTTTGATCCATTGGCTTGGTGATAATCTGCATCAAAGCTTCTCCAAGGGTAAAATTTACCATGTTGATTACCATCCAAATTTACAGTCGTGTTATAACCTGCAACTGCAGCAAATTCCCACTCTGCTTCAGTAGGTAATCTATAAGGTGATGTGAAGATACCATCCTCTATTTTTATCTTTCGTAACTTTTTTCTATAACTTGGTTCATCATCATCTCTTGCTCCTAAATCAGGTAATCCTTTTTTTAATTCGTCTGGTTTATCCCAGTTGTCAAGTTTATATTCATCATACTTTAAGTATTTTAATGTATTAAAGTATCCTACTGCTTCAGCTTCATCCCAGTATCCTTCTTTGTATTTTTTCCATGCTTTTTCAGGCTTACCTAGTGCACCAGATTCAATCAGTCTTCTTTCGTTTACCCTATCAGTTCTCCAGTCACAATAATCTACTGCTTGCTGCCAGCTAACTCCTACGACAGGGTAGTTTTGGTATGCAGGATGTCTAAAATATTGATTTACCATTGGTTCGTTGTAGCTTAATTCTGACCTCCAAACTGTACTATCAGGTAATGCATGTGTATATAGGTAAGAATAGATACCTTCACCATCTTCCCAGAATACTCGTTTCATCCAATAGGTGTATTCTCTATACTGTAAATTTGTTATTTCTGTTTGATCCATCCAAAAAGAAGAAACTGTAGCTTCTTTTTGTAAATTATTTCCTTCTTGCATCACATCTTCTTGTGTTCTACCCATAACAAATGTTCCCCCCTGAACAAACACCATATTAGATGGAATTTGTGTCCCGTTCCATTTGTAATCCTCTGATGATCCATTTTTTAATTTAGCATCAAATCCTCCGTTTTGTTGCCAATTCATTGCCCAACCTGTAGTTGTTGAGAAATCTTCAGCTTCAGGCATTCCACATGAACTGATAAGTGTTAGTGCGATAGATATAGAAAAGAGTCCCTTCCAATTTGTTAATAACTTCATAATTTTAAAGATATTTTATATGATTATAGTATTCTACAACGATAGTAGCTCTAAATAATTTTGAACTAATATATTAAAATTTTAGATAAGGAATAGTATTTTATATTAAAATTTTGGACAAGGAATGGTATTTTGTGAAGGAGATATATAAATACAAGGTAATTGCATTCGTAAAGATATTTCATGAGCACCCCCTGATGATAATCCAAGTTTAGATATGGTTAAATCATAACTATATCCAATTTTAAGACCCTGAAAGAAAGCTGTAGAAGAATTTTGAGTTGTTTCATAGCCTAATAATATTATCAAGGCATCTGAATTATTAAATCCTCTTCGGTAACCAAGGCCTACACCTAAATGATCGCCTGAAAGTAGTCCTCCAATGTTTATTTGCTCAGATTCTGCTTGTTTTTGAAAAACAAAATGTGGTGTTAGTGTGGTAAATCTTGAAAGAAATGTGTTGTTAAACCAACCTAAATCTTCCACCACAATTTTAGAACCTCCGTGTACTGTGATCTTCATAGGCAATTTACCTTCATTATATGAGTCTAAGAATGCATAATTAGGTTCAGTCAGATGGTGTGCTGCAAAGCCTAGCCAGTATCTGTCTTGAGTTAATAAAATTCCAGCAGATAAATCAGTGTAGTTGACATTAAAATATTCTTCAGCAGAAAGTGGGTCAAATGTCGGATATATAAAGCCATATAATTCGTCAATTTGGTCGCCAAAGAAATGATTTGTGTTTAATTTTCTTTGAAAGTAGGTAAATTGAAATCCAGCATAAAGTCCTGTTGTGCTAGATAATCTGCTATGATATGAATAAAGAAGTGAAATTTTATTAGTTGTCATAACTCCACTACCAGCATTGTCGTGTAATGCGATTAAGCCTAAACCTCCATGGATTTCATTTAGTCCAAAGTCAAAAGAACTATTATACGTAACATAATCGCCTGGAAGAGCTGGCCATTGATTACGATAATTTACTACCCAGGTCGGGCAAAAATTAATTCCTGTATATGCAGGATTAAGATACATAGGATTTGCATAAAATTGAGAAAAATGAGGATCTTGTGCAGTTACTCTCAAAGAGGAGATAAACAGGAGAATAATAAAAAAGAATTTGAAGATGAATTTCATATTATTATAATGTACAACAGAACGAACAATTATACAATAATTTTTTTATAAAAGCACAAATAACATATTGATATTTGATGTTTAATTATATTATTTATAATTAAACCCTTCAGGATTCGTTATTTATATTAGATTTAATATAATTTTATATTCTATGGGTAAGTATTTGTATTGTTTAGTTTTTTTCTTTTGTTTGTTTTTTGTTTGTTTTTCTCAAGAAGCAAGAACTATTTATTGGTCAGAACACAATATTTGTACAGAGACAGATTCTTTATTAAATAGATTAGATTTTAAAAATTCCATTCAAGATACATCAATAAGTTTGAATAATATCTATGTCGAAAAGATTCCAGTATGCTCAAATAATGTTGAAATAATTTTAAAAAATTTAAATTATGAAATTGTTTCCAATTCCGATTTAAATATGATTGAAAAAGAAGAATTGACTAGTGAGGTGCGGTTTAATTATTATGTTACTACTGAAAAAAAACAAAATTATGTAATTTTTTATTTGGTCCCATTTAGAAAACAAAGTGGTTTAGTTGAAAAGGTTTTAGATTTTAGTATTCAAATTATTGAAAGCAATGTTAATTCTAGAAGAGTTCCTTCTAATAATATGAAATCTTCCTCTGTGTTAGAAGCAGGCATATGGTATAAGCTTGGGGTCGTAAAATCTGGTTTGCATAAAATTGATGGCAATTTTTTAAACTCTATTGGTCTAGACATTAATAGTATTAATCCAGATTATTTAAAAATATTTGGTAATAAAGCTGGTATGTTAAAAGAGGCTTTACCTGTTTCAGGGTCAGGAGATATCGAAATAGATGATTTATCTGAGTTAGCAATTCAGGTTGTCAGTAATGATTCTAGTTTTTTTGGTCAAGAAGATTATATTTTATTTTTTGGTCAAAGTCCTCATACTTGGGATTATGATGGAAATAAATTTTCGCACACTAAAAATTTATATACGGATACAACATATTATTATTTATCATATAATACCGATAATAAAGGTAAGAGAATTGAAACTTTACCTCATAGTTATGTGCTAAATGCTGAGAATAATAGCCCAATAGAAACCTATGATAAATATTTCTTTTACGAGGAAGATAATGTAAATTTAGTGAATACAGGAAGAAGGTGGTTTGGAGAGTCTTTTAGTTTTGATTATAGTCAAGATTTCGAAACCCCTATTGGAACATGGAGTGTAGATAGTTTGCTTATAACAGTAAGCCTTGCGGCAAGATCTTCTATTTTAACACAATTTGACATTAGTAATGGTAATACAAATATTGCTTCAATCAATATGCCAACTGTATCACCAACTTCATCTGATTATTATAAAAGTATTTTATATGAAGATCAATTTCTAGTCTCTAATAGTTCTGACATTTCATTTAGTTTTAATAATAATGGTAATACTTCAGCTTTAGCTTGGCTAGATTATTTTATCTTACAAGGAAGAAGTAATGATTTTAATATTAATTCATCATCACATTTTTTATTCCGTGATACTAAGACAGTTGGATCCGGTGTATTGACAGATTTTCAGTTCTTCAGAATTAATAGTAATTTGAATTTTACTATCTGGGATGTGACAGACCCTTTAAATGTAAAAAAGCAATTATTAGCTTTGGATGAACTTTATGGTGCTTTCAAAACAAATACTTCTGTTTTAAAAGAATTTTTAGTTTTTGGTAATTCAAATATTGCCTTTACACCATCCTTTTATGGTCCAGTATCTAATCAAAATATTCACGGTTCATCTATTCCTGACTATGTTATTGTCACTCATCCTAAATTTATTAATGCTGCAACTCGTTTAGCTAATTTTCACAAAGATAATAATGATGAAAATGTTTTATTATTAACAACTGAGCAGGTTTATAATGAGTTTAGTACTGGATCACAGGATGTGAGTGCAATAAGAAATATGATGAAAATGTTTTATGATAGATCAGAAACGGTAGACCAAATACCAAAAAATTTACTATTATTTGGAGATGCTTCATTTGATTATAAAAACCAGTTATATGAATCTTCAAACTATGTTCCTACTTACCAATCTACAGTTTCTTCAAGTATAGAAGCTTCTTACTGTACTGATGATTATTTTGTTGTGCTTGATGATGGTGAGGGTGGTTGGAATGGTGGACTTAATAATACAATCAGCCAAAATTCTATTGATATTGGAGTGGGGCGAATCCCTGTTCAAAATGTAAATGATGCAGAGGCATATGTTGATAAACTTATTAACTATAATTCTATATCCTCTAGAGGAGAATGGAAAAATAAAATAAGTTTTGTTGCAGATGATGCTGATGCAGGCTGGGAATCAAGCTTGATTATTCATGCAGATGCATTAGCTGAGAAAGTTGATTCGTTACATCCACATTTTAATATAAACAAAATTTATTTAGACTCTTATCAACAATCATTATCGTTAGGATCTCAACGTTATCCACAAGCTCAAGAAGACCTTATTAAAACAATTCAAGACGGAGTACTTATTGTAAATTATGTTGGACACGGAGGTGAAGTTGGATGGGCTTCGGAAAGAATTTTAGAATTAGCTGATATTAATAGTTTTGATAATATTAATAGATTACCTGTTTTTATTACAGCAACATGTGAATTTACCAGATATGATGACCCTACAAGAGTATCGGCAGGTGAATTTCTATTATTAAATAATAATGGTGGAGCTATTGCTTTGTATAGTACTTCAAGAACTGTCTCAGAATCACAAACATATTATTTAGTCGATGCTTTGTATAATTATCTTCTAAATCAGAATTTAGGCTATAGTCTTGGGGAAGTATTAGTTGAATGTAAAAATGATCCACTTTCAGGTTTAAATATTACAAAAAGAAAATTTTCTTTTTTTGGTGACCCTCATTTAAGTCTTGCATACCCTAAATTTAATGTCCATACTTCAAGTATTGAACTTCTAGACTCTCTTGGTCAAGTTCATAACGAAGATTTAGATTTAAATGACACCATTAATTCTTTAAGCTATGTTAGAATTTCAGGATTTATAAATGACGATGCAGGCGGTGATTTAGAAACAAATAATATATTAAGTAATTATTCAGGCACATTATTTATGACAGTCTTTGATAAACCAGAATTATATACAACATTAAATAATGACGGTTTTCTATCCAGCCCTTTTAATTATTATTTACAAAACAATATTATATATAATGGCAAAGTGGATGTTATTGATGGTGAGTGGTCGTTTGAGTTTATTGTTCCAAAAGATATTAGTTATCAATATGGAGAAGGGAAGATAAGCTATTATGCTACAGATAGTATTTTAGGAGAAGCAAGTGGTTTAAGTCAAGATATTGTTATTGGGGGTATAAGTGATTGTGCTTCCATTGATTTAGAGGGGCCTACTATTCAGTTATTTATGAATGATACAAATTTTGTATCCGGAGGATATACCAATGGTGATCCTGAATTATTAGCATTGTTATATGATAAATCAGGAATAAATACAATAGGAACAGGAATTGGCCACGATTTAACAGCAATTTTAGATCAAGATAGTTGGAGTCAATATATTTTAAATGATTATTATGAATCCGATTTAAATAGTTTTCAATCAGGACAGGTTATATATCCCTTTTCTAATTTAAACGAAGGTGAACATACATTAAGTTTTAAAGCTTGGGATGTATATAATAACTCAAGTATTATGGATATTAATTTTTTTGTTACCACATCTAGCCAGCTAGCTATTGAACATTTATTAAATTTTCCAAATCCGTCATCTTCTTATACAAATTTTGTTTTTGAACATAACCGTCCTGGAGATATTTTAGATATTTCTGTAGATATTTTTTCATTAAATGGAGATTTGGTAAAATCTTTATCTCGTTCCGTTGTTGCTACAGGTTTCAGGGATAATTCCATCTCTTGGAGTATTGATAATTCTATAAGTAGAGGAATTTATATTTATAGATTATCAGTCAAATCAAAAAATGATGGTTCTACTTCGCAAAAAACAGAAAAACTTATAATACTAAGATAGTTTTTTCGTTAGCTTTGTGAACAAAATAAAATAATACATTATGATATTCCGACTCTTTCTTATACTTGTACTAACAAGTTCATTGAATTTAATTTTTGCACAGGATATTCCAACTAATAATTCAGACTATCTGAATAATCTAAATACTATTACTTCCGCAGTACCTTTTCTAACGATAACTCCTGACTCAAGAGCTGGAGCTATGGGGGAGGTTGGTGCAGCAACAACACCTGACATACACTCTCTTCACTGGAATCCTGCAAAACTTGCTTTTTTAAAAAATAATTCAGGAATTGGAATTTCATATACACCTTGGTTAAGTAAACTAGTCCCTGATATTGCATTATCATATTTAACGGGATATAGTAAAATAAATAATAATAGTGCTTGGTCTGCTGCATTGCGATATTTTTCTTTAGGAAACATTACATTTACAGATGAAACGGGTGCAAATCTAGGAACATATAATCCGAATGAATATACTTTTGATTTTGGTTATGGAATGAAATTTAGTAACAATTTTTCAGGTGGATTAGCCATGAGATATATTTACTCAAATTTAACCGGTGGACAAAATGTAGGTCAATACGAAACAGAACCAGGGACTGCCTTTGCCGTTGATTTATCTACTTATTATGAATCTGATTTTACTGAAAATAATCAATGGGCAGTTGGAGTGAATATCTCTAATATTGGAACTAAAATATCATACACTGAAAATGAAGAAAAAGATTTTTTACCAATGAATTTAAAAATAGGTGGAAGATACTCCATGCAAATTGATGAGTATAATAATTTTTCAGTTGCTATAGACATCAATAAATTATTAGTACCAACTCCTCCTGTGTATGATCAAATGAGTCAAGATAGTATTATTGCAGGTCAAGATCCAGATATTTCAGTTGTACAAGCTATATTTCAATCTTTTGGAGATGCACCTGGAGGTATACAAGAAGAATGGAGAGAATTAATGTATTCTTTGGGATTTGAGTATTGGTATCAAAATCAATTTGGTTTAAGAGGAGGATATTTTCATGAGCATGAAACAAAGGGAAATAGAAAATACTTTACTTTAGGTGCAGGTTTAAAAATGAATGTGTTTACTTTAGATTTTGCTTATTTAATTCCTGCAAATCAAGGTGTTAAGAGTCCTTTAGAGAATACAATGAGATTTAGTTTAATATTTGATATTGGTGCATTTTCTTCTGCATTTAATGATAGTGGTAAAAATAAAGGAGCAGGTCAACCTACACAATAAATATTACAAAATATGACTAATATAAGGGTAGGGATGGGTTATGATATTCATAGGTTAAAAGATAATATACCTTTTATCCTGGGGGGTATTAGATTGGACCACTTTAAAGGAGTAGAGGCACACTCTGATGGTGATATTTTATTTCATGCATTAGCAGATGCTTTACTAGGTGCAGCTTGCTTAGGAGATATTGGTCATTTTTTTCCTGATACTGATTTGAAATATAAAAATATGGATAGTAGTCTTATTTTATCTTCCGTAATACAAAAATTAAAAGATCTTTCATTTATTATCATTAATGTCGATATTACTATTGTTTTAGAAAAGCCAAAACTACAATTTGTTCTTCCAGATGTTAAAAAATCTATAGATAAGTATCTAAATATTGGTTCTAGTAATATTAATGTTAAGGCAACTACAAGTGAAGGAATGGGTTTTATTGGAACGGAGCATGGTGTAGCATGTTATGCAGTTACTATCATTGAAAAAATATAAATTATATTTTAATAATGTTATTTCACTCTATTTTTTTTAGATTTGTTTTTCATTTTATATTTATGTTAGATGATGAAAAAATTTGATAAAAAAGCATACCTGAAAAGTTATTACGATATGTTGCTTTGGAGAAAGTTTGAAGAAAAATGTGCAGCACTCTACATACAGCAAAAAATAAGAGGTTTTTTACATTTATATAATGGACAAGAAGCTATTCTATCTGGAATGATTAACTCAATAGATGTAAAAAAAGATAAAGTTATTACTGCATATCGATGTCATGTTTTGCCTGTTGCAATGGGTTTACATCCAAAATTTGTTATGGCAGAATTATTAGGTAAATCCACTGGTTCATCTAGAGGTAAGGGTGGTTCTATGCATATGTTTTCTAAAGAATTTAATTGCTATGGTGGACATGGTATTGTCGGAGGTCAAATTCCTTTAGGTGCTGGAATTGCATTTGCAGATAAATATAACAATAAAGATGCAGTTACCGTGTGTTTTATGGGTGATGGTGCTGTGAGACAAGGTGTTTTACATGAAACTTTTAATATGGCTATGAATTGGAATCTTCCCGTTATTTTTGTCTGTGAAAACAATGGATATGCGATGGGTACATCAGTTGAACGAACTGCTAATCATACAGATATTTGGAAATTGGGTTTAGCATATGAGATGCCGTGCTCACCAGTTGATGGAATGAAGCCAGAGATAGTAGCTGATGCTATGGATGTTGCGGTCCAAAGAGCAAGACGTGGAGAAGGTCCTACTTTCTTAGAAATTAAAACTTACAGATATAAAGGACATTCTATGTCTGATGCTCAACATTATAGAACAAAAGAAGAAGTTGAAGATTATAAGAAAATAGATCCTATTATGTATGTTTTGGATATTATAAAAACAAAAAAATATGCTTCTTTAAAGGAAATAGAGTCCATTAATGATAAAGTCAAGGATTTAGTGAAAGAATGTATAGATTTTGCAGAATCTTCGCCCTTTCCTAGTCCAGAAGATCTTTTTAACGATATTTATGATGGACCATATAATTTTATAAGAGATTAATATATTATGGCTGAAATAATTAAAATGCCAAGATTAAGTGATACTATGACTGACGGTGTTGTAGCAAAATGGCATAAAAAAATAGGTGACAAAATTCAGGAAGGAGATTTGTTAGCAGATATTGAGACTGATAAAGCTACAATGGAATTTGAATCCTTTCAAGAAGGAACATTATTATATATTGGTGTACAACAGAATGAAACAGCAAAAGTAGACTCAATTCTTGCTATTTTAGGAGATAAAGATGAAAATATTGATAAACTACTAAGTTTAGAGAATAATAATGATGTTCATAATAACAATAATGAATCAACTACTCAAATTGAGCCTAGTGTAGATTTAACAGCCAAGCTAGAGACACATACATCAAGTCAAGATATTTTAAATACTTCACCAGCTGATCGAATTAAGATTTCTCCCCTAGCAAAAAAAATCGCTCAAGAAAAAAATATTGATATAACTATTATTTCAGGATCAGGTGAAGGTGGTCGTATAGTGAAAAGAGACCTAGAGAAGATTGATTCAATTAATGAAACAGAACAAGTATTAAGTCATGCTCTGGAAGATAAAAAAATACCTGTTTCTCAAATGCGAAAAAAAATTGCTGAACGATTATCAGATTCTAAATTTAAAGCACCACATTTTTATTTAAACATTGAAGTAAACGTGGATAATTTGATTGAGAATAGAAAAATAATTAACGAAAAGAATAATGTAAAAATATCATTTAATGATATTATTGTTAAAGCTGTTTCAATGGCAATAAAAAAACACCCTGTGATTAATTCTTCATGGTTAGATACTCATATTAAATTTCATAAAGATATTAATATTGGTATTGCTGTTTCAGTTGAAAATGGACTTATTGTTCCAGTTATAAAAAATGCAGATTTTAAATCCTTTACAGATATTTCTACTGAGACTCGTGCTTTAATTCAAAAAGCACAAGATAATAAATTACAACCTGATGATTGGGAGTCTAATACATTTACCATTTCTAATTTAGGTATGTTTGGAATTGATGATTTTACGGCAATTATTAATCCAGATGATGCATGTATTCTTGCTGTAGGTGCAATTAAACAAAGAGCAGTAGTTGAAAATGGTGTAATTGTACCCGCTAATATAATTAGACTTACATTGTCATGTGATCATAGGGTTGTTGATGGAGTAGAAGGTGCAAAATTTTTATCAACATTAAAAAATATGCTAGAATCACCTTTAATGATGTTTTGTTAGAAATTGTTTTTAATGGAAAAATCATATAATAAACATGTTCCGCATTTACCAAAACATCTTTTGCAATATGTTGTTGATCAAAATTATAAGCACTATACAGCTATAGATCAAGCAGTATGGAGATATGTTATGCGTCAAAATATTAATTATCTTCCATCTGTGTGCCACGGTTCCTATATTGATGGTCTAAAAAAAACTGGTTTGTCAGTTGATTCAATTCCAAGTATGTATGGGATGACTAGAATTTTGAAGGATATAGGTTGGTATGCAGTTGCAGTCGATGGTTTTATACCACCAACTGTATTTATGGAGTTTCAAGCGCATAATGTACTAGTAATTGCAGCTGATATTCGTCAAATTGATCATATAGGTTATACACCTGCACCTGATATTTTACACGAAGCGGCCGGACATGCACCTATTATTGCAGATGAAAAATATTCTAATTATTTAAAAAAATTTGGTGAAATAGGCTCAAAAGCATTTTCTTCTGCTAAAGATTTAGAGCTTTTTAATGCAATTAGAGAATTATCTATCTTAAAAGAAGCTCCTGGTATTGATCAAAACACAATAAAAAAATCAGAAGATAGAGTCCTGAATTTACAATTAGCAATAAATAATTTATCAGAAATGGCAAGGATAAGAAATTTGCATTGGTGGACTGTTGAATATGGTTTAATTGGAGACTTAACTAATCCTAAAATCTATGGTGCTGGTCTTTTATCCTCAATATCTGAAAGTGTTAATTGTTTGAGTAATAAAGTAAAAAAAATAGCTTATGATATTAATGCAGCCGATATCGTATTTGATATAACTAAGGAACAACCGCAATTATTTGTAGCTAGTGATTTTAATCATTTAAATAAGGTTTTAGATGATTTTTCTGAGACTATGGCTTTTAAGAAAGGTGGAGATTATGCTGTTGAGTTAGCTATTGGATCGAAAAGTGTTTCAACCTGTGAGTTTAATTCAGGTATTCAAGTGTCAGGTATTTTTAATGAATTAATTAAAGTGAAAAAAAAAGGTGTTTATCTTAAAACTCACGGCCCTACAGCACTTTCGTATAAAGGCAAAGAAATTAGAAATCATGGTATACACTATCATTCTGATGGTTTTGGTGCACCTATTGGTGTTATAAGTAATATAAAAGATATTAACTCTTATAAACAAAAATTAAATGAAGAATTAGAAATAAAGTATGATTCAGGCATAGTAATTAAGGGTAAGTTGATTGATTTTATTGAAAATGATAGACAAGACATTATGTTACTTTCTTTGAAGCATTGTTCAGTAGTGTTATATCAAAAAGATTTAAAACCTATAGTTTTATTTGATCCTTCCTGGGGAATATTTGATTTAATCATTGGGCATCAAATTATTTCTGCCTATCCTTCTCCAGCTGATAGAGCATCCTTTCCTATGGAAAAAATTAATTTAACTAGTCAGACTATACAAGTTGAAGCAACAACTGATCACAAGAATTTAGAAAAGTTATATTTAAAGATTAGAAAAATGCGATTAGAAAATACTTTTAAAGAAGAAGAAGTTCAAAATATCTTAAATGAATTAATTACTTCGTATAAAGAAGATTGGTTACTTTCTTTAGAAATATGTGAATTATCAAAAGATAAAAATATAAATATATACGATAAATCATATAGAAATTTAATGAGCTATTTATCTTTAAATCCTGAAAATAAACAATTAATAATAGATGGTTTAAAAATATTAAAATGAAAAATTTAATAATAACTGGTTGCAGTAAAGGAATAGGTTTCGAAATAGTTAAGTCATTTGCTCAAAATTCAGACTTTAATATTCTTGCTATTTCTAGAGATATTATTGGTTTAAAAAAATTAAAAAGAGAATGTTCTCTAATTAATACGGATTTCAGTTTACATATAATTTCTTTAGATATTGCATTATCAAAATCAATACTGACTATAGTAGAATTTGTTACAACACAATTCAAGGGCTCATTAGATGGGGTAATTCATAATGCTGGATTATTAATTAACAAATCTTTTCAGGATATAAGTGATAAAGAATTACATCAATCTTTCCAAGTGAATTTTTTCGCTCCGTTTATATTAACCCAAAAATTAAGTCCATATTTTAATGATGGAGCTCATGTATTATCTATTAGTAGTATGGGAGGTTTGTATGGTAGTGTTAAATTCCCAGGTTTATCTGTATATAGTTCTAGCAAATCAGCTTTAATAACACTAACGGAATGCTTAGCGGAAGAATTTAAGATGAAAAATTATAAATTCAATTGCTTAGCTCTGGGTGCTGTTAATACTGAAATGTTAAATGAGGCTTTTCCTGGTTATAAAGCACCTGTGTCTGCAAACGAAATGGGTGCATATATAAAGCATTTTTTTATTAATGGTTCAAAGTATTTTAATGGAAAAATCTTACCTGTTTCATTGACAACTCCATAAATAAGTTGTGTAATATAAAACTTGATTGTATATTTGGCGACTATTTATAGCTCTTTAATATTTTAGTAGTGTAGTATTAAAGTCTCGTAGCTCAGCTGGTTAGAGCGCTACACTGATAATGTAGAGGTCGGCAGTTCAAGTCTGCCCGAGACTACTAATGGGGG
>PAWM01000002.1 GCA_002714185.1 Flavobacteriales bacterium | reverse complement strand
CAAGTAATTGCTTCTCCTGCAGCAAAACCATTGTCGAGCCCTGATTCTGATGCCCATACAGCAATTGCATATTGATCATCACCGTCTAAAACTTCATAACCAGCATTAACCAATTCACCTGAATCATTTGTATAATATGCCCCTAACAAAGAACCCATTGGTGCTGGAGTATCTCCATTCATAAATACAACATCGGCACTAACTTGAACCGTCATATTAGCATCAGTAATCGTGTATTCCATAGGTCCTGGCTCCGCCGGTGCATATTCACAAGAACTATCGTCAATTGTTGCACTTGCATTATAATTATTTGCAGCAGAATCTGTACAGCCTAATATTATACAAGTACCATCGTCAATTGTTGCAGCAGCATCATAATTAGCTGCCTCAGAATTTGTACACCCTAATATTATACAAGAACCATCATCTTCTGTTGCAGTAGCATCATAATTAGCTGCATTGGAATCTGTACATCCAAGAACTGGTTCTGATTCACCACCACAGCTATCACAAGAAACTGGACAAGAGTCTCCAATTGGTACACCTGCAAAAACAAAGTCACAACCTAGAGCAGCAACAGCACCTGCACAACCACCAAAGGCAGCAACGGCAGAATCATCATCTGCACACTCTGCTGCAACTGCAACTGAAAGTGATGTTACCTGACCAAAGCCGTTTGCAACAAAAGTTGCTGAAAATGGGGGAGAAGAATTCATTTCTGAATCAAGAAGAACTGTTTCTCCACCAGATAACATTGCCCACTGAATTTCTTCGCCCGCAGCAAAACCATTCCCAAGGCCTGATTCTGATGCCCAGACAGCAATTGCAAGCTGATCACCTTCATATGCAAGATATCCTGCATTTTGAAGATTACCTTCAGCATTAGTAAAAAAGGCACCTAACAAGTCGCCAGGTTCCATTACACTAGCACAAACATCCGCACCAACTTGAACAGTCATGTTCGCATCAGTAATTGTGTAGTCAAAATCTTGTGCAAATGTAAAATTAAAACACAAGATCATCATTAGAGACAGGAGTCTCTTAAAAAATAATTCTTTTTTCATAGCTACTAAATTTTAGAATTAGGGGTATATTTTTTTTCATAATTTTTAAAAAATAAATACCAGCACCAGCCACATAAGTAGCTGGAAACCAATTAATTAATTAAATAAACTGCAGGAAAACGAACACAAATGGGGGTAATCCTACGGCTTTAATTTACACATTTTAAATGATAAAGCAAGGGAATTTGTTAATTTTTTGTTAATAACTTTTTTAGTCTAACAACAATACATTAACATAAGATAAGAGGTCGGAACCGGATTCGAACCGGTGTAGATGGTTTTGCAGACCACTGCCTAGCCACTCGGCCATCCGACCTTAATTGTGAGTGCAAACATAATAAAAACTTATCAAAAAGAAGCAATTCAATAATTATTCTATCTAGTCCTTTCTAATTTATATTCTACTGTATCTGAATATTGATTCATCGGGGGATTAGGTTTTTTAATTAAAACTCCGGCTAACTTAACTTGTTTAAAATCTGAGAATATTTTTACTAAAATTCTATTAGCAACATGCTCTATAAGCTTAGATGATATTTGCATTTCTTTGTATACAATATCTGAAATCTTAACATAATCAACTGTTTTGGATAAATCATCCTGTTGCTCAGCTAATGTAAAATCTCCTTGCACCCAAACATCTAACTTATATTCAGCACCAATTTGAGTTTCTTCAGCAAAACAACCATGGTATGCATAAATAGTTAAATCCTTTAATTTAATTTCCCCCATTATTTAAGATTTTCTATCGCATTGTAGATTCGTGATTTCATTTTATCCCGACCAAGAAGCTCAAGACTATGAAACATCGATGGACCTGCTAAATTTCCAGTAATCGACAATCTTAACATCGGCATAATCTTTCCAAGCTTAAGGCCAGATGTTAATAAATAACTTTTAAAAATATTTTCAATATTATCATGAGTAAAATCTGGAATTTCATAAAGCCTAGATGTTAGCTCAATAAGATTAGGCACTAATTCAGTATTCCATTTTTTATTTACAATAAACTCATCCATTTTAATATTATCTGAAAAAAATGCTTGCCCCTCACTTAATATGTCTGATTCAAAAACAGCCCTCTCTTTAACCAAAGCAATTACTTTAAGAATATATTCTTTTGAAAATTCTTGCAATAAATCATTTTCTATATTAATAATAGAATCTAAAATCTCCTGATTTGATTTTAATCTTAAATGCTGCTGATTAAACCATTTAGTTTTTGAGTAATCGTATTTTGAGCCTGATTTGCCAACTCTATCTAAAGAAAATTCTGATATTAACTGAGAAAGATTAAACACTTCCTGTTCTGTTCCTGGGTTCCACCCTAAAAAAGCTAACATATTTATAAATGCTTCGCTGGAAAAACCTTTCTCTCGATAGCCTGTAAAAACATCTTCATTATTATCACTTATCCAATCTAAAGGAAAAACGGGAAAACCTAATCGATCACCATCTCGTTTACTTAATTTTCCATTGCCATCAGGCTTAAGAATCAGCGGTAAATGAGCATATGTCGGCATTTGGGAATCCCAACCAAAACAGCTGTATAAATAAACATGTAAAGGTGCCGAAGGCAACCATTCTTCCCCTCGAATTACATGAGAGATTTTCATTAAATAGTCATCTACCACATTCGCTAAATGGTATGTTGGCATGCCATCTGACTTAAAAATCACTTTATCATCGATATTATTTGAATTAACACTCACCCAACCTCTAATTTCATCTTCAAATTTTATTTCTTGATTCCTAAGCATTTTTATTCTAATAACATATTTTTCACCCGCTTCAATTCTAGCAACCACCTCTTCTTTAGGTAGAGTTAATGAGTTTTTCATGCTTGAACGACTTATGCTATTATATGTTGGAGAAGGTATCCCTGATGCCTTCATATTTTCTCGCATTTTATCTAACTCTTCCGGAGTGTCAAATGCATAATAAGCACAATCCGAATCTATTAATTGCTGGACATAAGAGTAATACATCGATTTTCGTTCTGATTGTCGATATGGGCCATATTCTCCCCCGATTTCTGGCCCCTCATCGGGAGTTAGGCCACACCAATTTAAAGATTCAATTATATATTTTTCTGCTCCTGAAACAAATCTCTTTTTATCAGTATCTTCTATTCGGAGAATAAATTTACCGCCATTTTTGCGAGCAAATAAAAAATTATATAATGCGGTCCTCACCCCTCCAATGTGAAGTGGGCCCGTCGGACTAGGGGCAAAACGAACTCTTATGGATTTATTATCTATACTCATAAATACGAAAAGCAAATATAATTAAATCATCTTATCCCATATTTACCTTTATTAGTATTTTTGTTTTATGGAAAGTAATTATCAACTTCTAATAAATAAATTAAATAAATTTATTCGAGAGTATTATAAGAACCTTATTGCGAGAGGAATTATATACTCTTCGTTATGTTTGATATCCATACTTATTGTATTTGGAATTGTTGAGCATTTTAATTTTTTTAATGGAGTAATTAGACTAATTCTTTTTTGGGCATATTGTTTAATTGGATCTACTATAATTGCTAGATTTATTCTTGTGCCTGTAATTAAAATGATGCAATTAAGTAAATCTTTAAGCTATAAAGAGGCCGCAAAAATTATTGGCCTCCATTTTAATAATGTTTCCGATAAACTATTAAATATTCTTGAATTAAATGACATTAATGATGGTAGCCAAGCTCTAATAAATGCTAGTATTGAACAAAAAATTAAAGAAATTGAATTAACCCCATTTAACAGGGCGATTGATTGGCGATCAACATTTAATTATTCTAAATTTTTAATTATACCTATTGGTATTGTTCTTGTAATTATGATTTCGGGAAATAAAAATATAATTACTGATAGTACCTTAAGAATTATAAATTATAATACATATTTCGAAAAGCCTGCACCCTTCTATTTTAATTTAAATAATGACTCATTAGTTGTAATAGAAAAACAAAATTTTGACCTTAATATTAGTGTTGATGGAGAAGAGCTTCCTTCTGAAGTGCTAATCAATTTTAATAATAATTCTAAAAAGCTTAAGCAAATAAGTCCTTCAAATTATAATTATACATTTAAAAATGTAAATAGTGATATTTTATTTTATATATCTGCTAACGAGGTAAAATCTAAGACATATAAATTAAAAGTTTTAGGAAAACCAGAAATTGAAAATATTTCAATTACAATCATTCCCCCTAAGTACACAGGTCTAAAATCAGAGTTAAAAGAAAACACAGGATCTATTCAAATCCCTGAAAGCAGCACTCTAAAATGGGAAATTGCTACAAATAATTGTGATACCCTAAATTTTATACTTAATAATCATTCTCAAACTTTAACCGAAAAAAATAATAATTTTAATCTTAGCCGAAAAATAAATACCGAATGTAATTATCAAATCACATTAGCAAACTCAAATGTTTCATTTATAGACACTACATTTTATCATTTAAAAATAATTCCAGATGCACATCCATATATAACAATCAACAAAGATTTAGACACAACTATTAGCACCCCTTTTATAAGCGGGATAATTCGTGATGATTACGGATTTTATGATTTAATATCTCATAAAAGAATTTATGGTTTAAGTAGAGACACTGTCATTAAATCAGCAATTGAAATCAATAAAAATCTAAGATCACAGTCTTTTATCTATTCAATGTTTGATCAAAATTTTAACATCAACCCTGGAGAATCTATTGATTTATATTTTACTATTCGTGATAATGATAAAGCAAATGGATATAAGGCGACTAATAGTGAAACTATTACCTTTAACAGCCCCTCAATTAATGAGGCGCAGGAAGAATATGAAGAGAATAATGAAGCTATTAAAAACTCAATGGTCGCCGAAATGACACTACTTAAAGATTTGGAAAAAGAACTTTTAAATTTTGAAAAAGATATAATCGAAAAAGACTCATTAGACTGGAGAGACAGAAAACGTTTGGAAGAAATTTTAAATCAACATAAAGAATTACAAAATAAAATTGAAGAAATGAAAATTAATTCAAAATCTAATTTTGACAAATTAAACTCTGTTACCCAGCCAAGTGAAGACATCATAAAAAAACAACAAGCATTAGAAAAACTTTTTGACGAAATTATGCCTGAAGAAATGAAAAATCTATATAAGGAGTTAAATGATTTAAAAGATGAATTACAGAAAGATGAATTACAGAAAAAGCTACAAGAATTACAAATGTCAAATGAAGATTTAGAAAAAGAATTAGATCGAAATCTAGAGATATTAAAACAAGTTGAATTTGAACAAAAATTAGACAATATTATTAATAAAATAGATGAGCTAAAGAAAGAACAACTTAAACTTTCTAAAAATGAAACCAAGAAAACTGAGGAAAAAATAAAGCTACAAAAAGAACATATTGAGAAATTTGAGGAGATAAAAAAAGAAATAAGTGAGATGAAAGATTTAAATAATCAACTTGAAAACAAACACTCACTTATTGAAACGAAGAATATAGAAAAAGAGATTGAAGAAAATCTTAACAATGCAAATGAAAACTTAGAAAAAAATAACAAGAAAAAAGCTAGTAAATCACAGAAAAATACTTCGGAAAAACTCGGTGAACTAGCTAATATTTTTGAAAAAATGAAAAAAGAAAACCAACAAGAGCAGCATTATGAAGATATGAATGTTTTAAGACAAATATTGGAAAACTTAGTATACTTCTCAATTGAAGAAGAAAATATTTTACTTGAATTTGAAAGACTAGATAAAGATGACCCACACTATGTTGAATTAATGCATACTCAACAATCTTTGAGAGATGCAGCAAGAATAATTGAAGACTCGCTTTTTGCTCTCAGCAAAAGAGTTCCACAAATTTCTTCAAAAGTTAATAGAGAAATTAATGTGATTGACAAAAAAACTCAATCTGCAATTGATCACTTAAGAGAAAGAACAACATTAAAAGCTATTCAAGACCAACAATTTATTATGACATCCGCTAATAATTTAGCTGTATTATTATCAAGTGTTTTAGAAAGCATGCAGCAAGAAATGGCAAATGATATGCCTAATAATCAACAATGTGAAAAACCAGGGAAGGGGGCTCCAAAGCCAGGTGATTTAAAAAGAATGCAAGAAGAATTAAACCAACATTTAAAAAATATGCAACAGCAACTAGAAAAAGGAGGTGAAAGTGAAATGCAAAAAGAAGGAATGTCAAAAAAATTAGTTGAAATGCTAGCAAAACAGGAATTAATTAGGCAGTCACTAGAAAACCTAAAACAACAAATGGAAGACCCTAATGGATTTAAAGCTATAGAAGATGCCGTTAAAAATATGAAACAAACCGAGAAAGATATCGCAAATAGAAAACTTACTCTTGAATCAATAAATCGTCAAAAACAAATATTAACAAGACTTTTAGAGATAGAAGAGTCACTTCAACAACAAGGAGAAGATGACAAACGTGAATCCAAAAGCTCAGAAAATGAATATGAACGAATAGTTAAAGATGCTTATGAAAAGTACGAACTAGAGAAGCTAAAACAGACAGAAATGTTAAAAACAACACCTCCGTCACTAAATATATATTACAAAAATAAAGTAGATAGATATTTCAATTTAATGCTACAATAATGTATAAAATAAATTATTTTTTTGAAGATATAAAGCCTTTTAAGTACGGCCTACCAACTAAAAAATGGATTGAGAAATTTGTTTTAAGTGAAGGTTGGAAAATAGGAGTACTAAATTTTATTTTTTGCTCTGATAAATACCTACAAAAAATTAATATAAAATATCTTAAAAAAAATTATTTAACTGATGTAATAACATTCGAAAATTCACCATTTAATATTAAATCAAAATTAAAAGACAACAGCCTACATGGAGATATATTTATAAGTGTAGATAGAGTTAAGTACAATAAAAAAGTATATAAAACTATATTTGCAAAAGAATTAAAAAGAGTTATGGTTCACGGGGGGCTTCATTTAATGGGATATGATGACAAAACTCAAGAAGAAAGGGTAAGGATGGCGGAGAAAGAAAATATTTACTTAGAAACCGAATAAGACATGTTAAATAAAGAGTATGATATTATTGTTGTTGGCGGAGGCCATTCTGGATGCGAAGCTGCTGCCGCTGCAGCCAACCTAGGGAAAGAAGTTTTATTAATTACGATGAATATGCAAACGATTGGCCAGATGTCATGCAACCCAGCAATGGGTGGAATTGCAAAAGGTCAAATTATTAGAGAAATAGATGCCCTCGGCGGATACTCAGCAGAAATTACTGACAAAACAATGATTCAGTTTAAAATGCTCAATAAATCCAAAGGCCCAGCCATGTGGAGCCCAAGAGCACAAAGTGATAGAATGAGATTTGCAGAGGAGTGGCGATTCAGGCTTGAGAAAACTGAAAATATAGATTTCTGGCAAGACATGGTGGTTGACCTAATTGTAGGTAAAAATAAAATTACAGGTGTCAAAACAGCACTAGGGGTTCAAATTTCAGCAAAATGCATAATACTAACCAATGGAACATTTCTAAATGGACAAATACATGTTGGTAAAAAACAATTTAAGGGAGGAAGATCTGGAGAATCCGCATCATATGGAATATCTGAAACATTAAAAAATCTTGGATTTTCTACAGGCAGAATGAAAACCGGGACACCACCAAGAGTAGACGGTAGAACAATCAACTTTAAAATGCTCCAAGAAGATCATGGAGACAAAAATCCAGGGTCCTTCAGTTTTATGGATAATGGCCAGTTGAAGGAACAAGTTCCATGCCACTTATGTTATACAAATAAAGAGGTTCACGATATTTTAGAAAATGGATTTAAAAAATCTCCACTATTTGACGGGTCAATAAAAGGCATAGGACCCAGATACTGCCCCTCGATTGAGGACAAAATATTTAGATTTAAAGAAAAAGACAGACATCAAATTTTTGTAGAACCAGAAGGTTTACGAACTTGTGAAATTTACATTAACGGTTTCTCAACCTCTCTACCTGAAGAAATACAACATAAAGCTATAAGAAAAATACCTGGATTTGAAAATGCAAAACTTTTTAGACCAGGATATGCAATTGAATATGACTATTTTCCCCCCGTTCAATTAAATCACTCGTTAGAAACGAAACTTGTGAAAAATCTATTTTTTGCTGGACAAATCAACGGAACAACAGGGTACGAAGAAGCTGCCTGCCAGGGACTCATTGCAGGAATAAATGCATCGAGAAAAATTGACAAACAAGAACCATTCATTGTAAAAAGAAACGAAGGATATATTGGAGTATTGATTGACGATCTAATAACAAAAGGAACAGACGAGCCTTATCGGATGTTTACTTCCAGAGCAGAGTACAGAATTTTACTCAGGCAAGATAATGCAGACATTAGGCTCACACCTATAGGTAAAAAAATTGGACTTGTAAGTGAAAAAAGAAACAATAGGCTCAAAAGAAAAAATAAATATATTAATGAACTAACAGCTCTATTGCATAAAAAAAATATTTCGCCACAGGAAATCAACCCAACACTAGAGCTATTAGGGGAAAGCACCATATTAGTTAATACTAGACTTTCTAAAATCCTTTCTAGGCCGAATCTGAATTTTAATCATGTTAATAAAGCATCTGCTCTTAAAGATTTTTTTCAAAAAAACGATATTGACACAGAAGCAATTGAGGAAACAGAAATATGCTTAAAATACTCCGGATATATTGAAAAGGAAAAAGAGAGTGTTGAAAAATTTAACAGACTTGAAGGAATAGAAATTCCAGAAAAATTTGACTATAGCAAACTAAAGTCAATATCAAGTGAGGGTAGAGAAAAATTAACAAAAATCAGGCCAATTACCATAGGGCAAGCATCTAGAATTTCAGGGGTTTCTCCATCAGACATTAGTGTTCTTCTAGTTTATATGGGGAGATAGGGTTCCTCGTGGAACATGTTTAAATCCTTCACTATCAATGTTTTGTGATTAATTTATGGTTACCTTTTTAATTAACGGCTCAAACAATGTCTCCACAACTAGCAAGTAAACTCCTGGTGCTAAATTAGTAACATCAATTATTTCAATACCATCATCATTAAACTCATTAAAAATAGATTTTGAATAAACTTTTTTGCCATTTAAATCAAAAATAGATAAAGAAACTAAATCTTGATTTTTAATTATAACATTCAGCGAAAAATCTGCTGGATTAGGGAAAGTTATCAAACTGTTACCAGATGCTGCTAAATCTAATAACGATGTATTGTCCTCACAGAAAATTAAGCAATCACTTAAAGTTGCATACTGGCCGGATTGCGCCTCAACACAACTACCATCAACACAATTATATTTAACTGAGGCTTCACTTATTTGAATATTAACAAAAAGACATTCTAAAATCCCCTCAAAGTTGTACTGACTCAAAACTATTTGACCATCACCCGAACCAAAGTTCCACTGAATTGCTATAGTATTTTCCGAAGATGATGTAAATAAAATTTCACCACCTGTTACAGACCATTCAGAAGTGTTGGTGAAGTCAGATGGAAAAGTATATTGCCAAATAGATCCTTCTTCTACAATAGAGGGCCCAATTATATCCTCAGTTGGCACTGATTGACAAGCATTAAAATGGGCAATAATTGTAATCGGAGAGGATAAGTCAAAGGTAATATTTGGATCTGTTGGGTCAGGCAACACTAAATCTCCTGCAACAACTTCCCAATAAAAATTAAATGTATTATTATCTAGACCATTAGCCGAAAGCTGAACCGGTAAGCCTGAATAATATGTTCCTGTCCATGGACTGTTAGCGGGAATCAACTCTATTGAATTAATGTCAACTTCTCCATCTCCCTCGATAATAACAGTTATATCCATAGCCTCAACATCATAACACTCTTCCATGCCTTCGACAAATTCATCTGAGCACCGTTCTAAAATAAAATCTCTAAGCTCTTGCACATTATCTTCCCAGCCTGCGACACTTCCGCCCCAACGTTCAACTTGCCTTGGCATTTCAGGGGCAATAATATCAATTAAGCTATCTAAATGATTAATCATAAAGTCACAACTAAAAATTGTATTAGAAAGATCAGCATACCGATTGATATAATCAGCCATAAACTGCTCATTATCAAGCAATGAGTTGAGTATTGGCACATGTCCCTGTCCACCCGGATCTCCTAAAGATTCCGGGTCACAAGGATCTGCACTAGCACCAGTATCAGGTATGCCGGTATAGTTTATGTAATGTCCGAATGATGCATCTAAATCCCATAAAATATAACGCCACTTTTTCTTATCTCCTTGTGGGTTTTTTCCTCTCCACCAGCCAGTGTTCCAATTTAACCAATCCATACAGACAGCATAAGAGTTTAAAATAAAATAATCTATTAAACTGCCTGTATTATATACACCCTTAACATAGTCATAGTTATCAGGGTCAGTCATGTCATTTCCTGTGATAAAGTCTACCAAATCATCCCACTCGTCTTCAGTAGTATTGTCTCCAAATTCAACCCAGGTGCCGCCCCATGTCTTTAAAAAATCTACATATCCCGCACCCTGATCATAATAATATTTTAAAAAATCTAAATCATCTACTTTTTCTCTAAAATCATAAACACCCCAGTATTCACCATTTACATATAGTATGCAGGACTCATGCGATCTTTCATCCATTCTTAAGTCTCCAACTTGAGATAAGGAGTGTAGATACGAATCCCTTATGTGTGCCGGAGAACCCGGTGCATCTGTGTAATTATCATTGGCTGCCGCTTTTAAAATTAATCTTTGAAATGACTCTCTATCTTTTGTAGTAAATAATTTATTGTTAATAGCATAATTATATCCATATTGATCTCTAGTAATGTAATCAAATCCTCGCTGACTGTAAGCCCAAGAGTCATTTCCGTGTTCATTAAATTCACCTACAGCTTCATCAACTAACACTCCCGATGCATTAAAAACTTCAAAAGTTCCTATGGGTCTCATCCACCCATTTCCATTTAAAAGATTATCCACTTCCTCACCTGCTACAGAAATTACATAAATAGAATGGTCCTCATTAATAAAATATGTATTTGACTCAATAAAACTATTTAAAAATGAAGCATCTTGACTAATGGCAATTGCCTTAACTACAGTTGTATTAGTAATAGTTATTGAAGAATTTAAAGTTGTTAGTAACCCATTTGCATCTACATAGCCATAAAAACTAGAACCTGAATTTGGTGCACTTCCATCTAAAGTATAATATATTTCTGTGTTTGGTGAATCGCAATTTAAATCTAAAAGAAGTTCATTAGAATAAAATCCAGCATCAAAATTAAAAGTAGGTGTAGAAACATAGCTGTTATATGCAACCTCTGAATTATTGCTTAATCCGGGAGTAGATTCTGTAAATATCGCCCAGTCAGCAGCGGCATCAAAAGAACGACCAAATGAATGATTAAGTTGATGAAAATCTAACTTCTTATAATCAATGATCACTTGTTCGGGAGATGTTAATATAATATATTCTGAGTTTTTTGTTTGAGTCAACTTAAAACTTGTATTAGTATTAGAAATTGTTAAGTTTGGATCTAAGCCCGAAGCATATATAACTTGATAATCCCCTGGGTTAATTACAAAGGAATTTGGAAACTGCCATTTAGTTAAATTATCAATTTTATCACTTAAATAATAACCTTGTAAATCAATAGCTTGGGATGTATTATTAAAAATTTCAATCCAATCATCATAATCACCACAATCACTTCCATCATTGTCACAATTTGCAGCAGAATACTCATTAATCATTACTCCATTAATAGCACCAAATAAACATGAGCCATCTTCAATGGTAGCATCAATATTAAAATTGATAGCATTTAAACTCGTACAACCTTCAACAAGTGGACAAGAATTATTGAATTCGCCTGGAGTTGGACACATTGTAAACTCCCATTGAAAATTATAAAGCTGACCATCAGGAAAAGATGCATAAGAAACATCCTCCGCTTGCGGCCCATAAGTAACATCAATGATCGTATTTCCAGCAACATCTATACCAATTATAGTTTCACCATTATTATTTAATTTAGCATCAATATGTAAAGGCCCCTGATCAAGATCCTGATCATACCAAAGCAATAAAAGTCCACCAGCACTAATAGTGGTCAATTCAGGATATCCAGAAGGAATTGTGCTTCCACCATTTAAATCACCAAAATAATAACCAGCTAAATCAATTGGAGAATCGCCCATATTTATAATTTCAACAAAATCTTCTGTCTCCAAAGAATCATCTAGGCAACAAGCACCATTGTCTGCAAATATTTCATTAATCTGAATCTGAGAAAAAGCAAAAAATGGAACAAATCCTAAAAAAATATATACTAATAATTTCTTCATATTTAAATTAATTTTAAAATTAAGATAGTCAACTATACAACTTTGCATAGCCTAAATTACTATCGTTTATAATCCCGACACTACTCTAAGTGATTTGTCCGAGGGAAATGAGGCTTAAAAGACCTTTTAACCTTTTCCTTTTTCACATTTTCGTTCTTTTTTTCCACCATAATATTTTCTTTAATAATCACCTCTTTTTTTATGGGAGAGAAATTAATGTCTGGGTCTTTTGAAACACATAATGTTTCAGAATTCTTAGACAATTTCTTTTTCAATTTAGAAACTGTTTTTAATTTTATTTTCTAATATTTTTTTAATTTTTTTGAGATTTTTTTATTCCATTTTTCTTGTGGTTTAAGATTTTTTTGACTTCCTTTTTTCTTCGGATTCCAGGCAGTTTCTGAAGCATATAGATTTCTAACAATTTTAGATTCTTTCTGTGCTTGATATAATGCAGCCCATATTAATGGCAGTGATTCAGAATTACAAGTCAATTTTTGTTTATTCAAATTAATTTCTAATAATCTAGCATGCCACTCTATAATATCAAACTCTCGCTGTATTGAATTTAAAACTACTTGTTTTCTGCTGGTAGGAATAGCGGAAGACCACCAAGACAATTCTTGGCGAAGAACAGAGTTAGCAGCAATAATTAAAGTATTAGATACACACTCGCAAGAAACTATAATATCTCCCTCTATAGTTGCTAAATTTTTAAGTTTTTTAATATTCCGTTCATCTACTACTTGATATTTTTTAAAATTATCTGTTTTAAGATCAAATAATTTCCAACTTAGCTCATCACTATATGGTGATGTTATTCTACCTTGATAAATACCATTAATGAAATTACCCTTTAAATGATTCTTTTCAAGAACCTTATTCTTACCATATTTAACCTCTCTGAAATATAACAATTCACCATCACCACATATTGAGCCACTATCCCATTGTCCTGAATAAACTATATCTTCCATGTATTTAGTGTCTGCTAAGGTAGCTGTGCCCTTACCATGCTTCAAATTATTTAGAAATTCACCCTCGTACATCATATGTTTTTTAATCACTTCTTTTCCCATTCCTGACTTTAAATTATTTTCCCACATGCCCTCATAAGAATATCCTCTTTTACCAGAAAAAAGACCTTTACCTGTTAAATTTCCCTCTAAAAAATCACCTGTATATATACCATTTTTAAACTTAAACTTCCCTGAGCCATTATCACAATTTCCATCAAGGCACTGAGCAAATAATGCAACTGGAATAATTAGTAAAAAAAATATAAAAAACTTCTTCATATATGCCATATCATATTGGTAACTCTAATTTACAAAAATTATAGATAAAAGTAATCCTGTGACCCTGGCAGGATTCGAACCTGCAACCGGCAGAGCCGAAATCTGCTATTCTATCCAGTTGAACTACAGAGCCATATACACTTAGCAAAAATACCAAAATACTATTGATATTCGTTATATTTAAAAAATACTTTGCTATGAGGAATGCTCTTATTTTTATGTTAATTTACTTTATTGGGTCTATTTCATTTTCCCAACAAATAAAAATTGGTGACTGGGCAATGCACCTTAACTACACCAATATCAATTTGGTTATAAATAAAAATAATACTATGTATGTTGGTACCAAGTCTGGACTTTTTATTTATAGTGAAAATGATAATAGTGTAACTACATTATCCAAATTAGATGGATTATCTTCTATTGACATCACCGCTTTAGATTACAATAATGGTATTCTACTCATTGGTTACAATGATGGAAATATTGATATGATTCATAATAATGAAATTATCAACATACCATATATAGAATTAGCAAATATTTTAGGAGACAAAAGAATTAATAGTATATATATTGACAATAATCTAGCTTATATTGCGTGTCCTTTTGGAGTGGTTGTTTACAATATCCCTGCAAGGGAGATCAAAGAAACATATTATTTATCCAATGATGGGACCAACACTGAAATATTTGCAATACATGTTTTTAATGAAGATATAAATAGTAATTCAGATGTATTTCTTGCTAATAAAATATTTTTAGCCACAAATAAGGGACTTTTTTATGCCGATAAATACTCCAATTTACTTGATTACAATAATTGGATTAATGATTTCCAATTTAGTTTATTAAAAAATTCTTCTAACTATACTTATGATTTACAAAATATCCACATATCCAATGTGGTTGGTTTTGATAAAAAAGAAAAGGGAGGAAAAGGACTAATGATAAGTACTAATTTAGACTATTCAAAAATTTCAAGCCCATTCAGTAAAACATCAAAATATAATTTTTTTGAACTTAATACATTTAATTATAATAATTCTTTATCTGAAGAAAAAATAAATATTTTTCATGTTAACACTGGAGTAAGAGGGGACATTATTAATTTTCAATATAATGCAACCTCCGAAAAAACAATGGTAATTGTAGATGATAATTATATTGAAAAAGTAATTATTCTAAATGAATTTTTTCAAAATATTTTATCCAAAAATTGTAGCGAAATAAATGGATTTTCTCAAAACCACACATTAATTTCGGGAGCAATTTCTGATAATTATAATACTACAAATACTATTTATTTAGCCGATGCTACTTATGGGTTGTTTAAAGGGTATAACACTGGCTATGAAATTGATTTTTTAGAATCAATTATCCCAAATGGTCCAGCTGGATTAAACATCGGGGCAATAGCAAGTGGATCCAAAAACCTTATGTTTACACACGGTGGAAAGACACAGCCTTGGAATAATATGGAAAATTATCAAGAAATATCTTTTTATAATAACATTCAGTGGTCACAATCCAATAAAATAATAAATCTAAATATCTATGATGCTTTGGCTGTGTCAGCCGGATTTAAAAAAGATCAATATTTCGTTGGAACATGGAATAGTGGATTATTGGAATTTATTGGAGACTCATTAGTAAACCATTATACAAATAAAAATACTAATGGAGCGATAGAGACTATAGCAGGGACAAATATGAGCAGAATCGGGGGTGTTGATATTGATAACAATGGTGCACTGTGGCTAACAAACAGTCAGGCTGAAAAACCACTAGTTAAATTTCATAATAATACTTGGACTAGCTATAATGTCCCAAATCTCCCTACTAGTATTATGTCAGGAAAAATTTTATGCTTAAATAATGGGCAAAAATGGGTTCAATTAAGAAACGATGGCCTTATAGTTCTAGAGGAAACCAAAAATAATTCAATAATATCCAAGAAAATTAGTACTGGAAATGGATTGCCTAGTAGCAGTGTAAATTGCTTTGCAGAAGATAATAGTGGAACCATTTGGGTGGGAACCTCACAGGGCTTGGGTGTCTTTTATTTTCCTTCTGAAATTTTCAATAATACATCAAATAATGCAGAATATATTTTAATTGAAACTGAAGATGGTTACATTGAAAAACTATTTGAAAACACTGAAATTCTTGATATTAAAATTGATGGAGGAAACAGAAAGTGGATAGCAACTAAAACAAACGGCGTGTTTTTAATATCTGATGATGGTATGACACAAATCCATAATTTTACAAAACAAAATAGCCCATTGCTTGATAACACAGTTTATGAAATTAGTATTATCGATTCATCTGGAGAAGTTTTTTTTGCAACGAGTAAAGGTTTGTGCTCATATAGGTCTAATGCAAGCTCGTCTAATAATAACTTTGATAATGCAGTGATTTTCCCTAACCCTGTTAGAAAAAACTACACCGGCGAGATCTCTATATCCGGCCTAAGTGATGAAGCAAATATTAAAATTACAGATGTTTCCGGTAATTTAGTCTATGAGACAATATCATTTGGGGGTACTGCTACATGGAATGGGAAAAATTTCAACAATAAAAAAGTTAGTACTGGAGTGTATTTATTTTTATGTACATCGTCTGATTTTAAACATAGTGTAGTAAAAAAAGTCCTTATCTATAATTAAGTATATGTTTATTACAACTAGTGCAATAGTTTTAAGGACATATCCTTTTCGGGATAAAAAATTAATAGTTAAAGTGTTTACACTTGACTATGGAATCATGTCTTTTATCATAACTAAAAATAAGTCTCAAATTATACTATCACAATCTTTAACAATTGCAGAAGTGACCTATAAACATGTTAAAAATAAATCGCTATTTTACATCAAAGAAGTTCAAGTAGAATATATTTATAATAGTCTCACTACGAATAGGAAAAAAATGGAAATTGGAATTGTTCTATGTGAAATAATGACCAAGTGTCTCAATGAAAAAAACAAAAGACTTTATATATACATTAAAAACACATTAATACAATTAGATAAAATCGAAAAATATGCAGAAGGCTTTGATACATTATTTTTGATAAAATTTTGTGAAATTATTGGAATTAGTCCATTTACTAAAGAAAACTCTGCTAAAACTAATTTATTCCTAAATCTTGAAGAGGGTCAATTTGTAAAATATCAAGCCCCAAATAAACTCAACACAATTTCAAAGGAAGAAAGTTATTTGCTACAAAAATTAGCTTATTTAGATTTTGATGATTTAAATAAAATAAACATGCATAGCAGTGTAAATCAAACTTTATTTCAAATTATGATTAAGTATATTTCAATACACTTAACAGACATAACTAAATTAAAGTCAATAAATATTTTTAAATCAATGTCTTAAAACATAAATTGGTATGATTTTTGCAAAATAATCAATGAATAACTTGAATTTTTATGAGAGGTTGTTTTTATGTTCTTATTATATTGCTATTTCCCAGCTTATCTAATGGGCAGAATACTACGATTATTGATGGAAACAAAAACCCAATAGCTAATGTTTCCGCATTTAATAAACTAAAAACAAAAAGTATATTGTCCAATAGCGAAGGAGTCATAAATTTAAGTCGATTTGTGAAAGATGACACCATTTATTTTCAACATCCTCAATACGAAATAAAAAAAATATGTAAATCAGACATTGGACAATATGTTGATGCTAAAATAAAATATCAATACTTAGAAGATGTTGTGATTCATCATAAAAAAAACATTAATAATATTAATAATGTAGCTGAAAAAAAAATATACATATCTAAACAGGACATAGCTGAACTAAATCCCGCAAATTCTGCGGAAATATTAGAAAAAAGTGGAGGTGTAAGTGTACAAAGAAGTCAAATGGGGGGTGGGAGTCCAAATATAAGAGGTTTTGAAGCAAACAAAGTACTATTAATGATAGATGGAGTAAGATTAAATAATGCAATTTATAGGTCCGGACACTTACAAAGTATGATTACGATTGATGAATTCACACTGGAAGATATAGAAGTTGTGTTTGGGCCAAGCTCAGTACTATATGGTAGTGATGCCCTAGGGGGAACTATTAATATGAAAACATATGAACTTTTTTTTCGCTCAAAATCTACATGGAAAGGGAGTATCTTTTCTAATTATAATTCAGCATATAATGGGCTCCGAAATAATGCATCATTAGTATTTGAAGCTAATAGATTTTCAAGTATCGCAAGTTTTTCTGCTAAAAATTTTGGCGACTTAAGAATGGGAACGTGGAGACCTCATGGATATAAAGAATGGGGATTAGTTCACCATTATATTGATAATGAATCTAATAGTATTATTTGCAATCCAAATCCAAATATTCAGAAAGAAATTGGTTATTCACAATTAGATTTTTTCAATAAAATAATTTTTAAAGTCAATGATCAAATTAGATTAACTTCAAATTTACAGTATTCTACATCTTCAAATGTCCCTAGATTTGATAAACTCAATGATGGAGATATACAATGCTTAATGGATAGCAATAATATTTGCCTATCTAATGAAAACCTGAAATTTCATTCATATTACTATGGACCTCAAAATCGATTTTTTAGCAGTTTAAAATTATCTTACTTTGACTCTAAATATATTGATAAGGGAGATGTTATTATAGCATACCAAAATATAAAAGAGTCTCGTCATAAATGGTATCTTGACGATTTTTTAGATTACTTAAATAATGTTGAAAATTATGATTTACCAACTCACCAATATGAAACCGTTGACATATATAGTTTAAATATGAATTTTAATAAAGGTAGTATTTATTTTGGCTCTGAAACAAACTATAACATTGTTGAATCAAAAACTACACCCAACCAAGAAAACATCTGGGGAATAGGAGACACACGATATCCTCCAAACGGCTCAAGTATGTTTAGCACAGCATACTACATTAGTATATTAAAGCCAATATCTCATAAATTACAAATAGAAGGAGGCTTAAGGTATACGTTTTCAAATGTAAAGGGTGAATTTCCTGATTCTATGCATCGACCATTAGCAAACATAGAAGGCTTAAATTTGTCATCAAGCAATAATATCGGCTCAGGAAATATTAAATTATTATATTATCCAGCTGACTACTTAAAAATAAGTAGTGTAACAGCTAGAGGTTTTCATTCCCCAAATGTAGATGATATGCTAAAAGTATTTAGAAAGGGGGATAATATCACAATTCCAAATATTGATTTAAAACCTGAGCACTCATTATCTCAAGAAATATCAATAACAGCGAATATTGCAAAAAATTTAACTCTTTATGCAGTAGGACACTACACAGAACTTACAAATGCTATTGTTAAAGATTCGATGCAGGTTAATATAAATCCTGATAAAAATGGAGATCCACTTTTAGCAAATATGATTTTATATGACGATGAACTTGTATATACTTTTTCCAATCAAAATGCACAAGATAAAATTAATATTTATGGCTTCACTCTTGGCTTTAATGCTGAATTAAATGGGTTTAAATTAATTGGTGATTTTAATTTTACTAATTCTACATATAACTCGTTAATGCAAGGTCCTGTAGCTCATATTCCTCCAAATTTTGGTAAAATTGAACTTTTAAAAGCATTTAATTTATGGGATTTTCGAATACTCTGTCTATACTCTGGATCTAAAGCCGCCTCTGAATTTGATGATGCTGGTGTAGATAATTTAAATGAAACTCCATATTTGGGTGTTGATGACAGTAACGGAGAGGATGTCTATGCAGGGTTACCACACTGGTACATTATAAATATATCTGGCGAAACTATAATTAATAATAAACTAAAAATTCAATTAGGTGTTGATAATATTCTAGATATGCATTATAAAACATTTGGCTCAGGAATTAGTGCTCCAGGAAGAAGTGTAAATATTGGAATTAATTATTTACTCTGACTCAGAGTACTAATAATTGCTTCCAGCTGGAGCAATGAAACATTTTTTCTCTCACCAGGGGCATATAGGTATGTATAGATCAAAAGTGGAGAAGAAGTACTTTTTAAGGTAAGATAATATGCAGTAAAAATGCCCCCCATAAAATCATTTTCCATTCTCCAAAGAGATTGTATTCTGACTCCAAGAAAATCGTTGACTTTTATACTATCTAATTTGATTACTGCATCATTTTCAGATTTCATATAAGAACCATCAACAGGTCCAAAAATATGTGGTTTAATAATACTATCAATAATACTTATGATGTTGTTTTGTGATTGTATTAGTTTATTTGATGCAAGGTTTGATAAAAAAATTCCTTGACTAATTTTAGGTGTTTCACGCCTTATCCATGTGATTGTAGAATCTGAATAAGCCAGAAAAAAATCTTTAGGAGGTGTGATTAATATATTATGTGTGTTTTCTACTTGCTCGTTAATACTTTTGGATGTATACTGCTTAAATTTTCTTGATAACCTTTTTATCTCAATTGATTTGATTTTTTGAATCAATTTAATTATTTGATCTTTATTTTTTTGTAAAGCAAAAATAGAAGGACACTCTACAAAAATCACTAACTGATCTAAGGCAAAAAGATCCATCTTAAATCTAATATTAAATTTAGAGTTATGTGACACAATAAGTATGTTTTGATGCCGCTGTAAAATACCTTTAAAATCTTCCTGATATACTTCAATTAGGTTTAAGAAATTTTCTTTTTGAGGAGCTGGACCAATATCAGTTGTTAATAAATCATTTAATTTTATAAAAAAATTGTCATCTAAATTTTTGCTATTTTTTACAATTAATAGCTCTAAAGGATCTCCTATAGAAGAGGGTAGTGCTTTACTATTAAAATAATTGAATTTTGAAAGTAAATATAAACTGCAAATTAATATTGCAATAATTATGAAAATATATTTTTGATTTTTTGACAAAATACTTTTTATTTAACTGTCCTATATATGTTTAGTCTTTGTCCTACTCTAATATTGTGGTTTTTTAAATCATTCCACAACATAAGGTCTTTTATAGTACATTTATATTTATTTGCTATTTTTCCTAAAAAATCTCCCTTTTTTACTTTATATCTTATTTTCTCTACATCTGTGAAAGCAGGGTAATTTAATTTCTCTGCTAACTCCATTTTTTCTAACTCTACATAAAGGCTGTCTTCGTTAACAATAAAAAAACCGGCCTTATTATCAGGCAGTATAATAGGGAACTTTTCACCTTCTAATGATGGGATTAAATTAATTCTATATGTCGGATTTAATGCTTTTAAAAGATTGGTCTCAATATTAAGTAGTTGAGCTAAATGTGATATTTTCACAGATTTATTTAAATGAATGGAATCAATAGAGTAGCTTTTAAATTTATAATTTTCATCTGCTAATATTCCATGTTCGTTAGCAAAATTCATAACATAGACCGCAGCAATAAACGAAGGTATATAGTTAGCTGTTTCCTTGGGTAAAAAGGGGCGTAATTCCCAATAGTTAAATTTACCTCCTGATCTTCTAATTGCTTTAGTGACATTACCACGACCTGCATTATATGAAGATAATGCTAAATCCCAATTATTGAAAACATTATATGCTTTAAGTAGATAGGCACATGCTGCTTGAGTAGATTTATATAAATCTTTTCTTTCATCTAAATATGTATTTATTCTTAAACCTTGTTCTTTAGCTGTAGGGTACATAAATTGCCAAAGCCCAACAGCACCCGCATGAGATCTTGCATTTGCATTTAATGAAGATTCAATTACTGGTAAATACTTTAACTCTAATGGAAGTTGATTTTTATCTAAATACATTTCAAAAACTGGAAAATAATAATCTGATAATGCTAATAATTTACTTACTTGCTCTTGACGCTGAAATAAATAAAATTTTATATGCTGCTCAACAACCTTATTGAATACTAGATTTAATGGTGTTAAATCATTTAGTGAATCAAGGCGTCGCTTTACAATTAATGAATTATAATCTGTTTTGATTATATTTTGCGATATAACTTTATTTTTTGGTTTTAAAATAGTGTCGTAAAAAAGTAATGTGTCGTTTTTAAATAAAACTGTATTTAAATTACTTTGAGCTGATGAATTAATAAAAATAAATATAAAAAATATAAATACTTTCCGCATAGTAGCTTATTAATTTGTTATAATATTATTTGCTACATCTAGCATCTCTCTCTCTGAAAAATAATTGCCTATTAATTGAGCTGAAGAAAAAAATTTATCTTTTGTTAACGATAAAGGGATAGATAATGATGGATGTCCTGATAAATTAGATTGTACAGTAAATATATCTTCATTATATAATTTTGTTGGACTTTTATCTTCATTAATTTTAAATGGTAAATTGGGAGATGTAGGTAAGAGCATGTAATCATATGTTTTTAAAATTTCTTCTGTTTGCTTTTTTATTAAATGTCTGATTTTTTGTGCCTTTATATAATATGCATCATAATATCCTTGGCTTAAAACAAATGTGCCAAGTAAAATTCTCCTTTTCACCTCTCTACCAAAGCCATTAGTTCTTGTGTTTTTTATCAACTCCTCTAAATTATCTTTACCCTCCCTATAACCATACTTAATCCCGTCGTAACGAGCTAAATTAGAAGAGGCTTCAGCTGTAGTTAATATATAATATGCGGGGACTAAATAATCTAGAAGGGGTAAATTTATATACTCAACGGTATGTCCCTTGGATACAATTTTATCAAGTAAATTACTAAAGTGTGTTTTTATTTCAATATTTATTTCTTTAAAATCTACTACTTCCTTAGGGATAGCAAACTTAGTGGGTTTACTTGATTCTTGATAATTTTTTCTTAATGTTATATTACCAACACATGTTCCATCAAAATCATCTTTTCCAGAAATTACATCCAGAATCTTGTCTATGTCATCAACTGATTTAGTAATTGGGCCTATTTGATCAAATGATGAAGCATATGCAATAAGACCATGTCGCGATACAAGTCCATATGTTGGCTTCAGTCCATAAACGCCGCAAAAAGCAGAGGGTTGCCGTATTGATCCCCCGGTGTCAGTACCTAATGCAGCATGACACAAATTTGCTTTGACAGCTGCAGCCGATCCACCAGAAGAACCACCAGGAACATATTCTTTATTAATTGGATTAGCAACTGGTCCATAAATAGAATTTTTATTTGTAGAACCCATTGCAAATTCATCGCAATTCAATCTTCCTAAAATAATGGCATCTTCTCTAATTAATCTTTCAACGACAGTTGCAGAATAAGGCGAATTATAACCCTTTAATATTTTAGAAGCTGCGGTAGAGGAATGGTTCTTGTAGCATATATTATCCTTAACACCAATCACAAGGCCTGCTAACTTACCAGCTTTATTATTTTTAATTTTATCATCTATAATAATTGCTTTTTCTTGAGCTTCTACATCATAAGTTTCAATAAAAGCATTTAAATCTTTATGTTTTGCAACATTAGATAAATAACCATTTACTAATTCTAGGCAGGTTATTTTATTTAATTTAAGATCTTGTTGAATCTTTTTTAAAGAATTATAGTGCTTCAAAATAAATTAATTTATTTTATTTTATGTCCTTTTTTTCTTTTGATTCAATAGGTGGTGTAGAGTCACCTTCGTCTTTAGCCGCATCTTTAAATTCTTTAATACCAGAGCCGAGACCCCTCATAAGTTCCGGTATTTTTCTTCCTCCAAATAAAAGTAAGATAATGACAGCTATTATTATAATTTCTTGTGAGCCGATAAAAAGTAATATATCTAATTTCATAATTTAAATTTAACTAAAAATACAAACATTTTTTTGTTTTAGTAGCTAGAAATCCAATGGGATGGATTTAGTTTTTCACGACCTTCCCAAATTTGAAAACCCAACACATTATTTTTTTTACTTTTATTCTTATATAAATGACCTATTTCTTGCTTTGTGTTAACAAAATCTCCCTTTTTTACTTTTACAGTATATATGTTGGAATAAACTGTTAAATACTTTCCATGTTTAATTATAATTACTTTTAAACCAGTTGGTAGAACAATAATCTTGCTAACTTCGCCTTTGAAAACACTTCTAACAATATTATTGTTTGTAGAGATTTCTATACCATTATTCATTATTTTAATTCCTGATAAAACGGGGTGGGGTACATTCCCAAACTTACTTATTACAATACCTGTGCTCACTGGCCAAGGTAATTGGCCCTTATTTGATATAAAATTATCACCTATTAACTTTGCTTCAGGAGTTAAATTATTTTTATTATTGTTTTTACTCTCGATCATAGACAAAATTGCACTAGTAATTTTATTTGTTTCTGATTCTTTTATTTTAATCGCATTAATTAGTGAATCCTCTTTGTTTTCCAATATAGAAATGGTTGCTTCTTTAGATGTTCTCAAGCTTCTTAACTCGAGTAATTCTTTTTTCTTATGAAATGCCAAATCTGACTGCTCCGCTTTTTTTTTAATTATTTTTTTATTTTTAAGCTCAACTTCTTGTTGTAATATTTCTATTTCCTTGTATTTTTTTCTTCTATTTATCTCTAACTCCCTAAAATGGAACACCCTTCTTGTTAACTGATTGAAATTTGTAGATGATAGAAAAAACAACAACCTATTATAACCTCTTAGTGATTTATGGGTAACTTCAATTAGATTAGAATAATTTTCTTTTAAAATCTCCAACTCTATTAAAATTTCACTTAGTCTCCTTTCTATTTTTTGTTGGTCTTTTTTAAGAAATTCAGTTTCTTCAGTAAGAACATTATACAGATTTTGCTGAACTTCTATTTTATTATTTAATAAAGATAATGCTTCTAAAGTGTGTTTTTGAGTGAATTTTGTTTCTGTTAATAAATTATTTAAATATTGTGATTCTTTAACAAGATTTTTTTTTTGTTCAATAAGTTTATCGTAATTCTGCGCATTAGAAAAAAATGTAACCAATAAAAAAAATGATATAATGGCTTTGCGCATAGTCTAAAAATTAACTGACTTGTAATCTATATTAATTGATTTTTTCATTGCTTGATTTTTAATGTTATCACTTTCCCAATATATTATTTTATGGGGAAGAAAAACACTGTTATAATTAACATATTCTGTAAGTTGACAATTAAGAAAATTATTAAAATAGAAAACTGTATCTTTCTTTGCTTTTGTCTGAAAAAATAAGTTTTTAATATCATTCAATTTGAAATCAGGATCAATATTATTTGTCAAGACAGAATCTGTTTTATTTGTAATCTTTTGGTCTATATAAATACATTCGTTTGTCATTATTACATTTCCAAGCTCAATGCCTAAAATAGGATATGCTGATATAATTATAGAATCTTTCAAAATTTGAATTTTAGTTTTTAGTTTTGTTGTAACTCCTAAATCTGATTCTAAAAGTAGATTTGCATAAATAGTTGATGTGATAATTTGTTTATTAAATTTAATAGTGTCAGTGTCAAAAATTTTACACCCGGAAAAAATTAAAATAAGGATGACTATTAGCTGCTTGTTCATTTATAGTTGCTTGTTAATTTTATCCATTATTCTGTTGTTCTGCTTGTCTAAAGCAAGTGCCTTTTTCCATATTAAAACTGCTTTTTCTTTAAAGCCTAATACAAATAATATATCACCATAATGATCGTAAATAACTGAACTCTCTTTTTCCAATAATAATGCCGACTCAATTTCAATTTTTGCTAGTTCATAATCACCTAACTTATATAGTATCCAAGCATAAGTATCAATAAAAGACGGATTAGGATTATCTGATGTTAGTTCTAGGCATTTTATAATCATTTCCTTGGCTAAGGATAATTTTTCTCCTCTATTAGAAAGATAGTAACTATAGTTATTTAAAACATATATATTATTAGGGTTAAATATAAGAGCATCATCATATGCAGAATCTGATGAAGAATCATCATTTATCTCATGATACTGGTTGCCTAAAAGGGAGTAAAAATCAGAAAGTAAATTGTCATTATCAAAAATGAAATCTTTTCCTTTTAGTAAAGACTCTATACATAGAGTATGTTTTTGTTGTTGAGAATACACTAAAGCTTGATAATAATAAAAAGATGGCGATAATGGAAATCTTTCTATTGCTTTTTGAGTGACTATTAATAGTTCATTAAAGTTTTCAATCTGCCAGTAAATTTCAATCAACTTAGTATAAACATAATCATCTTTAATTAAACCTGAATTTAACGATAAGTTATATAGCTCAATAGCTTTTTCAAGTTTTTCTTCTCGGGCATAAAGATCTCCTAAAATTAAATTAAATAAATGTTCCTCCGGATGAAGAATTAAGGCTGACTCAATAATTTCCTGAAATGAATCAAAACGATTATAATTATTATTTATAATGAGGCCATAAAAGATTTCTTTCTTTTTTTCTATATTAATTTCACTACTTTTAGCAATATTAAATAAAAGTAATTCTTGATTTTGAAGATCCTCCCTATTAGAATAAATCGTGTAAAGTGCTATGTTTGCTGCTGGATTATTAGGTTGAATCTTAAGTAATTCGGTATATGTAATAATTGCATTTTCATAATCACTAAAGTGCATATAAATTTCTGCTAATGTATTATAGAAAATAGGAGATCTCTTAATTAATTTTTTTCCTATTTTCTCAGCTGCTGAGAAATTATTTTGTGCTAAATAAATATCTTTTTCTAAAACCAATAGCTCATTACTAAGACCTACTTTTTTTTCTATTTTTTTTATGAAGCGAATTGCTTTTTTATATTCCTCCAACTGAATTAAGAGTTGAGCAATTTCAAAAGTGTAAAATTCATTTTCTTCGTCAGAGTCATATAATTTATAATATGTTTCAAGCTTTTTTTCAATATCATTTTGAACAGTATATATTGATAAAAGCTCATAATGATACCACTTATTTGAAGTATCTAAACTAATTGCTTTATTAATATAATCCTCTGCACTTTCAACATCATGAAAAACATAAAATTGTAATTTACCTATTTGATAATAAGGTGCTGATTCTTGAGGAAGTATAGAAATACATTTTTCATATTTCAATATTGCATCACTATATTCTTCTAGTATTTTATGCTTTTCTGCCTCAAAATAAAGATTTATAAATTTTCTTTCTTTTTCAGTTACTTGATCATTTTCTGTTAAAGGAGAATTGGATAAAATACTCTGTTGTTCTTGAGCAAAGGACAACTGGAATGATAACACTAAAAAAAATATAAAAAAATTATTTTTACACATATAAATCTTTATTTAAAAGTACTATAATCACCAATATTTACAATACTGTGATTACCATCATATTCAACATAGCTACCTATTATAGATTGTTTAAAATTTGCTGACCGTATGTTAGAATTCGACTGCACAATAGTATTTGAAATATTGGAAGATTGAATTGTAGATCCACTTCCGACACTAACATTTGGGCCGATAGTTGAGTTCTTAATTATTACATTTTTTCCAATATAACAAGGCGGAATTATCGTTGTATTCTTATATTTTATATTTGTATGATCTTGATTTTTTAAAATTTCCTTATGAGATTCTAATAAATTAGTTGGATTACCAAAATCAAGCCATTTTCTAATTTTATGGGGCTTAAAAACATAATTTTTATTTTTTAAATTTTCAAGAACAGTTGTAATTTGATATTCACCGTTAATCATAATATTTTCTTCTATAATATTTTTGATCTCATTCTTTAATAGTTGTCCATCTTTAAAAAAATACATCCCAATAATGGCCAAATTTGAAATTAATTCATTTGGCTTTTCAATAAAATCTGTGATTTCTCCTTGCTTATTTAATTTAACTACACCATAGGCACTAGGATTTTCAACTTCTTGCACAAAAACAGATCCATCTACATCTTTTGGTAAAATAATATCTGCTTCAAATAATGTATCTGCAAAAATTATCATTGTTTCACCTGTTAATATTTTTTTTGCACAAAAAATAGCATGTGCTGTTCCCCTTGGTTTTGGTTGATAAAAAATATGTGTTTTAATATTTGTTTTAACACCTATTAAATGCAACATCTTTTCTACATCTTCATTCGGATCTTGAATAATAAAACCAATATTTTCAATATGATTACTGGAGTGATTTATTATAAGGTCGACTATTCTTTGTATAATAGTTTTCCCAGCTATTTCTATTAAAGGTTTAGGTGTTACTAAGGTTTGTGGCCTTAGCCTGGTTCCCTTTCCTGCCATTGGAATTATTAAATTCATATTTTACTTTTTACCCGTACTACCAAATCCCCCATCTCCCCTATCTGTTTTAGTTAACACTTCTTTACTTGACCAATTGATTTTTTCTACTTTTGCTAATACCATTTGTGCAATTCTATCGCCATTTTTAACTTCAAATACATTGTCCGAAAGATTAATTAATATAACCTGTATTTCACCCCTATAGTCCGAGTCAATAGTTCCTGGTGTGTTAATCACTGTTATGCCATTATTTAAAGCCAGTCCACTCCGTGGTCTAATTTGTAATTCTGTACAATCAGGCAATTCAACATAAAGTCCAGTTGGTATCGCTTTTCTTTGACCAGGTTGCATAAAAATTGAGCCCTTAAGGTTAGCTCTAATATCTAGGCCAACAGAACCAATGGTCTTATACTCAGGCAAAGGATTATTTGATTTATTTATAATGTCTACAATCATAACTATATATCAGTAAATTTATTTTCTTTTAATATTCTTTTAAATTGCGAGTATATAAATATAATGTATAATCCGAATAAAATAGTGTTGTCAATTTGAATATTCATCCATATTGGATGGTTAAACAAGGTGCTTATATATAGTAGTAAGCCTGCTAGAATAAAATAAAATAAAATGGATTTATAATTATAATTTATTTTATAATTTTTTTGACCTAAATAATATGATGTAAACATCATAACTGTGTAGCAAATTAAAGTTACCCATGCTGCTCCAATATAGCCATATTTGGGAATAAATAATAAATTCAATACTATGGTAACAGCTGCTCCAATTATTGAAATTATTGCCGCATATTTTGTTTTATTTGTCACTTTATACCAAACTGAGAGATTATAATAAATTCCTAAAAATATATTGGCTAATAAAACTATCGGAATAATAATTATCACTTCGTGATATAGAGTATTAGGTATAATTAATTTAATAATATCAATGTAAAGTGTTACAAATAAAAAGATTACTAATGCTACTAAAACAAAGACTTCGAGCATTAATGAGTAAGTTTTTTTTGAATTTGGTTTTTTAAATTGACTGAAAAAAAATGGCTCAGCAGCAAATCTATAAGCCTGTACAAATAATGTCATAAAAATTGACAATTTATAGCATGCCGAATAAATTCCTAATTCCCTCATTGCAATTCCTTTTGGCAATAAATACTTAATCAAAAGTTTATCAATTGATTCATTAATCATAAATGCTAATCCTGCAATAAAAATAGGCCATGCATAGTTTAACATTTTTTTAAAAACTCTATAATTAGGCTTATTTATATTACCTTTTATCTCAGGAACTAAAAGTAATAATGTTAATATGCTTGCTATTAAATTAGATATAAAAACATATGTGATTGATATTGATGGATCATATATTAAATATATAAAATTCAACAAAAGTTCCTTTTCAACTAAAAATGGGCAAATTATTAAAAAAAATATGTTAAAAAATATATTGAGAATTATATTAATTGTTTTAAACACTGCAAATTTCAAAGCTTGATTTTTTTGCCTTAGTAGAGCAAATGGAATAATTGAAATTAAGTCAAATGATATGATAAACAGAAAAATTAAAACATATTCGGGATGACTTATATGCTGAATAATCGTTGCTATTTTATTGTGAAATAAAATACCTAAAAACAATAATAAAATTGAATTTGCTAATACAAAAGTAAAAGCTGTTCCAAAAATATTTAATTTTTTATATTTATTTGATTCAACAAATCGAAAAAAAGTGGTTTCCATTCCAAAAGAACCAAAGATCATTAAAAATGCAGCATAAGTATACATCTCTGAAACAATAGCATATTCGGAGGGAATAAATAAAATTGTATAAAGCGGAACTAATAAAAAATTTAATACTCTAGCAATTACACTACTAAATCCATATATAAGTGTCTGTCCAAAAAGCTGCTTAATTGCACTCATTAATCAAAATTCGATTTTCTTTTTTCTATAAAAGCATTAATTCCTTCTTTAAAGTTGTCAGTATTAAACAAGGAAGCAAAATTTCTACTTTCAATATTATCTGCATCAGAAAGAAAACAAGAATTAACAGAGTTTATTGCTAATGATAAAGCTTCCGGAGAAGTGTTATTAAATAGCTTTGTTATTGATAATGTTTTTGAAATTAATTCATCTGATGAAACTACATGATTAATTAAACCTATTTTATAAGCATAATCCGCATCAATAATTTTAGCTGTTAAAATCATTTCCATTGCAAATCCCTTGCCTATAATTTTTGGTAATCTTTGAGTTGCTCCATATCCTGGAATAATTCCAAGTGTACATTCAGGTAAACCTAACCTTGCTTCTTTAACAGCTATCCTTATATGACAGGATAGGGCTAATTCTAGACCACCTCCTAAAGCATAGCCATTAATTGCGGCCACGACTGGCTTGGAAAAATTAGCTATTTTATTAAATAATTTTTCCTTACCTGTACGGCTTAAATTATATGCTTCATTTTCTGAAAAATGCTGAAATTCTTTTATGTCAGCACCTGCCACAAAAGCCTTTTCTCCAGCTCCTGTTACTATAACAGATCTTATTTTTTTATTTTTTTCAATCTCTGACAATGCCTGCTCAATACAACTAATTACTGAACTATTCAGGGCATTTAATTGCTTCTCTCTAGATATTTTAATTATTGCTGTACTAGTTTCTAAATCATCTCTGTATAAAACAGAATCTCCTATTTTTAACCATTTTTCATTCATAATTACTATTTTTTATTAATCAACGGGATGGTCAATATAAATATCGTTCCATGTTTTGAAGATTTATAATTTATTGTCCCATTAAAATCATTAATTATTTTTTTTACAATTGCTAAGCCTAAACCCATTCCGCTATTTTTAGTGGTAAAATTAGGCTCAAAAATCTTTTCATTTATATCTTTTGAAATACCTTTTCCATTATCTTTTACACTAATTAAACAAAAATTGTCAATTTGTTTTAAGCTAATTAATACTTCAATTGGAGTATTTTCTTTTTCTGCCTGTAAAGAATTTTTTATTAAATTATTTAACACCCTTGTCAAGTGGCTTTTGTCTATAAATACTTTTGGATTTTGCGATGTATTTAGTAGTGACTGATACTTAACATTATTATTCTTAAAAAGATGTACTATTCTTTCAACTTCTTCAGCAAGTTCAAATTTTTCTTCTGACTGAATATTTAAACTAGCAAAGTCTGAAAAATCATTTGCTATTCTTGTTAATGTATCAATTTGTTGAATCATTGTTTTAGAAAAAGATTGTAATTTTTCTTTCCATTCATCAGAATATAGACCTACACCCTCCCCATCAACAAATGACTTTAAAAGATATTGTACATTAAGTCTCATGGGAGTAAGTGGATTTTTTATTTCATGTGCTATTTGTTTAGCCATTTTCTTCCAAGCACCCTCTTTTTCACTATTTATTAACTGCTGGGTTCTAACCTCTAATTCCTTCATTAATTTATTATAATCTTCTATTAAGTGTCCTATTTCATCTTTAACTGGCCAATGTAAAGGTGTTGCTATATTATCTATTTTAGATGACGACAAATGCCTTGATATTGATCTTAAGGGTGATGTTATCTGTTGTAGTAATAAATAGGCAAACCCAACAGCAAATAATAGTAATAAAATATAAATTTGTATTAATCTTTTAATCTGTTGATTTGTCTTAATTATAATATCATCCTTTGTGCTTTTATCGTAAATAACATCTAAGATACAAAATGGGCTATCAGTGATTATTGGCTCCGATGAAGACAGGTTTTTTTGAGTATGATCCTGATAAAGGATTCGGTATGTGCCAAAATATTTTCCTTTTTCATAATTTATTTTTTTTTCTACTGACCGGAAGCAGGAATCTATCACTGTTTGAGATAAAGCTTTTATGATAACACTATCCTTAAGCAATGTTGAGTCTGAAGACCAAATAAATTTTCCACGAAGATTATATATGTTAATCTTTAAATTATGAATATATCCAACATCTTTTAAGATTGGCTTAAATGATGTTTCTAAATCTACATTATATTGAGGACTTATATTTATAATAGCCTCAATTGATTTAGCTACTGCCCTATCCTTTCTTGCTAAACGTTCTGAATTATATTGTTCAGTATCTTTCCTAGTCTGTTGTATATTAATAATGGCTACAATTAATAAGGCAAATGTTATCAAGCCAATCATTGATAAAAAAATTTGTAACCTTAATGTTGTTTTTTTAAAAACCATAAGTTATCAAATATAATAAAATTGAAAGTTATGTTAAAAGTGACGATATTGTGATTTATGTCCCCTTAAGTGCCTCGGCTCCCGCTACGATTTCTAATATTTCATTTGTAATAGCTGCTTGCCGTTGTCTGTTGTATGTTAATGTTAGATTTTGTTTTAATTCTTCTGCATTATCTGTTGCTTTGTGCATTGCTGTCATACGAGCCCCATGTTCTGCAGCAATAGAATTTAAAATTGCTTCAAAGAACATGGTGTGAATTTGCTGAGGAATTAAATTATTAATAATTTGTGTTTTATCTGGCTCAAAGATATAATCTTTTTTAGAAGGATTGTTTTCAGCATCATTAGTATCTATAGAAATAGGTAAAAGAGGTTCAGCTGTTATAAGTTGAGTGGCAGCATTTTTGAATTTATTATAAACAATTATTACTTCTGACCATCTTCCCTGTAAAAATCCATTTATAATCATCTGGGAGATTTTTTTACTTGCTTGAGAGGAGGGCTTATCTAATATTCCCGTTTCAGTTGCAATAATATTAAATTCATTTCGCTTAAACTGTTCTGCTGATTTTTTTCCTATACATATTACATCTATATTTTTTGAATCTTTATGTTCTTTGCTTCTCTTAAAAACATTAGCATTAAATCCACCACAAAGACCTCTATTTGAACTTATTGCAATAATTAATGATTTATTTTCTGAAGCAAAATTAGAGGTTAAATTAATATCGGAAATATTAATGTTAGGTAATAAATTTTGAATTGATGATTTTAAAGCTGAAGAAAACGGTCTAATGTTTTGAATGCTATCCTGTGCTTTTTTTAATTTTGCAGCTGATACCATTTTCATCGCACTAGTTATTTTCATAGTAGATGAAATAGAAGTAATCCTAGACCTTATTTCTTTTAAATTTGACATGTTTTTTAACTATAGTTTTTTAAAACCTGATTAAGTGCTGATTCAATACCATTTGTAACATCTTCTGTCAATTTACCAGACCTTAAGTCATCTAGTATTTGCTTAAATTCTCTGTTTAACAATTTAACTAAATCTTCCTCGCATTGTTTAATTTTATTAACTGGAACATTATTCAATAAACCTTTTACTCCGCAATAAATAATTGCAATTTGATCTTCAACCTTCATAGGCTTATTTAAGCCTTGTTTTAAAATTTCAACATTACGTTTTCCTTTTTCTAATACCGCTGTTGTTGCTGCATCTAAGTCTGAACCAAACTTTGCAAAAGCTTCAAGCTCTCTATATTGTGCTTGATCTAATTTTAATGTTCCTGCAACCTTTTTCATTGATTTTACTTGTGCACTTCCACCAACTCTAGAAACAGAAATACCAACATTAATTGCGGGTCTTACACCTGAATTAAATAAATCAGCTTCTAGAAAGATTTGTCCATCAGTAATTGAAATTACATTAGTTGGAATATAAGCGGAAACATCGCCTGCCTGCGTTTCAATAATTGGTAATGCGGTTAGTGAACCTCCTCCCTTCACTATAGGTTTAAGCGAATCTGGCAAATCATTCATAGAGGATGCTATTTCATCAGAATTATTAATTTTAGCAGCTCTCTCAAGTAATCTAGAATGAAGATAAAAAACATCACCCGGATAAGCTTCTCTGCCCGGTGGTCTCCTTAGTAGTAATGAAACCTCTCTGTATGAAACTGCTTGTTTTGATAAATCATCGTAAACAATTAAGGCGTGTCTTCCTGTGTCTCTAAAAAATTCTCCAATTGCTGCACCAGTAAAAGGTGAATAAAACTGCATTGGTGCTGGATCAGATGCTGATGCAGAAACAATTACAGTATATGGTAAAGCACCATTATCACTTAACATTTTTGTGATATTTGCTACTGTAGAACCTTTCTGAGATGTGGCAACATATACACAATAAACAGGATTTCCTTTTTCATAAAATTCTTTTTGATTAATAATTGTATCCAATGCAACGGATGTTTTTCCAGTCTGTCTATCTCCAATTATCAACTCTCTCTGGCCTCTCCCAATTGGAATCATAGCATCAATTGCCTTAATCCCTGTCTGTAATGGCTCAGCAACAGGCTGCCTATATATAACACCGGGTGCTTTTCTTTCTAAGGGCATCTCATACGTTTCTCCTTCAATTGGACCTTTACCGTCAATTGGAACACCAAGAGCATTAACAACACGACCTAACATTCCTTCACCAACTTTAATTGAAGCAATTTTTTCTGTTCTCTTAACTATATCACCCTCCTTTATCTTGCTAGAAGAACCTAGCAAAACGGCCCCCACATTATCCTCTTCTAAATTTAGAACTATACCCTGTTGGTGTTTATCATTGTTAAATTCTATTAGTTCTCCAGACTCCACATTTTTGAGTCCATATATTCTTGCTATTCCGTCTCCAATAGCCAAAACAGTGCCTGTTTCTTCTAAAGAAGAATTTGAATCTAAATTCATTAATTCTTCTTTTAAAATTTGTGATACTTCTGATGGTTTAATTTGTGTCATTTTTTAAAAATCTTTAAAGTTTAAATGCCCTTTTAGCATTGCTTAATTTTTTCTTTATACTAGCATCGTATTGTAAGTCGCCTCTTTTAATAATAAATCCTCCTAGTAAGCTTTTATTAATTTTTTCTTTCAGCTTAACTTCCCCACCATTAAAACTGACTTTTTCTTTAATGCTTTGTTTTAGTGAGTCACTTAATGGCTCAGAGGAAATAACCTGAACAACACTGATATTATTATGTTTATTAAATATTGCTTCATATTTATTAATAATATCACTCAAAAACACTTCTCTGCCTTTATTAATAACTAATGATAAAAAATTCATCGTTATTGGCTTAATTTTTTTTGTAAATAATTTTTTAAATAATTGCACTTTTACAGAGCTCCTAATAGTTGGATTATTAATAAAATTAACTAATTGATTATCTGTATGAATAATCTCGAGGACAGATTTCAAATCAAGCAACACATCTTTTGAGCTATTGTTTTCTAAAGCCAATAGAAATAATGCTTTTGCATATCTTATAGAAGCTGATGTTCTCTGCATAATTAATTAAAATCTAATGTTTCTACACTCTCCTTTATTAATTGATTGTGCTGTTCTTTATTTTCCAATTCCTTTTTTATAATTTTTTCTGCTATTTCGATAGAAAGTTCTGCAACTTTATTTTTTAATTCATCTACCGCCGCTCGCTTTTGCTGAATAATCTCCTCTTTAGCAATAACAAGCTGTGAGCTAATCTGAGCATTTATTTTACTTTGTTGCTCTAACTTGTAATCTACTAACTCCTGTTGAGCTATTTTAATAATATTTTCTTTCTCTACTCTTCCTTCCTCCAAAATTTTTTCAACTTTAGAAACAGCATCTTCTACTTGTTTTTTTGCTATTTCAGCTTCATCTAAAGACTTTTGAATTCCGGCTTCTCTTTCATTCAAAGCATTTAATATGGGTCCCCAAGCAAACTTTTTCATTATAAAAAGTAAAAGAATAAAGCATGTTGTCATCCAAAACAACAAGCCTATATCTGGTTTGACTAATTCCATGTGACAGGTTTTATGTTTCTAACTTTATTTCTATGACTATATTGTAAAAATAACAAGTAGTCCAATAACCATTGCAAAAAATGCTGCACCCTCAACTAAAGCTGCCATAAGAATCATATTTGCTCTTAAATCATTAATTGCTTCTGGCTGCCTTGCCATAGCCTGCATTGCACCATTTCCAATTTGTCCAATACCAACACCGGCACCTAGTGCCGCAACTCCAGCTGCTAAAGCTGCAATACCATATCCTGTAACATCTGTAGCTAATAAAACTGATAATAATTCCATTTTAATATAAATTTTAAGTTAATAATTATTTTAAAAATTTTTTATTTTAATGCTCCTCCACAGCCATACCGAAGTACATTGCCGCTAACAATGTAAAAACATACGCTTGTAAAAAAGCAACTAACAATTCTAGGGTCATCATAAATAACACAAACAATCCGGAGAAAACAGAAACACCATAGCCTGCTATAGGGCTCATTTCTCCAAATATAAAAATCATACTAAAAAAAGACAGTATAATTATATGTCCTGCGGTAATATTTGCAAATAACCTTATCATTAATACTAGGGGTTTTAAAAAAACCCCGAAAATTTCTATTGGTGTCAAAATTAACAAAACTGGCTTTGGAACACCAGGCATTGCAAAAATATGCTTCCAATAATATTTTTTTCCACTTAAAGTTGTAATTATAAATACCATTGCTGCTAGAACCATTGGTACAGCAATATTTCCAGTTAAATTAGCACCTCCTGGGAAAAAAGGAACAAGTCCCAGTAAATTATTTAAAAAAATAAAAAAGAAAACTGTTAATAAAAATGGTAAATACCTTTTATAATCTTTGTCTCCTATGGCTGATTTTGCAATATCGTCTCTAACAAAAATAATAATAGGCTCTAATAACGATTGAATTCCCTTTGGTGCCTTATTTTTATTTTTTTTATATCTATTGCTAATAGATATAAATACGGATAGTAGAATTACTATACTTAATAGTAACGAAAAAACATTTTTAGTTATTGATAAATCCCAAATTTTATCTGTTTCTTTTATATTTTTAGAGCCATCGGCATTGACAGCTATAATATTTCCATGGTCAAGCTTATAGCCATTATAAACATCATGCCCATGGTTAAATTTTGATGACAAAAAAATCTCCCAACCAGTATCTTCGTGGAAGATAATAATTGGTAACGGAATTGAAACCGCATGACCCTGCCAATCTAAAATGTGCCAATCATGAGTGTCAAGAATATGATGCATAATCATCTCTCCTGGCTGAAACTTTTCTTCAACATCATTTAAGTTGTTGCTTGGATCACCAATAGAAGATGCTGGACACAAAAGAACACTGAGAAACAAAATACTAATAAACAACCTAAGCATCATAATTTGATGTTAATGTAAGATTAAAATCGAACACAAAAGTAATTAATTTATAATTAAAAACAACTTATTAAAGTTAGCTTTTTAATTTTTTATTTTCCTTGACTAATATCCTTTATTAAGGCATATAATGTATAAAAAATAAATACTGCTGAAATGGCTAACGTTATAATATATTTTTTATGATTTAAAAATTTATCTATTTGATATCCTATAAATACAGCAATAAGAACAGTAATAGCAATTTGAGTGCCTATAAAATAATACTTAAATGGGCTTTTGTTTTTCATCTTTATTGCTAAAAAAAATTTTAGTATTAATAATTAAATAAAAAAAATATGTACACAAAAAAAATACTACAAATTGTATTATATTTTTTTTACTTATACTCTCAGCAAAAAGAAAAAAATATATAATTAAAACAATTAGGGATATTAGCATTTTCAGCATTGTTGTAATATTATACATCATAATAAACATAGAGGGAGAGGCTTTTGATTTAAATAAAAATAAACTTTGTGTAATGTAAAGTGTTGCGAAAAAAAATACTGTTAAATAATAATGATGTGGGAATTGAATTTTAGAAAAGTTAATAATAAGAAATGCTAAAAAAAGTGAAAAAGCTGTTAGTATTAAATTACTTATTAAGTGTTTTTTCATTTAAAAAAACTTATGCCGTTTTTTCACTAGAAGAAGGCACTGTTTTGTCTTCATTTTTATTAATATTTTTAACAACTGGCCCCATACTACATTTACCTGAAAAAATTGCACCCGGCTCAATGGCTAATTTACTTGCAATAATTTCTCCGGATAATTTTGCTGTTGATTTTAGTGTTAAAATATCTTTCACTGTTATTGTTGCTTTTATTTTACCTGCTATAATAGCACTTTCACAAACAGCTTCACCTTCAATTACTCCGCCTTGCCCTAAAACTAATCTACCTTCTGTGTGAACAGATCCATTTAATTGACCATCTATCCGCACATCCCCCTTAGAGTTTAAGTTTCCCTCTAATGTAGAGCCCGTTGATATTGAATTTATTTCATTATTTTTGTCTGTTGACTTTAACATAAGGCCTTAATTTTTACTCAATTTAATAAATAAATTTCATTAAAATATTTAATGTATTCATTAATATTTTTTTCCTTTATTAATCTACCATAATTATTTTGACTAATCACCATTGCTTTTATATTGTTATTGTTCAATACATTTTTTGTAATTATACTTTCTTTAATTAACTCATAGTAAGTAATTGCCTGCTGCTTGTTTTCAAAACTTGAAACTTTAAGTAGCTGTATTTGTTTTGTAAGTAGCAGGTTGTTGGTTGATAAACTATCTAATTTATAATTCTTACTATTAAACTTCGATAATGCTGCTTGTGTTTCAGGTAAGTTAACCGACACATCATTAATGGATAATAAAAAATAATGGGGGTCATTAAATTCATTAACATATATTGAGGATTTTTCAAAATCTATTTCACCTTTCAAAATTAAAATTATACTATCAATTTGAGTTGTTATTGCATTTTCTAAATACTTATTTTTAATGCCTTCCAAAACATTAATAAACTGTTTTTTATCTGATTTCTGTGCACCACAAAATGCATTTAATAATTCAATTTTTGCTATAAAAATATTATCCATATTAGCACTTAATAATTTTTTTAACTCTAAACACGATTCATTAGAAAATTCAGTATACAAATTGTGTGCTCGCAAATATGTATTTTTATCATCTTGCAATTTTTTATTTTGCGGCTCTTCACCATTTAATAGTGTTAAATAAATACTTTCGGGGTATTCATTTTTTATTTTATTTAAAAATACCTCGGCACTAACCGTGTCACCCTGTAAAATATATATGCCATATAAATCGAAATATATTAGTTGCTTATAACTTGTCTGTGGAAATCTTTTTTGTAATTGACTAAAAACACTTATTGATTGTGAATAATCTTCAACATCTTCCTTAAATATTATTCCCAGGTCATAATATGCTGTTTCTATTTGTGACAGCAATAATAGTTGTTCTTCGTCTGATAGCGGAAGTTGTTCAATGTAATATTCCCGACTATATTTTTCTTTATCCGACGGTTCGTCAGGATTAATTGATGCATTCACATCATCATTGCTCAGGATTTGATTTTTATTTTTTCTCCTCCAATTATCTTCTAATTTTCTATTACCCCATCTTGATAAAAATTCTGAATAACCTAAGCTCATTGCTGATGGGTTGTAAAAATACCAGCCTCCTCCTGCAGAAATATTCATGCTATTTTGGGCCTGACGATTAAATTCATATGAATTAAAATTGCCTCCCGGTGACCTTTCGTTTGAATTGTTTTTTGATAATTCTTCTGATTTTTTTAAAGCATCTATATAATTGTCAATAATTTGGTTTCTTTCTAATTCTGGTAATTGAGCTAAAGCAACAATACTATCATTGTAATTAATAATGTTATATTTATTTGCGATTTTTTTTGCACCTCTAAGCATCTTTTTTATTTCATCATATTTTGATGTTTTTGAGCTAGAAAGTTGATAGGCGGAGTCGCAATGATAATAAGAATTTAAATATTTTTTATTTTCCCAAAATAAATTTGCTAACATATAGTGTGATTCAATTTTTTGAGCACTATTAAATATTGATGATTGTATTGACTGCTTTAAAGAGTTTATTGTGGATAAGGTATCTTTATTTTTTAAGTGCAGTGTGGCTAATGCAAAGTGAATTTGATCTTTATATTCCTTGTTTTTTGAATCCTTTAACATAGAAGCTAAGCTTTTATTTAACTCATCGAATCCTTTACTGTTTGCAACATACGCTTTTGTTCTCATCAATTTAGCATTAAAAACCATTTCATATCTAGGGTTTTTATTTATTACCTTATTGAATTCTTGTAATGCACTTGAATGCTCATTTAACAATAAATAGAGCTGTCCTAAAATATAGTGCATTCTTGTTTTTTTATTTTTATTATTTGATTGATCAACCGCTCTTTGTAAATATTCTGTTGCCTCCAAATAATATCCCTCAATTATAGAATTCTCCGCTTTTATTTCATTAAGTATGGCCTCTTGATTTTTATTTAAAAAATAGTCTTCCTCTAACTGCCTAATATTTTTTCTAACAGCTTCTTTGTTTCCTAATTTTTGTTGACATCTTGTGTTCCAAATTAGTGCATCTGATTTAAGATTTTCTTTATTTGATTTTCTAATAATATAATTAAATGTATTAACTGCGGGTGCATATTCCTGTTTATAAAAATATGATTTACCTATAATCATATAATTTGCATCAATTAATTTATTTTTTTCTTCTCCATCAATATTCATGGAATGCTGTTGTATTGCTGTTTTGCTTTTTTCAATTGCATTATCAAATGTAGATTGAGCTGACTGTGCTAACTTTAAGTCCCCATATTGATTAATTGGAAGAATTTGCTCGTAATTATCTTCGTGGGCATTTTCTATTTTTTTTATGCCCTCCTGTAAATACTGATTTGCATAAAACAATCCATTATACTTTGTATTTAGCTGGTGATAGGTTCGATTTAAAATTGTATCTGTTTGTGTGGAGCAACCACCTAAAAATAAAGCAATAAGTAAAACTACTTTTGGTGAAGATTTATAAAAATTATTTTTTTTTATTTTCATTGAAACATATATATAAACGAATATAAAATTATTTTATTTTTTTTACTATCCATATGTTTTGAGAATACTATTTCCGATATTTGTTTACTAAGAGATAAAAAAAATGGCTAAATCCAATAAATCCTACTTGCAAAGTATTTTTAATTTTTTTCTTAAGTCTTATAAAATATCATCTGTAAATAAATCTACTTTACAAGAAACACCATTGTCAATCTTTAAAGCTTACCAGCTCTTTATATATATTATTTATTTGTTGTTTATTTTTTGCGTAGTAATTTTTATCCTTACAGCATATGGGCCTCTGCAAAATTTGCTACCACAATCCGCATACTTTAAAAAATCTGAACTTATTGAACTTATGGTTAAGGTGGATTCTTTAGAGTCTAACTTATTGCAAAAATCAAAATATATATTTGTTTTGGATAAAATTATAAATGGGGAAGTTGTAGACAGTTTTATTCAAACACAAAATGATAGTACCATAATTTTTAACGATATTACCCTCACTCCCTCAAAAGAAGATTCTTTATTAAGACATTTTGTGGAAAATGAAGAGTTATACAATATTCCTGCCGATTATACAGCAGAGAATGCTGATTTAGAAGATTTTGTTTTTTTTAAACCTGCAGACGGTATGATTTCTAGTTTTTTTGATATGAAAGAACAACATTGGGGAATTGATATAGTTGCTAACACTAATACATCTGTAAAAGCCACTCTTGATGGAGTTGTTATTTTTTCCGACTGGTCAGTTTCAAGTGGACACACAATCATTATTCAACATGTTGATAATATTATTTCAGTTTATATGCATAATGCATCTTTAACTAAAAAAAGTAATGACTTTGTTAAATCAGGTGAGGTTATTGGAATAATGGGTAATAGTGGGGAAAGCTCTTCTGATCCACATTTGCATTTTGAGCTATGGCAAAATGGAACACCGATTGACCCGTTAGAATATTTAGATTTTTAAAAGATGAGTATTTCTTCATTTGTTGTTAAGTTTTTAGCTAAGCAGGCATATAGGCAAAATATACGAAACCAAAAAAATGCGATTGAGGATCAAAACAACACCTATAAAAGTATTATTGCTTTCGGAAGAAGCTCACATTATGGTAAAAATTTTAATATAACATCAAACTTTAAGTATAACGAATATGCTGAAAAAATTCCTGTTTCCAAATATGAAAACTATAAAGAATATATATCATTAATTTCAAAAGGTGAAAAGAATATTTTAACTACTGGGAAACCCATTTATTTTGCTATAACATCTGGTACAACATCTGGTACAAAATATATTCCTTTAACACAAAAAATGTGGAACTATCACACCTTAGCTATTAAAGAATTGTTGTTATTATATGCTTATCAAAAAAATGATTTTAATTTTTCTAATACTGCAATGATGTTTATACAGGGCTCTCCTGAACTTAAATATTATAATAAAATTCCTTTTGCTAAACTATCTGGAATTGCAGCTAGACACATACCTTTTTATCTTAAAAAAAATCGCTATCCGTCTGTAAAAACCAACAAACTACAGCCTTGGGAAAAAAAAATAGATACAATTGTATTAGAAACTTATAATAAAAATATGAAAATACTCGGGGGTATACCTCCTTGGGTAATTACATATTTTCAGGCACTTTTAAAATACACAAAGCAAAATACTGTAAATGATGTTTTTAAAAATTTAAAATTATATATACATGGCGGCACCAGTATTGAGCCCTACAAAAATACTTTTTCTAAACTATGTTCAAATATTGACACTCTTGAAGTTTATCCAGCATCTGAAGGTTTTTTTGGATACCAAAACTGTTTAAATGATAAAAGTTTACTGTTATTAACAAATCATGGTGTTTTTTATGAATTTATTTCCTTAGAAGACTTTAGAAGAGGTGCCCTACAAAGAATACCTCTTGAGGATGTGAAATTACATATTGACTATGTAATGATTGTGTCCACAGTTAGTGGGTTGTGGGCTTATAACACAGGTGATACAGTTAGATTTGTGTCTAAAAATCCCTATAAAATTATGTTTAGTGGAAGAGCTTCTCAATACTGCTCTGCTTTCGGTGAGCATGTAATTGAGAAAGAAATACAAACAGCTTTGTTAGAGGGATTAAAAGTGTGCGGTGGTAGTGTTGTTGAATTCACTGTTTGTCCTAAGGTTGGTGAAGATAATTTTCATTCTTGCCATCAATGGTTTGTTGAGTTTTCAGAAGAACCTAGCAATCTATTGCATTTTGAAAAAATTTTAAATCAAATGATGGAAAAACAAAATATTTACTACTCGGATCTTGTTCAATCAAACATTATAGCTCCATTAAAAGTAATTGCTGTTAAAAATGGTGGTTTTAATGCATATATGAAATCTATTGGTAAATTTGGAGGGCAAAATAAGTGCCCACATTTATCTAATGAAAGAAAAATTGGTGACTATTTATTGAGAAACTATGTCTAATAATAAAAAAAATATTGCTATTCTAGGCTCCACTGGGTCTATTGGTACACAAACATTAAGTATTATTAATGAAAAAGAAGATTTATTTAATGCTTTTTTATTAAGTGCTAATAAAAATTATAAATTACTTTTGGCTCAATTAAAAAAATTTGAACCTAAATATGTTGTAATAAATAGTTTAGAGGGTTATAATTATTTAAAAAAAAATGGGTCAAAATATAAAACCATTATTTTAAAGGGAGTTGAAGAATTATGTGATTTAGTAAAAGAAAATGATGTTGATTTAGTTGTTAGTGCAATAGTAGGAAGTGCAGGCTTACTGCCCACTATTGCAGCAATAAAAGCTAAAAAAAATATTGCACTAGCAAATAAAGAAACATTAGTAGTTGCAGGACAACTAATAATGCAACTAGCTAAAAAAAATAATGTTGATATATTACCTGTCGATTCTGAGCATTCTGCACTATTTCAATGTTTGGTGGGGGAAAAAAAATCCAGTATTAATAAGTTGATTCTTACTGCATCCGGAGGACCATTTTTAAACTTATCAAAAAAGGAGTTTAAAAATATTACACTTTCTCAAGCTCTTCGTCACCCGAATTGGGTGATGGGGAAAAAAATCACAATTGACTCTGCTACATTAATGAATAAAGGTTTCGAGTTAATTGAAGCTTTTTGGTTGTTTGATATTCCTGAAAATAAAATTGATATTTTAATTCACCCAGAATCAATTATACATAGTTTGGTTGAATTTATTGATGGGTCTACAAAAGCTCAATTAGGTGTTCCGGAAATGACAACACCTATATTGTATGCTCTTTCCTATCCTAATCGAATTAATTATCCTTTTCAGCCTTTAAGTTTAATTGAGTGTCAAGGGTTAAATTTTTACAAACCCGATAAAATTAAATTTCCACATTTAGATTTAGCATATCAATGTTTAATTTCTGGTGGTACATCTTCGTGCTCCCTTAATGCTGCTAATGAAGTTGCGGTAGACGCTTTTTTAAATAAAAAAATTTCCTTTGTAAATATGTTTAAAGTAGTTGAAAAGTCCGTGGAAAAATCTATTTTTGTGACCAATCCAAATTTAGACGATTATCTTTATGTGGATAAAAAAACAAGAGAATTAACAAGAGAATTAATTTCTAAAAAATGATACAAGCACTTCAACTACTATTAAGCTTATCAATACTTGTTGTATTACATGAGTTTGGGCATTATATAACCGCAAAAATTTTTGGTTGTAGAGTGGAGAAATTTTACTTATTTATGGATTGGAAATTTTCTTTGTTTAAAAAGAAAATTGGTGAGACTGAATTTGGAATAGGTTGGCTACCGTTGGGCGGTTATGTTAAAATATCTGGATTTATTGATGAATCTATGGATACTGACGGGGTTGAATCTCCGCCTGAAAACTGGGAGTTAAGAGCTAAACCTGCATGGCAAAGATTAATTGTAATGTTGGGTGGGATTGTGGTTAATTTAATTTTAGCTTGGTTTATTTATAGTATGATTTTAATTGCTTGGGGTGAAAAGTATGTTTCCAATGAAAATTTAGTCGACGGCATCTCTTTTAGTGCTGCGGCTGAAAGTTTGGGTTTTGTTGATGGTGATAAATTAATATCAATAGATGATGAAAGTATTGTTGAGTATGATGATTTAATGATTATAAGCTCTATTTTGTTTAACGGAGGAGAGAGGGTTTTGGTTGAAAGAGGGGGGCGAGAGGTTGTTGTGAAAATTAATTCTGAAGACATCAATCGTATTATAAAAAATTTATCAGCATCTGATGGCGCTTTTGTTACTCCAAATTATAAATGGATTGTTGGATCATTTATAGAGGGCTCGGTTGCTGAAAAACACGGTATAAGAAAAGGTGATAGAATTCTTGGTATTAATGATATTGGAACAATATTTTATACTGAAGAGGCTAGAAAAACCTTGCTGTTAAATGCTGGTAAAAATATTAATATCCTTGTAGAGAGATATTTTAAGGGAGATACTTTATATAAACACATTGATGTTGCCCTAGATGATAGTGGAATGTTGGGTGTGAATCCAAATCTTGATATGTATATGGAGAGTCGATCTCATACTGTTTTATCTAGTATCCCTGCTGGATTAACAAAAACAGGTGATATGATTTCAATGTATTGGGGACAAATGAAAACAATATTTAACCCTAAAACCGGAGGATATAAGCATGTTGGTGGAGTAATTAGTATTGGTAAAATGTTTCCTAATAATTGGAATTGGTATGCATTTTGGTCGATGACAGCACTACTATCTATTATTTTAGCTATTATGAATTTACTACCTATACCTGCTTTAGATGGGGGTCATGCATTAATTGCTATTTTAGAAATGATTAGTGGTAAAAAAATTCCTATTAAAGTTTTAATGCCGCTGCAAATTGTTGGGATGTTTATATTATTTGCATTATTAATTTATGCAAATGGGATGGATGTTTTAAGGTTGTTTAATTAATTAATTTAAAAAAATGGAAAATATACTAAAAAATTTAAATATAAATAATTCTCACTCAGGAACATCTACTGGTCAATTATGGGACTTAAAAAGTGTTAGTAGTTTTGACTCGTTTTCTCCTGTAGATGGGAAAAAAATTGGCACAATACAAGCAACTTCACTAGAACAATATCAAAACGTTATTGACACTGCTACTGAAGCATTTAAGGTTTGGAGAATGATTCCTGCACCAAAAAGAGGGGAGATTGTAAGACAATTTGGAGAGGAGTTTAGAAAAAATAAAATAAACTTAGGAAAACTAGTTTCTTATGAGATGGGTAAATCTTTACAAGAGGGTTTGGGTGAGGTTCAAGAAATGATTGATATTTGTGATTTTGCTGTTGGATTATCTAGACAACTTTGTGGCATCACTTTACACTCTGAAAGAAGTCAGCATAGAATGTATGAACAATACCATCCATTAGGGGTTGTGGGTATAATTTCTGCATTTAATTTTCCTGTTGCTGTGTGGGCATGGAATGCTGCATTAGCATGGGTTTGTGGAGATGTTTGTGTTTGGAAACCGTCTGAAAAAACACCCTTTTGTGCTATTGCTTGTCAAAAAATTATGTCAAAAGTATTAGAAAACAATAATTTACCTGAGGGTGTTTGTGTACTTGTAAATGGGGACTCGTCTGTTGGGGAGTGGCTAACAGGAGACTCTCGTGTTCCATTGATTTCTGCAACTGGATCAACAAAAATGGGAAGGGTTGTTGGTAGTAAGGTGGCTGAAAGATTTGGTAAAACAATTTTAGAGTTAGGTGGAAATAATGCTATGATTATTACTCCCGATGCTGATTTAAATATAGCTACAGTTGGTGTTGTTTTTGGTGCTGTGGGAACCGCGGGACAAAGATGCACAACAACAAGGCGTCTTATTGTTCATGATTCTATTTATGAAAAGGTTAAAGAAAATTTAATTAAAGCATATGCTCAAATAAAAATAGGGAATCCTTTAGATGAAAAAAATCACATGGGTCCACTTATTGATGTGGGTGCTGTTGAAATGTATCTAAGTGCTTTGGAAAAAATAAATACTTGTGGAAAAATAATAGTTTCAGGCGGAGTTTTAGGGGGTGATGAATACTCTTCAGGTTGTTATGTGAAACCTGTTATTGCTGAGGTTTCTAATGAAAGTGACATTGTTCAAACTGAAACCTTTGCTCCAATATTATATTTAATGAAGTACTCGGAAATTGATGAAGCTATCTCTATTCAAAATAATGTACCACAAGGTCTCTCTTCTGCTATTATGACAAACAGTGTTAGAGAGGCTGAAAAGTTTTTGTCTCATGCTGGATCTGATTGTGGTATTGCAAATGTTAATATTGGTACTTCTGGGGCTGAAATTGGTGGTGCTTTCGGTGGAGAAAAAGAAACAGGTGGTGGGCGAGAATCCGGATCAGATGCCTGGAAAGCATATATGAGACGACAAACTAATACAATTAATTATTCTGAAGACTTACCTTTAGCACAAGGAATAAAGTTTGATTTTTAGTACCTATTAAGATTAAATGTGTTTTTTTTATCAACCTTTGGTTTTTTTTCTGCATTTGAAAGTTCCCATGCGGTATAAAAAATTAATCTAGCCGTTTTTTCTACTTTTTCATAAATTAATTTTTCCACAGTATCTGTGTGTTTGTGGTAATCTTTATGTACACCACTAAAATAAAATATGGATGGAATGCCTTTTTTAGCAAAATTATAATGGTCCGACCTATAGTAAAATCTATTTGGGTCATTTGGGTCATTAAAGGTGTAGTCTAAATCCATGTTAACATATTTTTTATTTGATTTTTCTGAGAGATTGTGTAGGTCTGTACTTAATTTATCCGACCCTATTAAATAAACATAATTACTATCGTTGGGGTGAAACTCATCCATCCTGCCTATCATATCTACATTTAAACAGGCGATAGTGTTTCCAAGTGGAAACTCTGGGTTTTCAACATAATAATAAGAGCCTAAGAGTCCTTTTTCTTCTGCGGAATTTGGGAAAATTAAAATACTTCTTTTAAACTCATATCCTGTTTTTTTTGCAAGTTGAAATGCGGCTGCTATTTCTAATAGTGCAGCTGTTCCTGTAGCATTATCATCGGCTCCATTATGGATTAAACCATCAATTACACCAATATGGTCATAGTGGGCGGTAATTACAATAATTTCATTTTTCAACACCGGATCCGCCCCTTCAATATAAGCGAGAACATTGTTGCCGTAAAAAAAGGTGTCATTGTTTTTTGTGGTTATTGATATTGTTTTCTTTAATTTTTTATTAATTGTTGTTTTTTTTGATGATATTTTTTTCTTTAGTTTTTCTATTTTATGTTTACCCAATATGTCTTTGGCCATTTCTTTATTTATATAAAAAAATGGAATAGGCTCTTCTTTTTTTAAGAGAGATACTCCTGGGTGTTCTATTTTATGTTCAACCCTGTTGTAGTTTTCTTTAAAGTTTTCTGTCACAAAAAATATAGCTTTAACCCCCTTTTCTTTTGCTTTACTCAATTTAAACCTATAACTAGACTCTGGTGACTGCTCTTTACCCCCTGAAACAATATAGTTTCCGTTATTATCTTTTGGTTCACCATTAAAAACCATAATCACATTTCCCTCAACATTAGTATTATAATCACTATAATTTTTAGTATCAATTCCATATCCTAAAAAAACAATATTATTGGTTTTTATTTCTGTTTGACTAAAATTAGGATATGTGTAGTGGTCTTTTTTATACTCGTATCTTTTATCGCCAACAGAAATATTTACAGTTTTTAATTCTCTTTTTTCTAAAGGAATTTTTTGATAATATGTTGAGTCTTTATATGGTGGTATACCTATATCTTTAAAATAATTCGACATATATTCTGCGGCCATAAATTCTCCAGGTTGCCCAACCTCTCTCCCTTCTAAGGAGTCAGAAGCTAAAATTAATATATGTTATTTTAATTTGTTCAATTTAATTGTTTCTCCTATGCTTTCTACTTGGGAAAACAATTGTGAAGAAAAAATCAATAGTAGTATTATTATTTTTTTCATTGGTTTAAATTTTATCAACCCTTTTAGAGTGTCTCCCACCCTCAAATGGTTCTGTTAAAAATATTTTTATTAATTCAACACATTCTTTTATTGACAAAAAACGTGCTGGTAATGATATTATATTTGCATTATTGTGTTGTCTTGCAAGTTTTGTTATTTCCTTGTTCCAACATAGTGCAGCTCTAATTTTTTTATGTTTGTTGGCTGCCATACTAACACCGTTTCCGCTACCACAAATCAAAACCCCAAAATCAGCTCCCACAACAACCTCCTCTGCAACTAAATGAGCATAGTCTGGGTAGTCTACACTGTTTTGGCTGTGAGTTCCAACATCTAAAATATTGTGATTATTATTTTCTAAATACTCTATAATTTTTGTTTTATATTCAAAACCTGCATGATCTGACCCTATTGTTATTTTCATTTTTTTATTTTTCTGGTTTCATTTGTGGAAAAAATAAAACATCTTGTATTGAATTATTATTTGTTAATAGCATTGTTAGTCTATCCATACCTATACCTATACCAGATGTTGGAGGCATACCGTATTCTAGTGCTTTTAAAAACTGATTATCTATAATCATTGCTTCATCATCCCCCTTCTCACCCAACATCATTTGCTCTTCTAGGCTTCTTCTTTGTTCAATAGGGTTGTTTTGTTCTGAATATGCATTAGCAATTTCTTTACCATTAATAAAAAGTTCAAATCTTTCGGTTAAACCTTCTATATTTCTATGTTTTTTTGTTAACGGAGACATTTCTATAGGATAGTCTGTTATGTAGGTTGGTTGTATTAGTTTTTTTTCACAATACTCACTAAAAACAGCATCGAATAATTTTCCCATACCCATTGACTTATTTATGTCTATATTTTTTTCTTTACAATAATTTATTAATTCATTTTTTGACATTTTTGAAATATCGTCTCCGGTTTCATTTTTAATAGCTTTAAAAAAGGGTATTTTTTTATATGGCCCCTTAAAGTTTATTGTGTTTTTTCCATATTTTATTTTCAATTCTCCACAAACAACTTTTGCAACCTTTTCAAACAAATCCTCTATAAAAAACATCATCCAATTATAATCCTTGTATGCCACGTAAAACTCTAACATTGTGAATTCTGGATTGTGAGTTTTATCCATCCCCTCGTTTCTAAAATCTTTTGCAAACTCATACACACCCTCTTTTCCACCAACAATTAATCTTTTTAAATATAATTCGTTTGCAACCCTTAAGTATAGTGGAATATCTAGTGTGTTGTGGTGTGTAACGAATGGTCTAGCTGCAGCACCCCCCACTATAGGTTGAAGTATTGGTGTTTCTACCTCTATATAACCCTTGTTGTTTAGGTGGTTTCTTATTGTATTGAAAATTTTTGTTCTTTTTTCAAAAGTTAACCAGGAGTCATCATTAACAATTAAGTCTAAAGATCTTTGTCTATATCTTAATTCTGTGTTACTAAATGCATCATGGGCAACTCCACTAGAGTCTGTTTTTACTACAGGTAGTGGTTTTATTGATTTGGATAATATTTTTATTTTTTTTGCACGAATACTTATCTCTCCGACTTTTGTCACAAAAACTGAACCCTCAACACCTATAATATCTCCAATGTCTAAGTATTTTTTAAAAACATCATTATACAATGTTTTGTCTTCTCCTGGGCACAACTCGTCTCGGTTTAGGTAAACCTGTATTCTACCCTCAAAGTCTTTTAGTTCTACAAATGATGCTTTACCCATAATTCTTCTACTCATAATTCTTCCCGCAACAATTGTGTTTTTAAACATATTCTCTTTTTCGGAAAATTGTGTTTTAATTTCTTTACTGTTGGTGTTTATTTTGAACTCTTCCGCTGGATATGGGTTTATGCCTAGTTCTATAATTTTTTTTAATGAAGTTCTTCTTATTTCTTCTTGTTCTGTGTATTTTTCCAATTTACAAATAATTTTAATCAAATATAATTATATTCACACAACAAATGAACACTGTTTTTTTTAAAAATTTAGGAACTATCGATTTTAAGAAGGCTTGGGGTGTGCAAGAATCAATACTTAACTCTATTGTTTCTGATAAGAGATGTAAAAAACCAACGAAAAGTTATCTTTTATTTTGTCAACATCCACACGTGTACACACTTGGTAAAAGTGGAAAAAAAGAAAACCTGCTTTTAAATGATGAGGAGCTTCATTTAAAAAATGCTGATTTTTATAAAATTAATAGGGGTGGTGATATAACCTACCATGGTCCGGGTCAGTTGGTTGTTTACCCTGTTTTGGATTTAGATAATTTTTTTACCGACATTCATAAGTATTTAAGATTTTTAGAAAATGTTGTTTTTAATGTATTAAAAGAATACAACTTAACTGGTGTTAGGCTTGATGGCTCAACAGGTGTGTGGTTAAATAGTGGTGGTGATTTTAAAAAAATTTGTGCAATGGGTGTTAGAGCTAGTAGGTGGGTTACAATGCATGGTTTAGCTTTTAATGTTATGGTTGATTTGGATTATTTTAAAAATATTATACCTTGTGGTATCACCGATAAAGGAGTGACTTCTTTAAACTTGGAAGTTGGTTGTGATGTTTCTTTTTCTAAAGTAGAGGATTTGTTTAGGGTTTCTTTTGAAAAGGTTTTTAATTGTAGGCTTGTTGATTTATGAAAAAATTATTTTTTTATTTTATTTTTTTTATTTTTTTCCTTACTTCAATTGTTTTTATTTTTGATGTTTCTTACTTGTTTCATGGGTTAAGGTGCACTTATTTACGGGGGCAAAACTCAGCTCAAATTGATGACCATGTATTTTTTTACTCAAGAGAGGTGGAGGCTAAAAAACCTTATAAAATTCCTAATGGTTATAACTATAACCTCTTTAAGCCCTCTGAAAAACTAAAACATGTTTTAAAAAAATCTAAAACTATTGCTTTTTTAGTTGTTCAAAATGATAGTGTTCGTTTTGAAAAATATTGGGGTGGTGGTGGCGAAAACTCTACAACAAATTCTTTCTCTGTGGCTAAAAGCATAACATCACTTTTGGTGGGTTGTGCTATTGATAGTGGTTTTATTGATAATGTTAACCAAAGTGTTTTTGATTTTTTACCTGAATTAAAACCTTATAAAAATTTTGATGTAAAAATTAAACACCTTTTAGAGATGTCGTCGGGGTTAGATTGGTTAGAACACTATAAAAAACCTATTAGTGTTACAGCAAAATCATATTATGGAACTAATTTAAAAAACCTAATTTTGAACACTCGTTTTATTTCCCCTCCTGGTACAATATACAATTACCAAAGTGGAAACACCCAACTTCTTGGTGTGGTTCTTGAAAGAGCTGTGGGTGAAAGTGTATCATCTTTTGCTGGTCGTGTTTTGTGGTCAAAAATTGGTGCTCGTAAAAATGCACTTTGGACAACTGATTATAGTGGTGGATTAGAAAAAACCTTTTGTTGTTTTAATAGTAATGCAAGGGATTTTTCTAAAATTGGTCTACTTATGCTTAATAAGGGTGATTTTATGGGTGAGAGCGTGGTTTCGGAAGACTATGTTAATTGGTTGTTGTCTAAACCTAAACTTTATGAAAAAATTGATTCACACGATAAGGTTGTTGACTATTATTCAAACGGTTGGTGGGTCGCTCAAGTGAAGGACTTTCCTGTTTTTTATGCTCGTGGTTTTAACGGACAGTATGTTGTGGTTATTCCTGAATTAAATTTAGTTTTTGTTCGACTTGGTATGCGTGAAAATGAAAAATCTGCCGACAACAATATGTATAAACTTACAGATAACCTTAAGTTATTTATTGAAGCTGTAATTTCTGAATATTCGTATTGATGATTAATTTAATTGAAATAAAAAACCTAACAATATCTAAAAAGAGTGAGAAATTAATTAGTGGGTCTGATTTTAATATTCACAAAGGTGAGGTGGTTGGTCTTTTTGGTGACTCTGGGTCAGGAAAGTCTGTTTTTTCATATTTTTTAATGGGTTTCTTAAATCGTAAGGTTTTTTCAGTAACGGCTGATAGTGCTATTTTTAATAATACTAATGGTTGCTTTAATTTTCTTTCTAATAACGATGAGGATTGGTGTTCGTTAAGGGGGGGAGATGTTTCTATGGTTTTTCAAAACCCATCAACATCGCTTAATCCAACTATGATTTGTGGAAAACAAATTAAAGAAGCCTGCTCTTTTGTTGGTGTAAAAGATAATCTTGATTATTGTTTTGGTTTGTTAAAAGATGTTGGTATTCTTTTTCCTGAGAAGGTTTATTTTTCCTACCCCCACGAGCTTTCTGGTGGTCAAAAACAAAGGGTGGTTATCGCTATAGCTTTAGCATCTAAACCTAGTCTTTTAATTGCAGACGAACCAACTACTTCTTTGGACCCCTCTACACAAAGGGCGGTTTTAGATTTAATTTTAAAATTAAAAAACAATTATAATTTAAGTGTTCTTTTAATAAGTCACAATATTGATTTAATAAACTATTATTGTAATCGGGTGTACTTGTTTAAAAATTCTTCTTTTATTAATGTTGGTAAACCTTCTTCTTCTTCTCTTTTTTCTGATTTATATAAGATGTTAAATATTATTAAAACACGTTCTCGGTTTAATTCTTTTAATATTGATTCTTATGGTTTTTATAAAAAATTTATTAAAAAAAATGAAAAAAAAGATTCTGTTTTATTTGATATTAAAAAATTATCTGTTTCTTATAAAACAAAAGGTGATGGTTTATTTTTTGCTTTAAAAAACATTTCCTTTTCTGTTGGTTGGGGGGAGTGTTTGGGGGTTGTTGGTTCTTCTGGTTCAGGAAAAACAACTTTAGGTAGGATTCTTTGTGGTCTTCATAATAGTTTTACTGGTGATTTTATTTATCCTAATAATAGATTTTTTTTAAAAAACTCTGTTCAAATGGTTTATCAAGATCCATACTCTTCTTTTAATCCTAAATATACTGTTGGAAATAGTGTTTCTGAAATAGTTGATTTATATAAAACTAATTATTTGGTTTCTGATCTTTTTAATCTTGTTTCTTTAAAAGAAGAACTTATAAATATGTATCCTCATGAGCTTTCTGGTGGTCAAAAACAAAGGGTTTCGATTGCTCGTGTATTAGCATCTAACCCTGATGTTATTGTTTTTGATGAATCTATTTCTGCTTTAGATATTAAAACTCAGTTATCTATTTTAGAATTAATTCGTTTTATCAATTCAGTTTTAAAAATTACTATCATTTTTATTTCTCACGATATAAATTCTATTTATTATTTATGTAATAAAGTAATTGTATTAAAAAATGGTGAAATTATTGATTTTGTTAATTCAAAAAATTTATTATTAGATGGTGTAAATAATTATACAAAACAATTAATTAATGATACTAATTTTATTTAAATCAAAATGATTAAATATTTTATATTAATTACTTTATTTTTCTTTAGTTGTACAAAACATATTAATGTAAAAAGCAAAGATTTTAATTTATATATAAATGGCTATAATAATGCCTATATAATTAAAAAAAATAATAAAAAATATACACTTAAAAAAAACTTAATAATTCCAAAAAATAAAGTTTTAATAATTGAAAATGGAGTAATTATTAATGTGAAAAAGGGAGCTAATATCACAAATAATGGTACTTTATTAATTGGTTTAAATATTAAAAGTGACTCTATTTATAGTTATAAAGATGATAATTTAATTAATAAAAAAATATATTATAACACAAAAATATATTCTAAAAATAAATTTAAAATAAATTCAGATTTAAATAGTGAAATTTATATTAATGGTTGTTTTATAAAAAATGTAATTATTAATAGTTTTAATATTAATATTAATAATTCTATTTTTTTATTTTCAAATTTAATTTTTAATAACTCTAAAATCAAAATAAATAATTCCTTATTTAAAAGGAATAATTTTATTATAACTAATGTTGATTTTGATTTTAACGATAGTTTTTTTTTAAATAATAAAAATTTTTTAATTAAAAATTGTAAAAATTCTATTATTAATAATTGCTTGTTTATAAAAAATAAAAAAATAGAAATTATTAATAGTAATAACTTTAATTTATTAAATAATATTTTTTATAAAAATATAAATGGTTTTACTATAAATAGTAATAAAGGATATTTTAAAATTTTTAATAATTTATTTATTAATAATAATACTGTTATTAATAATAAAGATACCGTTCAAATTTTTTTAATTAATAACACTTTTGATAAAAATGAATTAGTATTAAAATCTCATTTAACAATTAATAAAAAAAATATAATTTCTAAAAACAATATTTTTTCAAATAATAAAAATTTATTTAATGTAAAAAATACTTTAATAAATAATTCTTATTGTTTATCTAATACAGATTCATTAAAAGGTTATTATAATATTTATACAAATCCTTTATATATAGATTCTGATAAATTTAATTATTTATTAAATAAAGATTCTAAAGCATTTAAATCAGGTAATAACAATAATAATTTAGGAGCTAATATATATTATATAAATAATATTAAATATTTAAATAAATAAATATATATATATATATATGTGTGTTAATATATATAATAATTTTTTTTATAATTTTTTGTTATATAACATATTAAATATTATAAACAAATAATTAACTATATAAAACAGATTTGTATTAACAAAATATATTAATACCATAAAAGTATATAAACATAAAATTGTTACTTAAATTATTAATAATTATTGTTAATAAATAGTAAATTTTAAATAATAAATTTTAATAAAAAAAACAATAAAAAATAATTAAAAAAAAAAGAAATATTGTGTTAATAAGTTTACTCTTATAAATAAAATTTATAAACATTTTAATTTTTAAAATGTTTATATATAATAATTGCCTTATTGTTTCCTATTATTTTTTTTAAATCTTTTAAAGATGCTTTTTTAATATTATTAATAGATTTAAATTTTTTTAATAATTTAAAAACAGTTTTATTTCCTATTAAATTAATATTATTTAAATCAGAATTTAAAAAATTGTTTTTTCTTTTAATTCTATGTTTTTTTAAACAAAAACGGTGTGCTTCATTTCTAATATATTGAATTAAATGAAGTGTTTTAGAATTTTTATTTAAAATAATTTCTTTTAAATTTTTTTTATAAATTATTTCTTCTTTTTTAGCTATACTTATTACATCAACACCACTTAAACATAAGGAACTTAATATGTTTAAAGCAGCTCTTAAATGACCCTTTCCTCCATCTATAATTATTAAATCAGGAATATTATTTTTATTTTTATATCTTCTATAAACAGACTCAGATATAGACTCATAATCATCAATTTTATTATCTTTTAAAATATAAGATTTATAGTCTTTTTTTGATGATTTACCACCTTTAAAAACAACGCAAGAAGAAGTTGTGTTAGAGCCCATTAAATTAGAAACATCAAAACATTCAATGTGAAAAGGAATTTTTTTTAAATATAATTTTTCCTTTAAATCACTTAATAAATTAAAATCAGAATTTTTTGAATTAATGAAACTTATTAAATTTTTATGTGAAAAATTAAGAATACTTTTTTTATAACCCCTCTTAGGAACAATTATTTTTTTTTTTAAAAAATTTGAAAAACTTATATTAGAAATGATTAAATCAGAAACATAATTATAATTTATATAAATAGTCTTTATAATATTTTCTAAAACAACACCATCACTATAATAGTAATTTTTATTAAAAATATAATTATTTAAAAATATAACAGAACCCTCTATAACTCTAATAAAATTAACATAAGTGTTATTTTTAATAGAGTAAATATAAAAACAATCTAAGTTTATATTTTTTTCTGAAACAACAACACTTTTATTTTTAAGGTTTTGAACTGCAAATATTTGGTTTTTTATAACTTCACATTTTTCAAAAAACAAATTTTCTGTATTATATTTTAATTTTTTCTTTAAATCATTTAAAACAAAAGAAAACTTCCCAGACAATATATTTTTTATAGATTCTGTGTTTTTATCGTATTCTTGATCAGAACAAAAACCCTCGCATGGTCCTAAACAATTTTTTAGATGATACTCTAAACAAACCTTATATTTTTTTGAAGCTATGTTCTTTTCAGAAAGATTATAATTACATGTTCTGGTTGGATATAATGATTTAATTAACCCAAATAAATTATTTAAAGTTTTTCTAGAAACATAAGGACCAAAATAAAAGTCTGAAGAATTATCTTTTTTTCTGGAAATAAAAACCCTAGGAAAACGTTCGTTTTTTACACACAACCAAGGGAAGGTTTTATCATCTTTTAAAAGTATGTTGTATTTTGGTTGGTGTTTTTTTATTAAAGAATTTTCAAGAAAAAAAGCATCTTCTTCAGAATCCACCAATATATACTTTATGTCATTTGAAGATTCAACTATAGCCACGTTTTTATTAGAAAAATCTTTAAAATAAGAAAGAACGCGAGCCCTGATTTTAACAGCTTTTCCAACATACAAAACCTTTTGTTTATTTAAAAAAAAATAAACACCCACCTTGTTGGGAAGTAAAGAAGCTTTGTTTTTTAATAAGATAGTTTTTTTTAACATCAATATAATATCTTAAATTTCGAAAAAAATAATAAAAAAAAAAATGACAATAGCAATAATTGGTGCAACAGGACTTGTTGGGTCAGAAATAATAAAGGTTTTAGAAGAAAAAAACATAAAAGAAATAAGTGAAATAATATTTGTTGGTTCAAAAAAAAGTGTAGGAAAAAAAATCAAATACAAAAATAAAAAAGAAAAAATCGTATCTATAAAAGAAGCAATAAAAATGACTCCAAAATATGCTCTTTTTTCTGCGGGTTCAAAAATATCAACAAAATATGCAAAAGAGTTTAATAAAAATAAAACAATAGTAATAGACAACTCTTCAGCTTTTAGAATGAACAAAAAAATAAAACTAGTTGTTCCAGAAATAAACGGAAAAACTATAACAAAAAATGATAAAATAATAGCAAACCCAAACTGCTCAACCATACAACTTGTTATGGTAATCAACAATATTTATAAAAAAAGAGGGATCAAGAGAATGATTGTTTCGACATATCAATCTGTAACAGGTACAGGTTATAAGGCTGTTAAACAGCTTCAAAATGAAGAGGAAAACAAACAAACAAACAAAAGTGTTTATGAAAAAAAAATACACAGAAACATAATTCCAAAATGCGATGAATTTAATGAGTCGGGTTATACAAAAGAAGAGGAAAAAATAATAAAAGAAACCAACAAAATACTCGGTTCAAATATTAAAATAACAGCAACAGCTGTAAGGGTACCAACCCTTGGGGGTCATGGAGAAAGTGTAAACATAGAATTAGAAAAAGAAACAAGCAAACAGCAAGTAATAGAAATTATAAAAAAACAAAAAGGAGTTTATGTAGATACAGGTACTAAATACAAAACACCTGTCGAGGTTGCTTCAAAAAACGAAGTGTTTGTTTCTAGAATAAGAAAAGATTTTTCTCAAAAAAACAGTTATAATTTATGGGTTGTAGCAGACCCCCTAAGAAAAGGGGCCGCCACAAATGCTGTTCAAATTTTAGAACTACTAATCAATATAAATAAGTAGATTTTTTTACCTTACTTACATCAATAACAGTTATACTTTTTTCTAATAAAGAGTGTTTTTCTATTGTTTCTTTTTTATCAAGCTCACCATCAACCTTTATGTGTGGAGCGATAACTAAAGCTACAATACTCATTAATTTAATTAAAATATTCATTGAAGGACCAGAGGTGTCTTTAAATGGGTCACCAACAGTGTCACCAGTTACAGAAGCTTTGTGTTCGCCTGACCCTTTTTCACCATTAGCCTCAATAGATTTTTTAGCATTATCCCAAGCACCACCAGCATTATTTTGAAAAATACCCATTAAAACACCAGAAACTGTAACACCAGCTAAAAGACCACCTAACATTTCAGGCCCACCCACACCAAACCACTTGTCTCCAAAACCAACAAGTATAGGAACAACCAAAGGAATAGCCCCAGGCAATATCATTTCACGAATAGATGCGTTTGTTGATATCTCAACACACTTTTCATACTCAGGAGTAGCCTTGCCCTCCATAATACCAGGGATTTCTTTAAACTGTCTCCGAACCTCCATAACCATATCCATAGCAGCTCTACCCACAGCAGCAATTGCTAGTGATGAGAAAATAAAAGGAATCATTGCACCAATAAATAAAGAAGCTAAAACCTCAGCCTTATAAATATCAATAGAGTCAATTCCCGCCAAACCAACAAAAGCGGCAAATAAAGCTAAGGCGGTTAGAGCAGCAGATGCAATAGCAAACCCTTTTCCCGCAGCAGCAGTTGTGTTTCCAACAGCATCTAAATTATCCGTTCTTTCCCTAACCTCTTTTGGTAAACCACTCATTTCAGCAATCCCACCAGCATTATCTGCAATTGGCCCAAAAGCATCAATTGCCAACTGCATAGCTGTTGTTGCCATCATTCCTGCCGCAGCAATTGAAACACCATATAAACCCGCAAACATAAAAGACACAACAATACCACTAGCTAAAACTAAAATAGGAAGAACAGTAGATTCCATACCAACCGCTAGTCCACCAATTATATTTGTTGCGTGTCCAGTTTCAGATTGTTTAACTATAGAGTTCACAGGACGCTTACCCATAGATGTGTAATATTCAGTAATAATTGACATTAAACCACCCACAACTAAACCTGTAAAAACAGCCCAAAAAACACCCATTTTTGAAAAACCAGCCCCATCTCTAATTGTAAAAACACCCTCAGGAAGAATACTCATTATAACAAAATAAGAAGCAATTAAAGTTAACCCAATAGATAACCAATTCCCAATATTTAAAGCACCCTGAACAGACCCGTTCTCGTTTTTTATTTTCACAAACCCAGCTCCAATAATTGAAAAAAGTAAACCTAAACCAGCAATAACCATAGGAAGTAAAATAAAATTTATTGAAGGAAAAACCTCACCACCAAGAACACCATTTAAATCAGACACACCACTAATCACTTTTCCTGCTCCAACTACAACAATTTCTCTACCAAGCACCATTGTTGCTAAAATAGTAGCCACATAAGAACCAAATAAATCAGCTCCCATACCAGCAACATCACCAACATTATCACCAACATTATCAGCGATTGTAGCGGGGTTTCTAGGGTCATCCTCAGGTATACCAGCCTCAACCTTACCAACCAAATCCGCTCCAACATCAGCAGCCTTAGTATAAATACCCCCACCAACTCTTGCAAACAAAGCAATTGACTCAGCACCTAAAGAAAAACCAGCTAAAACCTCTAAAGCAAGCTCCATTTTTTGTGGGTTAATATACCCTCCCCCAAAAATAGCATCATGCATACCGATAAAAATAATAAACAAAGAACCTAAACCAAAAACAGCTAGCCCAGCAACACCTAAACCCATAACAGTACCACCAGTAAAAGATACCTGAAGAGCTTTTGATAAACTTGTTCTTGCAGCCTGAGTTGTTCTAACATTCGCTTTAGTTGCGATGTTCATACCAAAATATCCAGCAAGTGCAGAAAAAACAGCACCAATAACAAATGATATTGCAATTGCACCCCCACTTGGACCATGAAGCATAACACCAGACCAGGCTAATAAACTTGCTGCTATTATTGAAAAAACACTTAAAACCTTCCACTCAGCAACAAGAAAAGCCATAGCACCCTTAGCAATGTGTCCTGATAGTTCTGTCATTTTTTTATCACCAGGGTCTTGTTTGGAAACCCAAGCGGATTTTACAAACATAACAATCAGGCCCACAACACCTAAAAACGGTGCAATATAAATCAAGTTTTCATTTAATAAGTTCATCATAGTATTTTGTTTTAATATCTTTAAAGTTGGGCAAATATAAAAAACAAAGAATAAAAAAAAGATAAATAAACCTTATTATTTTAAAGGTATTTTGTTGTAAAAAATCAATAAAAGGAATGCTCCAATAGTTATTGAAGAGTCTGCAATGTTAAAAATAAACCTAAAAAAAACAAAATCTTCACCACCTAAAAAAGGCACCCAACTAGGGTAGAACCCAGACACAATAGGAAAATAAAACATGTCTACAACACGACCAAAAAACAAAGGGGCATAATCAAACAAAACCCCATAAAAAACACTATCAATAATATTACCAATAGCACCACCAAGGATTAGCACAAAACCAACCAACACCCCAAAATAAACCCTATCTTTTACAAGCCCAACAAACCAATTAAAAATAAACCCAACAAAAATAATTCTAAAAAATGTTAAAAAAAACTTACCCCAAACACCAAAAAACTCCCAACCAAAAGCAAAACCATTGTTTTCAACAAAATATAAAGAAAACCAATTTAAAATTACAATTTCATCACCAATAGATAGGTTTGTTTTTACCCACAACTTAAGTAATTGATCCACAAGAAGGATACTAAAAAAAAGCATCCATAATTTTAGTGATATGTGTTTCACAAAATTATTTTGATTTGTTTTTTGCTTCAATGCTTAGTGTTGCGTGAGGAACAAGAACAAGTCTTTTTTTAGAAATAAGTTTTCCAGTTTCTCTACAAATACCATATGTTTTGTTTTCTATACGAATTAGGGCATTTTTCAAATCCCTAATAAACTTTTCTTGTCTAGCAGCAAGCATTGTGTTTGATTCTTTTGATAAGGTTTCAGACCCCTCCTCAAAAGACTTAAAAGAAGAATATGTGTCATCAGTTCCATTTGAAGAGGCGTTACTATATGAATCTTTTAAAAGGTTTAAATCTGCTTTTGCTGATTCAATTTTCTTTAAAATAATTTTTTTAAATTTTTCTAATTCAGTATCAGAATATCTTTTCGAAACACTTTTTTTCATAACTTAACTATTCTCTATCGCAATATACAGTTTATAATTATTAAAGTCAAAATCAACATAATTTTTAGGGATCTTTTCACAAATTAAAATATTTTTTGCTAACACCTCATTTTTAACATAGTCACAATGTTGTAAAATAACACTAGCATCCTCTCCAAACAATAGAAGGTTAATTGTGTCAGTCACAACAAAACCTTGATCTTTTCTTATGTTTTGAACCCTGTTAACAAGTTCACGAGCAAACCCTTCACCAAGAAGATCAGCAGAAAGATTGGTGTTTAAAGACACCAACACCTCTTTATTTTTAGCAGTTAGAAAGCCTGGCTTTTCTTCCATTTTTATAATTAAATCACCCTCTTCTAGTATAATACTTTTTTCACCAATCACTATAGTGATTTTACCCAAAGTCTCATATTTTAACAAATCGGATTCAGATAATTCAGTAATTTTATTTACCAAACTTTTCATTAACCCACCAAATTTTTTTCCTAAAACAGGGAAGTTGGGAGTAAGTTTCTTTTTTACAATTTTTTCAGTGTTTTTAACAAATACCACTTCCTTAATATTTGTTTCTGATTGAACAATATCTACTAAAACATCATCATTATTTAAACCAGGATTTAAACAAATAGTCATTTCCGCTAAAGGCTGCCTCACTCTTATACCCTCCCTTTTTCTAAGTGACAAAGCCAATGAACAAATACCCTTAGTTAGGCTCATTTTTTTTTCAAGCTTCTTATTAATAAGCTTTGGATTTGGATTTGGAAAATCTGTTAAATGAACAGAACTTGAAGCATCTCTCGAACAAACGGTGTTTAAATCAATAAACAAACGATCCATAAAAAACGGTGCAATTGGAGAAGATATTTTTGCTATAACACACAAACACTCATAAAGGGTTTGGTATGCAGAAATTTTCTCTAAATCATATTCCCCTTTCCAAAACCTTCTTCGGCACAATCTGACATACCAATTACTTAATTTATCAACAACAAAGTCTTGAATAATCCTTCCAGTCAATGTGGGCTCATATAACTCATAATGTTTTTTAACAGATAGTATCAGGCTATTTAGCTCAGATAAAATCCAACGGTCTAAAACAGGCCTATCTACAACCACCTCCTCAGCATATTTAAATTTATCAATATTTGCATATAAGCTAAAAAAAGAATAAGAGTTGTACAGGGTGCTAAAAAATTTTTGCTTAACCTCTACAACACCATTAATATCGAATTTTAAATTATCCCAAGGTTGCGAATTAGTTATCATGTACCACCTTAACGCATCAGAGCCGTGTTCCTCAATAGCCTTAAAGGGGTCAGTAGTGTTACCAAGTCTTTTAGACATTTTTTGACCAAACTTGTCTAACACTAATCCATTGGAAATAACATTCTTAAAAGCAACACTATTAAAACACATTACTGCAATTGCATGAAGTGTAAAAAACCACCCCCTAGTTTGATCAACACCTTCAGCTATAAAATTTGCTGGAAAACACACATTTTTATCAATTAAATCTTTATTTTCAAACGGGTAGTGCCACTGAGCATAAGGCATAGACCCAGAATCAAACCAAACATCAATAACATCCATCTCTCGATGCATAGGTTTACCACCCTTAGATAATAAAACAATATCATCAACACAATTTTTATGTAAATCAAATAGATTGTAGTTTTTTTCAGACATATCACCAGGAATAAATTCTTTTAGTGGGTTTTTTTTCATTAAACCTGATTTCACAGAGTTTTCACATAAAGATTTAAGCTCTTCAACTGAACCAACACAAACCATCTCCGTTCTATCAGATGTTACCCAAATAGGCAAAGGAATTCCCCAAAAACGAGACCTTGATAAGTTCCAATCATTAATATTTTCTAACCAATTTTGAAAACGACCCTCACCGGTACTTTTAGGCTTCCAATTAATTTGTTTGTTTTTTTCAATTAATTGCTCTTTACATTTAGTAGACTCAATAAACCAAGAGTCTAAAGGGTAATATAAAATTGGCTTATCAGTTCTCCAGCAGTGAGGGTAACTGTGTTCGTATTTTTCTGACTTAAATGCTAATCCTTCTTTTTTTAACTTAACTACAATATCAATTTCAACAACATCTTTAACACCCTCATTAAACGATGATTTAACAGGTCGCCCAGAAAATTCACCAAGCCCCTCAACAAAACACCCCTTTAAGTCAACTATAGGCACACGATTACCCTCAGAGTCTTCAGTTAACATAAGTGGTAGCCCACAACTTTTAGCTACATTAAAATCGTCAGCTCCAAAAGTTGGTGCTAAGTGCACAATACCAGTACCATCATTAGTGTTAACAAAATCAGCATCAACAACACGAAAAGCATCATTGGGGGAATCAATTGGTTTAACATATTTTAGTAATTGCTCATATTTTAAGTCGATTAAGTCCATACCAACACATTTGTGAATAACTTTATATGCATTAGATTTTTTATTTTTATTGTTAATCGTTTTTTTTGTTTTTTCATCAAATATATTAGTCACACAATCTTCAGCACAAACAACAACAATCTCTTCTAATGTGTATGGGTTTAAGGTTTCTAAAAAAACATAATTTATTTTTTTTCCAACAGCTAAGCCTGTATTTGCAAAAAGTGTCCACGGAGTCGTTGTCCAAGCCATAAAAAAAACTTTTTTTGAAGTATTTATTATTGTCTCAGGACTCAATAATTTAAACAAAGCCACAACACTCAAATCCTTAACCAACTTGTAGCACCCCGGTTGATTTAATTCATGTGAGCTCAGCCCAGTTCCAGCTGCAGGTGAATATGGTTGTATAGTGTAACCCTTGTAAATTAAATTACTATCATATAGTTTTTTTATTAAATACCAAACAGTTTCAATATATTTATTTTCATATGTTATATATGGGTTTTCAACATCAACCCAGTAACCCATAACTTCAGTTAGCTTATTCCAAGCTTCAGTGTACTTCATTACCGTTTTTTTACAAGCCTCGTTGTATTCAGAAACAGAAATAGTTTTTCCAATATCGTCTTTGTTAATATTTAATTCCTTTTCAACACTTAATTCCACAGGCAAACCATGTGTGTCCCATCCAGCCTTTCTCTCTACATAGTATCCAGATAATGTTTTATATCGACAAAAAATATCTTTAATTAATCTAGCCATTACATGATGTATACCAGGCATACCGTTAGCAGAAGGGGGGCCCTCATAAAACACAAAACGATTGTTTTTAATTCTAGATTGTATGCTTTTTTCAAAAATCCCCTCCTTTATCCAAAAGGAATTGATTTCATTACAAATCTTCGCTAAATCAAGGTTTTTATACTCTGGAAACATAGTTACTAAAAATTTATATTGTAGCAATTACTTTTAATTCAATCGCAATAGGTGTGGGTAAACAATTTACCTCAACAGTTGTTCTTGTTGGAAATGGAGTAGAAAAATATTTTCTGTATAAAACATTGTATTTATCAAAATCATCTTCCATATTAGTTAAAAAAACAGTTACATCAACAATATTGTCCCAACTAGAACCAGCATCATTTAAAATTAGTTTAATATTTTCAAACACAGATATGCACTGTTTTTCAATATCATAATTAATAATTTTTCCATCCTGAGATAATGTTACACCCGGAATAGATTTTTCATTTTTTTTTCTGGGACCAACACCAGATAAAAATAACAGATTTCCAACTTTTTTAGCATGTGGGTAGCTACCAACAGGTTCTGGTGCCTTATGTGATGTGAAGTGGGTTTTCATTGTATGTTTTTATTAAATTTAAATATATTATTTATTTACTCCGTTTTCAATCTTAATGCATACATTTTTAGATTCAGTGAAAAACTCTAAAGAATAGAAGCCACCTTCACGGCCTAGACCAGAGTGCTTAACACCACCAAATGGAATCCTTAAATCTCTTAAAAGCCAAGTATTAACCCAAATAACTCCCGCATCTATTTTTGCGGCAACACGGTGGGCTTTTGAAACATTATTTGAAAAAATAGATGCTGAAAGACCGTATTTTGTGCTATTACACATTTTAATCAAATCTTTTTCCCTGTTAAATGGAATAAGTGTTACAACGGGGCCAAATATTTCTTCTTGATTTATTTCATGTTTATAATCTAAACCTTCAATAACAGTTGGTTTCAAATAATACCCCCCTGACAGTTTCCCTTTCAAAAACAATCTATCACCACCACATAAAATTTTACCACCATCTCTTTTTGCTAAATTAATTTTAGAAATAATCTTGTTTAAATGTTCTTCAGAAACAATGGCCCCCAGATTATTATTTGGATTTTTAGGGTCACCAACTAGTACGTTTTTAGCTTTTTTTACAAAAGCTGTCCTAAATTTCGTATATATAGACTCTTCTATAAATATTCTTGAACCACAAAGACATATTTGCCCTTGGTTTAAAAATCCAGATTTTATAGCAATATCAATTGTAGATTCGAAATCACAATCATTAAATACAACAGTGGGATTTTTACCTCCCAACTCCAAAGAACATTTTTTAAAATCTTTTGCAGCACTTGTAGCTACAACCCTCCCTGTCTCAGTGCCGCCAGTAAAGGAAATAATATCACTATACTTAACAACAGAACTTCCAGCTGTCTTACCTAATCCGTGTACAATATTTATAACTCCCTTGGGAAAATTAATTTTTGCACAAATTTTAGAAAACAAATAGGCTGTGTATGGAGTTACTTCAGAGGGTTTTGCGATCACGGTATTACCAGCCGCAATTGCAGGAGCAATTTTCCAAGTAAGCAAATAAAGAGGAAGATTCCAAGGTGAAATACACCCGGCAACACCAACAGGTTTTTTTAAAGTATAATTTAATGCATCATTATTCATATTATGACACTTTGATTCAAAATGCAGCATAGCAGTTGCAAAAAACCTAAAATTTTCTGAGCAACGAGGTATGTCAACTTGCTCAGCCAACCATTCAGGTTTGCCATTATCACGGCTTTCAGCAACAATTAAATTCTTAGAGTTATCATCAATAGCTTTTGCAAGTTTCATCATCCAAGCATATCTAAATTCTTTTTTCTGCTCTGACCAATTTTTAAAAGCTTTTTTAGCCGCTTTACTAGCCAACTTTACATCCTGAAAACAACTATCGGGAGTCAAGGAATATGGTTTTCCATTACTAGGGTTGTAGTTATTTATATAAGATTTATTAACAGGAGGAATAAGTTGCCCATCAATATAATTTGATAATTTTTTCATTATAAGGATTTTGTTCTACCTCCGTCAATAGGTATATTAACTCCAGTTATATAATTCGCATAACTTGAACATAAAAAAACAATCATATAAGCAATTTCCTCAGGTGTTGCAAATCGGCCCACAGGAATTGATTTTTTCATTTTTTCAGCAATAATATTTTGATCACAATTGTTTTTTATTGCTTTTTTTTGAATTAACTCTACAAGCCTATTAGTTTGAGTGGCACCGGGGAGAATATTATTTACAGTAACTTGATATGAACCTAGTTCATTGGCTAAGGTTTTTGCCCAATTTGCCATTGCCCCACGAATAGTATTAGATACACCCAACCCCTCAATTGGTTGTTTAACGGAAGTTGAAATTATATTTATAATTCTTCCAAATCTCTTTTTTTTCATTACTCCAATAACTATTTTACTAACCACTTGTGCCGACAGAACATGTTGTTGAAAAGCTAGTTTGTACTCATCTAAATCAGCTGTGTGAGCTAATCCACCCTCAGGTCCACCCGAATTATTAATTAAAATATCAACACTATTTAAATTTATATAATTATTTAGTTGTTTATAAATGGATTCAGAGTCAGCCATATCTAATGATATACTATCATGTTCTTGACCAAATTTGGTGCAGAGCTCACTTTGTGCTTTTTGTAAAGCCATTCTATTTCTAGCAATTAATAAAATATTTGCTCCTGACTGAGACAGTTTTATAGCAGTAGCTTTACCTATGCCTCTTGACCCACCAAAGACCCAGGCAGTTTTATTTTTTAGATTTATTTCCATATTGTTTCAAATATAACTAATTTAAAGCTACATTTTAGTTATAAAAAATCACATTAAATAAAAATATTTTTTAAATGAAAAACATTAAAGTACCTTTTAATCTAACAAAATGGATTAGTGATAATAGGCACCTACTAAAACCACCTGTAGGAAATAAAAATTTATATGTAGATGCAGAGGACTTCATTGTTATGGTAGTAGCCGGCCCTAATGCTAGACAGGATTATCACTACAATGAAACCGAAGAATTATTCTATCAAATAGAAGGAGATATTGTTGTAAAAACTCAGCAAAATGGAAAAAGAGAAGATGTTAATATAAGGGAGGGTGAAATGTTTTTATTACCCCCGAAAGTCCCTCATTCTCCAGTGCGATCAGCTAATTCAATAGGTCTTGTTATTGAAAGAAAAAGAGAAGACTTCCATAAAGATGGGCTAATGTGGTTTTCTGAAAAAGAAAATGCACTATTATATGAAGAGTATTTTCACCTAACTAATATTGAAAAAGATTTTTTACCAATTTTTAAAAAATTTTATAGTAATGAAAAATTGAGAACATGCCCTATTTCAGGAGAGATTATGGAAGCCGACCCTAGATATATTTAGATTTAAATATAATACTCATTGAACCATATTATACAAAATAATGATATCATTAAAAAGAGCTTAATACAAATTATACTATGCGAATAAATGGACACGGACACATACTTCCTGAGCCCTTTCAGATTCCAAACTTCATGAAAGATAAAAAACTGTTTTATATTGATGAAAACAAGAAGTTTATGAGGCAGGGAGAATGGTCGAGGCCCATTACTGCTCCTAGTTTTTTTTTAAAAGAAAAGTTGGAGTGGATGAAAAAACATAATATTGACCACAGTGTTATGTTATGCCTCTCACAACTATATTGCAATGGATGGAAAAAAAAAGATTGCGAGGATGGAATTAGATTTCAAAATGATTTTAATGCTTTTATTCAAAGTGAATATCCAAAAAAATTCACCTGTGGCTTTGTGGTTCAGCCATGTTATATAGATCAAGCACTTAAAGAAATAGATAGGTGTGTTAATAAGCTTAGATTAAGGATTCTGTGCCTACCAACCCATTTTTTAAATTCTCAAAAGGAATGGACATCAGTTGCAGAATCAGATGTTGACCCTATATTTGAGATGGCTGACAAACATAAATTAGCTATACAAATTCACCCTTATGATGCAGATAAAATGATTGCTTTAAAAAATCATTATTGGAGATTTCATTTAATTTGGATGATGGCCCAGTGTGCAGACACATTACATGTGTTCACACTTCGGGACCTGCCAAATAAATATAGGAATATAAGAACTAGTTTTGCACACGGTGGAATGTTAGGTATAGCAAATTACGGCAGGAGAGTTCAGGGATATGATGGTCGTCCAGATATTTTTAAAAACCTTCAAGACCCTAGAAAAACATTAGGTCATAAAAATTTATTTTTTGACACATTGGTACATGATTCACACACTTTGGAACTTTTAAAGAAGAGAGTTGGAGTTAATCAAATCATAATGGGTTTAGATGACCCTTATCCGTTGGGAGAAATGGAAGACATAGGGACCTCTTATCCGGGTCGTGTTTTAGACTATGCTATTGAAAAAGGTGTTTTTACAAAAAAAGAAGGAAAAAACATTTGGCATAAAAATGTCTTAGATTGGTTAGGGATTAAAAAAGAAGATTTTTTATAATTTTGTTTAAATATGACAAATACTACATATGAGTGATTACATAAAACACGAATGCGGAATAGCCCTATTAAGACTATTAAAACCCTTAAGTTATTATCAAAAAAAATATGGGACAGCTCTATATGGTTTAAATAAAATGTATTTGTTAATGCAAAAACAAGTAAACAGAGGACAAGATGGGGCTGGATTGGTTAATATTAAGCTAGATGCTCAACCAGGAAAACCATATATTAGTAGAAGACGCTCTGTGGAGCAAAATTCAATTCAAGATGTTTTTTTAAAGATTAGTGAAAATTTTAATAAAATAAAGAAAAGATATCCCTCTAAATTCGATGACCCTATTTGGTTGAAAAATAACTGCTCATTTATGGGAGAGTTATTTTTGGGGCATTTAAGATATGGAACTTATGGAACAAACAACATAACACAGTGTCATCCTTTTTTAAGACAAAATAATTGGAAATCTAGGAATTTAGTTTTAGCTGGTAATTTTAATATGACTAATGTTGAGGAGTTGTTTAATCAATTAATTGATTTAGGACAACATCCAAAAGAAAAATCAGACACGGTTACAATTTTAGAAAAAATAGGTCATTTTACCGATGAAGAAAATGCTAGATTATATAATAAATATAAATCAGAAAATCTTTCTAATATTGAAATTTCAAAACTAATTGAAAACAATATTAATATTTCTAATATATTAATCAATGCATCTAAAAAATGGGATGGTGGGTTTGTTTTGTCAGGATTACTTGGACATGGAGATGCATTTGCACTTCGTGACCCTAACGGAATAAGACCAGCTTATTATTATGTTAATGATGAGATTGCAGTTGTAACCTCTGAAAGACCCGTAATTCAAACGGCATTTAATGTAAGCTCAAAAGAAATCCACGAACTACCAAGAGGCAAGGCTATTATTATTAAAAAAAACGGACAAGTTGAGTTTAGTCAAATTATTGAGAAAAAAAATAGAAAATCCTGTTCATTTGAAAGAATATATTTTTCAAGAGGTAATGATTATGAAATTTACAATGAAAGAAAAATGCTAGGATGTCTCTTAGCTAAACCTATTTCATCCATAATCAAAAACGATTTTAACAACACAGTATTTTCATATATACCTAACACAGCAGAAACAGCTTTTTTGGGGCTAGTTTCCGAACTTGAAAGTCAATTGAATCGCGAAAAAGAAACTTTATTATTAAGTGGAGATACAAACACGTTGAAAGATATTATATGTCAAAAAATCAGAGTTGAAAAGATGGCGGTAAAAGATGCAAAATTAAGAACATTTATTACTTCGGATAGTGATAGGGATGGTTTAGTTGGACATGTTTACGATGTTACATATGGTATAGCTAGAAGTACAGACACACTTGTTATTTTAGATGATAGTATTGTTAGGGGTACAACTTTGAAAAAAAGTATATTAAGAATATTAGATAGGTTAAATTTAAAAAAGATTATTGTTGTGTCATCGGCACCGCAAATTAGATATCCAGATTGCTATGGAATAGATATGGCTAAATTAGGTGATTTCATTGCTTTCAAAGCAGCTATCTCATTGTTGAAAAAAACAGAAAAAGGTAGAGAATTAATAAAAACGACTTATAATAAATGTAAGGCAGCAAAAACAACACCGAAAGAAAAACAAGTAAATCACCTCAAGAATATATATGCTCCATTTACACAATATGAAATTTCAAAAGAAATAGCCTCGCTTTTAAAAACTGACAATATTTCAACAGATTTCGATGTTTTATTTCAAAAAGTAGAATGTTTACATAAAGCATCCCCAAATCACACAGGAGACTGGTATTTTACTGGTGACTATCCAACTGCTGGTGGCAATATGGTGGCTAACAGGTCATTTGTATATTATATTGAGGGAAATGACTCTCGAGCCTATTAAAATTTCAGTTAAAATAATTTTTAATTTTTAATGCTAATTTCTTTGCTGAAGAAGGAAAAAATCTAAACCACATCTCTGGTTCAATCAACTCTAATTCGGATAGTGCTAGGTTGTTATTGTTGTCAATAATAATATCAACTCTTGCATAGATAGGTTTAAATGATAGTTTGTTGATGGTATTTTCACCAAATTGAATTTCTTTTTTTGAGGGTTGGTATTGTGACACTGTGCCGCCAAAATCATCCTGTACCCTAAAGTCACCTATTTTAGCTTTTTTTAAAACAGCATGAGAGTATTTACCATCTATCATCATTAGTGAAATTTCTCCAAAATTTAAAATATTTTTTTGAAAAAGCTGAACCAACATATCATGATTCTGCACTAGATTTTTAAATAAACTATTTGAATCAGTATTTATTTTTTTAATATAATGGGTATTCCATGCTGCAGCAGAAACACATGGCTTTACAACCACCTCTTGCCAACCATAATCACAACAAAGCTGTATCAAATCACAATCACTCCCCTTTTTAACAAGATGTGTTTTTGGAATATTTATTCCAGACAATTGTAATTCTAATAAGTACTTTTTATTTAAATTCCACAATATCTGTTCTCTAGAATTAATAAGTATTACTTTATTTTCACAGATTTTTAGAAAATTATTAAAATTATGTATTTGATCAAAGTAATTCCATGTTGTTCTAAATAATGCATATTTAAATAAGGCTGGGTTAAAGTTGTCGTCCCATGCAACCCTTTTACAATTTAATCCAAATAATTCTAACTCTTTTTGGATAAGATTATCTTCTTTAAATATGTTTTCTACATAATGATTTCCAACTTTTTTTTGCAGGTATCTTTTTTCAGTTAAAATAGCTAAATCTGCAGTTTCCAATATAAATTATTTAAAAATTAATTTGCTTGTTTTGCCCACCATAATTTAGCGTCTGCCACAAAAGCTGCTTTATTTACATATCGTTTTTTAATCCCCATAGAATTAGAGCTCCATGCTTCACTGTAAGTAGGTAATTTTCTACTTTTTTTAGTTTTTTTACATGTTGAAATTAATGTTAGCTCGTCTATAATATTGTTAGCTCCAGCAAATTTATCTGTGATAAATAAAATATATCTCACATCAACAGATATTGTTCTTTGAAGTTGGTCTTCAAATGCAATATCTCCACTCATAGCCTCCCAGTTACCATCAAATGCACACCCAATTAAATGCCCATCACCATTAATTACTGGTGAGCCAGAATTACCGCCCGTAATATCATTATTAGAAATAAAGCAGACATTAATAGTACCGTCATTATTACCATATTTACCATAATCTTTTTTGTCGTATAAATTTGTTAATTTTTCTGGCACAATAAATTCTGGATTATCATTATCCATTTTTTCCATTACCCCACTTAAGGTGGTTATAAAATCGTAGTGTACAGCATCACCAGGATTATAATCCCCAATACTACCATAAGTTAATCGCATTGTAAAATTTGCATTAGGATAGAATTTTTTATTTGGATACATCTTTCTTAGTCCATCAATATATAGCCTATTAGCAACATTTAGAGATTTTTGTGGAGCTGTGTCTTGTGGGCGTATTACTTGAAAATAATTTGATAAAATGGATTTCTTTAACTTATATGCTGGATCTTGTCTAATAATGGATGCTGCAACATCTCCGAAATTAGTATTAATAGAATTTAAAAAATCATTCATTTTTTCTTTATCCACAAAAATAGATTTATCATATAGTGCATTTCCCCATTTTTCGAAATCTCCACGAAATCTTTTTTGTAATGAATCTATAGCATTTGGTAGTTGGTTTTTAGGCACTCCACTAAAATACATATCCATCATTTTTATAAAAATATCTTTATCAATTTCTTTTTTATACTCTTCAAAATTAGAGTTAACTTGTTCTTTGAATTTATTTAGTGCTGTCACTATTTTTGACTTATCGCCACCATCGAGTGCTCTCAGTAAAGACTCAGATCTTCTTGCAAGCCTAACAAAGCTTGGTCCTGACCATGCTGCTTCATTTAAATATATTCTTGAAAGAGTAGTTTTTCCTAATTGTATATTTGCAGCTTCAATATTAGCTAAAACATTTCCATATATTTTTTTATTGCTTTCACTAGAGTTAGCAAATGATTCAAAACTTTTCTCTAAATCTTTCTTTTTTTCATATACATTTAGTCGTTTTAAACCCCTAGTCTGTCCAATATAGTATTTCCAATAGTTGGATATTCTCGCCTTTTTACTCGCATACATAATACTTACCTCTCTGTCATTTCGCATATAATTATTTAAGATGTCAAGTTTAGCAGCTCTCACCTTAACAACCGTTGGATTATAAGTTTCTATTGCGGACTGCACACCAAAAGACGACAAATATCTATCTGTCCCCCCTGGGTAACCCATTACCATAGCAAAATCATTATTATCAACCCCATCCAGTGAAATAGGTAAATGATGTTTTGGGACTAGTGGAATATTTTCTTCACTATACTCTGCAGGACTGCCATCCGGAGCAGTATAAATTCTGAAAAAGGCAAAATCACCAGTATGTCTTGGCCACATCCAGTTATCCGTGTCACCACCATACTTACCTATTGATTCTGGGGGAGCACCAACTAGACGAACATCATTATACCTTTCATAAATAAATAAATAGTATTCATTTCCACCAAAAAACGGCTTAATTTCTGCCCAATAATTAGAATCTCCTATTTCACGATTTTTAATGTCCTTAATTCTTTTAGAAATCAAATCATTTCTGGAGTCTTCTTCTGTATCATAGTCAATGCTATCTAAAACTTCTTTAGTTACATCTTCCATTCGGACTAAAAAATCTACAAACATACCTTCATTTGGAAGTTCTTCCTCTAGGCTTTTGGCCCAAAAACCATCACCCAAATAATCTTTTTCACCTAAGCTATGATTTTGAATTGCATCATATCCGCAGTGATGATTTGTGAGCAATAGGCCTTTTGGTGAAATTATTTCACCTGTGCAATAGCCGTTAAAACTAATAATAGCATCTTTTAAAGAAGCTGTATTAACACTATAAATTTCTTCAGCGGTTAAATTTAAACCTTTTGATTGCATATCCTGAATATTCAATCTTTTAATAAACATTGGAAGCCACATTCCTTCGTCAGCAGAAGAATTGATAGGAATAGACAATAATAAAACTAATATAATAGCAAAAACTTTTCTCATAATAATTTAATTTTTAATTAATGGAATACTAGAACAGGGTTCTCCATAAAATAAACTTTTTACACACGGTATAAGTTTATTTACACATAGAGAAAGACCGCCCAATGGAACAGGGCTTCCAGAACATACTTTTAGAAACACCCTTTTATTTTTATACTCTTTTAAATTGAGTTCATCTAATTTTTTTTGAAATAATAATAAATTCATTGTGTGAATATCAGAAAAAAAAACTTGTCTAGCAATAGTAATTAGCTTTGTTTGTATCAATAAGTAACTCCAAGGTGGAATAATCACATCTTTAGAGCAAAATACTGCCACGAAAGCATCTTGCATTTTGCTCCAATTATATTTTTCAATTTTTTCCTTAAATGAAGCCTCTTTAATAATAAATTCATTATCAAGCCAATCAGCTAAATCGATACACATCCTTTCACCTTGAACTTCAAATATTTTTAAGTCCAATGTTACTAGTCCTGCTTCGTCAATTTTATTTTTAATATTCTGATTCATATTTATAAAAATCCTAATTCTAACTTTGCTTCTTCTGACATCATATCTTTTTGCCAAGGGGGGTCCCAGGTAATGTCTATTGTTGCTTTATTAATTGTTGGAATTTTTTCAACTTTTTCTTTTATTTCAACAGGCATTGTTTCCGCAACAGGACAATTAGGAGCGGTAAATGTCATTAAAATTTTCACCTCAAAATTTTCACTAATTTGGACATCATAAATTAATCCCAATTCATAAATATTAACAGGAATTTCAGGGTCATAAATTTCACATAAAACCTTAACCACATCTTCACCTAATTTTTGTAGATTTTCACTCATTTTTATAGTATTTTAAAGCATAGTTTTTAATTACTTTTAACATAGAATTTAAACCGTTAGACCTTGTCATAGACAAATGCTCATTTAAGCCTATTTTAGAAAAAACCCCCATATCATTATTAATGATTTCTTGCGGACTAGATTGCGAATATAGTTTAATAACTAATGCAACAATTCCTTTGGTAATTAAGGCATCACTATCTCCAAAAAAATATAACTTTGGCTTGTTGTATTTGCACACTAACCAAACTCTTGATTGACAACCTTTAATCAGGTGTTTTTCTGATTTATAAACTTGTTTTAGTGGAGCCAGTTCTTTGCCTAATTCTATAATATATTCATACTTTTCTTCCCAAGATGGGAAAAGAGAGAAGTCAGTAATTATTTTTTTTTCAATTTTTTCTAACATTTTATTTTAAAAATGAAATTATTTTTTTCAAAACTGATATAAATTTATCAATTTCATTAGAATTATTATAAAAAGCTAGTGAAGCTCGAACACATCCATCAATCTTTAAATGATTCATGAGACCTTGATTACAAAGATGCCCGGATCTTACTAAAATGTTATTTTGTGCTAATAATGTGCTAATATCATAATGGTGTATATTCTTTATATTAAATGCAAAAATCGGGGCAGTTTTATTGTATTTACCATATTGAATTAATTTAGGAATGTTTTTTAATTGCATTTCCATATATGAATTAAGCTCTTCCTCTTTTTTAATTATTTCATTAATACCGTATTCTTTTATAAATTCAATTGCCGCCCTTAAGCCTAGTACACCGGCTATATTTGGGGTTCCAGCTTCAAGCTGTAAAGGCATTTCCGCCCATTTAGGTTTTTTTATAGATGCAGTTACAACCATTTGTCCACCTGTTTTATAAGGTGTAAGTTGTTTAAAGTATTTATGCTTTATAAATAGAACACCAACTCCTGTGGGTCCAAATAATTTGTGTCCAGAAAAACAATAAAAATCACAATTTAATAGATTAACATCAATTTTAATGTGAGATGGAGCTTGGGCACCATCTACAAAAACAGGAATATTGAATTTATGAGCGATACTAATAATTGATTTAATATTTTGCATAATACCAGTAACATTTGAAATATGGTGAATAGCAATTATTTTAACTTTATTGTTTAAAATTAATTTCAACTCACTTAAATCTACCATTAGCTCCTCATTTAATGGTATTATTTGGATTTCAGCTCCCGTCTCTTTAGCAAGAGTGGTCCAAGGCAACATATTAGAATGGTGCTCAATTTCAGAGATTAAAATAACATCCCCTTTTTGTATGTTTTTTCGCCCGTATGAATTTGCTAATAAATTTATACTTTCAGTAGCACCACTTGTAAATATAATTTCGTTATTATTTTTAGCTCCAATAAATTTTGCTATACATTTTCTTGAATCTTCATAATCTTGAGTTATTGCTGCCCCCTGAACATGTGTGCTTCTGTGGATATTTGTATTATTTGATTTATAAAACTCACATATTGCATCAACAACTTTATTAGGCTTATGAGTTGTTGCAGCATTATCAAAGTATACTATATCTTTATTTTTTACGGACTGTAAATAAGGAAATTGCTTTATAATATTTTTATTATCAGTATACAATATTATTATATTTTTAATACATTAATTATAGTCGTTTATTTACAGCTAATAAGACGGTGCTTTTTATGTTAGCATCATTAATCTGGTTAATTACTTCACTTAAGAATGCATTTAAAAGCATGTTGCTTGCAAGTTTTTCATTTAACCCTCTTGATTGCAAATAAAACAATGCTTTTGGGTCAATTTGCCCTATTGTAGACCCATGTTCACATTTAACATCATCAGCATAAATTTCTAATTGAGGGTCAGAGCTAACAGATGAGTAGTCAGATAGTAAAATATTATTGTTTTGTTGTTTGCTAAATGTTTTTTGTGCATCTTTTGCAACGTACACAGTACTGTTGAATTTTCCAATACTCTTATCATTATATACACCTTTATATATTTGGCGGCTTTCGCATTCAGGAGAATTATGATTTACAATGATATTATTTTCTACACAACCAGCATTAAACAACATAGAAATAGAAAATAAATTACATTTTGCACCAGGCTCATCTAGTTGTATGTTTATATTATTGTGAATTTTATTATTATTTAAATAGAATGTGTAAAATGACACTTCGCTATTTTGCCGTTGCTCCAAATTTAGTTTCTTTGTAAGAGCAGAGCCTTCATGCAAATCAGCGGGGCTAAACTCATAGTGATATAATTGTACATTTTTATCAATTTTCCAAAAAGAGGTTAAATTAGTAATTATTGGTTTTTTAGAGCAACTCTTATTTGCTACATAGACTTTTTCGATAAGCGATATTTCAGAATATTCTTTAATATGATAAGCTATATTAATATTGTCATTGTTTTTATAATTATTATCAATTATATGATTAATATATATTGGTTGATTTAATTTAATTGAGGAATCTATTTCAACAATAAAATCGTTATTATTTAATTTATTTTTTGAATTTTGAAAAGTTTTAAAATCAGTGCGACTTTTTAATTCTCCTAAATTAAATGTGCTAACCCCTTTTGGTAATTTAGATAAATTTAAATTTAACTGATTGTTTACTATGGTGATGTAAAATTCAGCACATGATAAATCAGCAAGTAAATCAGTATTTTCAGTATAACACTTAAAGTCCGTCATAGCCTTTTTCTTCTAGTTCTAAAGCAAGTTTTGCATCTCCAGATTTTACAATTTTCCCGTCATTTAGTACATGAACAAAGTCCGGAGAGATATAGTTAAGTAATCGTTGATAATGGGTAATAATTATAAATGAATTTGAATCAGATCTTAATTTATTAACCCCAGCCGCCACAACTCGCAGTGCATCAATATCTAAGCCTGAGTCTATTTCATCTAGAATGGAAAGTTTAGGTTGAAGCATTGCAAGTTGAAAAATTTCATTTCTTTTTTTTTCGCCACCTGAAAAACCATCATTCATAGATCTTGATAAAAAACTAGGGTCCATATCAAGCAATTTTAAATTACTTTTCATAAGTTTTAATAATTCAGTTGATGTGAGCTCTTTTGAATTGTTAATTTTTTTATGTTCGTTAACCGCGGTTTTTATAAAGTTACTTACACTAACTCCTGGGATTTCAACTGGGTATTGAAAAGATAAAAAAATACCAAGATGTGACCTTTCTTCAGGAGAAAAATCCAGTAAGTCGTTATTTGAAAAATTAATTGAACCTTGGGTTATTTCATAATTCTCATTCCCTGCAATTATAGAAGCAAGAGTACTTTTTCCCGACCCATTTGGCCCCATAATAGCATGCACCTCGCCTGGATTAATTGTTAAATTTAAACCCTTTAAAACTGGTATTGAGTTTATATTGCAATGTAAATTTTTAATTTTTAACATAGTATTTTTATTTTAACCAACACTATCTTCAAGTGTTATTTCTAATAATTTTTTTGCCTCAATTGCGAATTCCATAGGAAGTTTTTGCAAAATATCTTTACAGTATCCGTTTACAATTAGTGCAATAGATTCTTCATTTCCAATTCCTCTTTGATTACAATAAAACAATTGATCTTCTCCAATTTTAGATGTAGTTGCTTCATGCTCTACAACAGAGGATTTGTTCCTCACCTTTATATATGGAAATGTGTGTGCTCCACATTTGTTGCCCATTAATAATGAATCACATTGTGAAAAATTTCGAGAATTTTTAGCCTGTCTATTTATTTGAACAAGCCCCCTGTAGCTTGAATTACTATTACCTGCAGAAATCCCCTTACTTATAATTGTACTTTTTGTTCTATTTCCAAGATGAATCATTTTTGTCCCAGTATCAGCTTGTTGATAATTATTAGTAACAGCAATTGAAAAAAATTCACCAATTGAGTCATCACCTTTAAGTATACATGATGGGTATTTCCATGTTATTGATGACCCTGTTTCTACTTGTGTCCAAGAAATTTTAGCTTTTTTATGAGCGATTCCTCTTTTGGTAACAAAATTATAAACTCCACCTTTTCCATCTTTATCTCCAGGGTACCAATTTTGAACAGTTGAGTATTTAATTTCAGCTGAATCTAAGGCAATAAGTTCAACTATAGCAGCATGAAGTTGGTTTTCATCTCTTTGAGGAGCTGTGCAGCCCTCCAAGTAACTTACAAAACTATTTTCCTCCGCAATAATTAATGTTCTTTCAAACTGCCCAGTACCAGCTTCATTGATTCTGAAATAAGTAGAAAGCTCCATAGGACATTTAACACCCTTAGGAATAAAACAAAATGATCCGTCACTAAAAACAGCTGAATTTAATGCTGCAAAAAAATTATCTTTCGGAGGGACGACAGTTCCGATATATTTTTTTACCAGTTCAGGATATTTCTTAATGGCCTCTGAAATAGAGCAAAAAATTATACCTAGTTCAGATAATTTTTCTTTAAAAGATGTGGAAACTGAAACACTATCAATAACTACATCAACAGCAACACCTGTTAATCTCTTTTGTTCTTCAATTGAGATACCTAATTTATTTAGTGTTTTAAGGAGCTCCGGATCAGCTTCATCCAAGCTTTTTAGAGATGCCTTTTTTTTCGGAGCAGAGTAGTATATTATGTTTTGAAGATCTATTTCATCAAATTTTAAGTTTGCCCAGTTAGGGGGCTTCATGGTCTTTAATAATTTAAAAGCATTCAATCTTTTTTCAAGCATCCATTCTGGTTCCCCTTTTTTTTGGGATATAAGTTTTATTGTGTCCTCATTGAGTCCTTTATCAATAGTGTCAGAGTCTAATTTAGATACAAATCCATATTTATAGCTTTGCTCAGTAATTTCTGCAATTATTTTTTTTTCGTCTTTTTTTTCCATTTATTGTTTTATAATGCAAAGCTTTCTCCACACCCGCAGGTTCTTGATGCATTGGGGTTTTCAAACACAAATCCTTTCCCATTTAAACCTCCAGAATAATTCAATGTGGTTCCCACTAAGTAAAGATAACTTTTTTCATCTACAAGAAGTGTAATTTCATTATGTTCAAAAACTTTATCAGTGGATAAAATTTTAGCGTCAAAATCTAAATTATAAGAGAGTCCAGAGCAGCCCCCTGATGTGACGCCAACTCGAACATACTTCAAGCCCTCTTTGTCCTTATCCATTAGAGAAATCAATTTTTCTTTTGCTTGATCAGATATAATTACCATTAATTTATATTTTTTACAAAGGTAAAAATTTTCACTGTAAACATTCTAAATAACTATTATATTTATATCAACATTTAGATACTATAATAATGAACAAAAATAAATTTACACCAATAGCCAATCTAGGGGAATTTAATTTAATAGATAATTTAGTAAGTGATATTAAAATAAATTCTTCATTAACTAAAATGGGGATAGGAGACGATGCTGCTGTAATACCATATTTAAAAAATGAAGATTATCTTATAAGTACTGATATGTTGGTTGAGGGTGTTCACTTTGATTCAGCCTATACTCCACTAAAACACTTAGGTTATAAATCAATAGTAGTTAATGTTTCTGATATATGTGCAATGAATGGCCATGCTACTCATGCACTTGTTTCTTTGGCTATTCCTAATAAGTATAGCTTAGAACATATTTCAACACTTTATGAAGGAGTAAAATTAGCATGCGCTAACTATAGTATTGATCTTATTGGAGGCGATACCACAAGCAGCTCTAGTGGGCTTGTTATTAATGTTTCAATTGTTGGAAAAGTAAATGGTAAAAAAATAACATATAGAAAAGGGGCTAAACCAAATGAATTATTATGTGTTTCTGGTGATTTAGGTGCAGCATATTTAGGATTGCAAATATTGGAGAGAGAAAGGTATATTTTTAATGAAAATCAAAATGTGCAACCCGAATTAGAAAATTATAAATACATTTTAGAAAGACAATTAAAGCCTGAAGCTAGAGTAGATGTTATTGATATTTTAAAGAAAAATGAAATACAACCTTCTGCGATGATTGACATTTCAGATGGCCTAAGTTCAGATATTAGGCATATTTGCAAGGCCTCAAATATTGGGGTTAAGATATTTGAAAATAAAATTCCCATTTCAAGCTTTACTTCTGAAGCAGCTATTGAACTAAATATTAATCCTACAATTTGTGCTTTGCATGGTGGAGAGGACTATGAATTATTATTTACAGCTCCATTAGCGGCACAGAGTAAACTAGAGGCCATAAAAGACACTCATATTATAGGACATATGACATCAACTCCTTTTAAAATAGAGTTAATAACAACTTCAGAACAATCAGTTGATATAAGTTCAGATGGTTGGGATTCATTTATTGAAAAAAATTAAAACATATAGAAAACTATATATTTAAAAAGTGTTCAATTTCATCAACCTCGATAGGGATGTCGGCCATTAGGTCAATATTTCTGCCCTCTTTAATTAAAATATCATTTTCAAGCCTAATTCCAAGACCTTCTTCCGGGATGTAGATACCAGGTTCACATGTGAGAATCATACCCTCTTTAATAGGTGTTTCCGGCTCAGAAACATCATGCACATCAAGCCCAAGATGGTGAGATGTTCCATGCATATAGTATTTTTTATAAGCAGGAAGGGTGTTAAAATTCTTGATGTCACTCAATGACAGTAGCCCTAAGTTTACCAGCTCTTTTTCCATTAATTTACCAACAGCTTTTTCGTAATCAGAGAGTAAGACACCAGGAGACAACATATTGGTTGCATCTTTCATAACATTTAATACACTGTTATAAACATCTTTTTGTCTTTTAGTAAATTTCCCATTCACAGGAAATGATCTAGTTAAATCAGATGAATAATTAGCATATTCAGCACCAAAGTCCATTAATACAACATCTCCATCTTTACATATTTCATTATTAGATCCATAATGCAGTATACAAGCATTATTTCCGGAAGCAATAATAGGATCGTATGCAAATCCAGTTGCTTTATTAAGTAAAAATTCATGTATTATTTCAGCCTGAATTTCATATTCATATATACCAGGCCTTAAACATTTGAATACCCTTTGAACACCTTTTTTTGTGATATTGCATGCTGATTGAATCAGGTCAATTTCTGTACTTTTTTTAACAGGCCTAATCTTATGTAATAATTTCGCACTTTTTTTGTATTTGTAGTTTGGATATTTTAGTGTAAGCCATTTTTGAAATCTAGCATCTCTTGTTTCAACTACGACATTTGCTCTTGGGTGTTCATTACTATTTAAATATATATATTCCACTCCTGACATTAATTCAGGTAATCTTTTTTCAAAACTTGTATTCCAAAAGATATTATTAATTCCAGAAATATTTTTTCCTTTATCTTTAGAAAGTTTTTCCCCTTCCCATATTTTTAGAGTGTCACTTGTTTCCCTTATAAAAAGAAATTCAGTTATCTTACCCTCTATTTTTTTTATTACTAATATAGTTTCCTCCTGATCAATACCAGATAAATAAAAAAGGTCACTATTTTGCTTAAATGTCATTAATTGATCAGCATTTTTCGGCATTAAATCATTGGAATTAAATATGGCAATAGAATTATTTCTTAATAATTCTGAAAATTCAGAACGATTACTTTTAAATAATTTATTATCAATTGGAGGATATCTCATTATTTGATTTTTGAGTTTAAGTATTCTCTATTTAGTTTTACAATATTGTCCAATGAAATTTCTTTTGGGCAATGTGCTTCACAAGCACCAGTATTAGTGCAATTACCAAAACCTTCTTTGTCCATTTGGACAACCATATTTTTAACTCGCTCAGTTCTTTCAACTTTGCCTTGTGGAAGTTGAGCATATTGTGAAACTTTAGCACCAACAAATAACATAGCAGATGAGTTTTTACAGGCAGCAACACAGGCACCACAACCAATGCAAGCTGCAGATTTAAATGCTTCATCAGCATTTGGTTTTGGTATTGGAGTAGCATTTGCATCGACCGTATTACCTGATGTGTTAACTGACACATACCCGCCAGCCTGCTGTATTCTATCAAATGAACTTCTGTCAACAATCAAATCTTTAATAATCGGAAAAGCAGAGCCTCTAAATGGTTCAATATAAATTGTGTCCCCAGATTTAAATTTTCTCATATGTAACTGACATGTGGTTGTGCTTTTATGGGGTCCATGTGGAGCTCCATTAATAACCAAAGAACAAGATCCGCAAATACCTTCTCGACAGTCATGGTCAAAAGCAACAGGCTCTTCTCCGCCACTAATAAGTTGCTGATTAAGCACATCAAGCATTTCAAGAAATGACATATCAGGTTCTATATTTTTTATTGAGTAGTCTTGCATGGACCCTTTTTCGTTTTTATTTTTTTGTCTCCAAATTTTAAGTGATAAATCCATATTATTTATAGCTTCTAGATTTTAATTCAATAGACTCAAATTTTAATTGTTCTTTATTGAGCTTAGGGGTTTTTCCATCTCCCATAAACTCCCAACATGAAACAAAAGTGTAGTCTTCATCGTTTCTCAGAGCTTCACCTTCTTTAGTTTGATACTCTTCTCGAAAATGACCCCCGCAGGATTCCTTTCTTTCCAGGGCATCTATTGCAAAAAGTTCACCGAGTTCTAAAAAATCTGCTACACGACCAGCTTTAGCAAGTTCTTCATTATAACCACCTGATTCTCCTGGGACATAAACATTTTTATAAAAGTCTTTTTTTAGTATTTTAATTTCTTCTATTGCTTTTTTTAAATCTTGTTCATTTCGAGACATCCCACACTTATTCCACATAATTTGACCAAGTTTTTTGTGGTAATAATCTACGGGGTTTCCAGATTGATTTGATGAAATATTTGATATAAATTCTTTTACTTTTTTCTCCGCATCTTCAAAGGCTTTCATATTCACATCTATTTTACCAGTTTTAATGTCATTTGCTAAGTAGTCCCCAATAGTATATGGTAAAACAAAATAGCCATCTGCTAATCCCTGCATTAGTGCAGATGCCCCAAGTCTATTTGCACCATGATCAGAAAAGTTAGCTTCTCCAATTGCAAAACAACCCGGAATAGTGGTCATTAAATTATAATCCACCCAAACACCACCCATTGTATAATGTACAGCAGGGAATATTTGCATTGGTGTTTCATATGGATTTTCGTCAACTATTTTTTCATACATTTGAAAAAGGTTACCATATTTAGCTTTAATAACCTGCTTACCAAGCTTATCGATTAATGTCGTATTATTTGGGTCTTGACCAGTAGAAATGGCCTTTTCTTTACCATATCTAATTATAGCAGATGCAAAATCAAGGTAAACTGCTTGACCAGTTTTATTGACCCCATAACCTGCATCACATCTCTCTTTCGCTGCTCTTGATGCAACATCTCTAGGCACTAAATTTCCAAAAGCAGGATATCTTCTCTCTAAGTAATAGTCTCTATCTTCCTCAGCTATTTCAGTTGGCTTAAGTTCCCTGTTTCTTATTTTTTCCACATCTTTTTTATGTTTTGGCACCCAAATTCTCCCGTCGTTTCTTAACGACTCTGACATTAATGTAAGTTTAGATTGGTGTTCTCCAGAAACAGGTATACATGTTGGGTGTATTTGTGTAAAACATGGATTAGCAAAAAATGCACCTTTTTTATATATTTTCCAACTTGCTGTAACATTACTCCCCATAGCATTTGTAGATAGATAAAAAACATTACCATATCCTCCACTAGCAATAACAACAGCATGGGCGCCATGTCTTTCAATATTCCCATTAACAAGATTACGGGCAATTATTCCACGAGCTTTTCCATCAACAACCACTAAGTCCATCATTTCATGTCGAGTATACATGTTAACCTTTCCTCTATTTATTTGTCTGTTAAGAGCAGAGTATGCTCCCAGTAATAACTGCTGGCCTGTTTGCCCTTTAGCATAGAAAGTTCTAGAAACTAAAACACCACCAAAAGATCGGTTGTCAAGTAGGCCACCATAATCCCTTGCAAAAGGCACCCCTTGTGCAACACACTGGTCAATTATATTTGCTGAAACTTCAGCTAAACGATATACATTCGCTTCCCTAGACCTATAGTCACCACCTTTAATTGTATCATAAAATAATCTATAATTAGAATCACCGTCGCCTTGGTAATTTTTTGAAGCATTAATCCCTCCTTGTGCTGCGATAGAGTGAGCTCTTCTTGGAGAGTCTTGAAAGCAAAAAGCTTTTACATTGTACCCAAGTTCTGCTAGTGTTGCAGATGCAGATGCACCCGCAAGACCGGTTCCAACAACTATAATATCAATATTTCTTTTATTTGCAGGGCTAACTAAGTTTATTTTTCCCTTATGTTGTTCCCATTTATTACCTATTGGCCCTTTAGGCACTTTATTAGAAAAAGGAAAACTTTCACTTGAATTATGATTATGTAAATTTGGCTCGCTCATATAAAATCTAATGAATAAAATAATGAAAAATTGCAATAGAAATAAATCCTACTGTAATTGTAATAGAATATACGTTGGCTGCTACTTTTAATATGTGTTTATTAGCACTGCTTACTCCTACTGATTGAAAAGAGGATGCTAGACCGTGATTCAAATGCAATCCTAATAAAACAAAAGATATGCAGTAAAAAATAGTCCTATATGTTTGGTTATAAAATTGTTCTTGTAAATGGAAAAAATATTTTTCAGGATCGGGTAGTACGGGGTTTATATATTTATCATTAATTTCAGGCAGCCAAAAATCATCAAAATGTAAAATTAAAAAAGCCAGTATCACTAAACCGGAGATTATCATATTTCTAGATATCCACGAACTTCTTGTTTTATGTAAAATATATTTTTGAACTCTAGCTTTTCGATTTTGATATTCTAAAATAAATCCCATTACGAAATGAAAACACACACCAAAAATTAAAATAGGTTGCAATACAAACTGTACAATTGGATTATAGCCCATAAAATGTGAAATGGTATTAAATGTTTCTCCATTATCTGGAATTAGTGATGTGAGATTGATTGCAAGGTGTTGTAATAAAAAAATCATTAAAAAAATGCCGGACAATGCCATAAAAAATTTTTTAATTATTGAAGATTGCATTTTGTAAATATATTTTATTGTAAATCAGTTACTAATTTAAATCAGAAAAAAATATAAAACAACATAATTAAAGGAATTTAGCAAGATTGTATGAAATAATTCATCGCTTAAAACATATAGTTTTCTATATATGTTTCATTCAATTATAAGATCTATTTCCCAATTAGCTTTAATTTTAATTTCTTCTGGGTATATTTTAATAGGTTCAGGCTTTTTAATAGGGTTAATTTTTCCACTATTCCAATTGAAATCTCCATTAAGATCTTCAAATATTCGAAGATTATATTTTCCCGGTGTAATAAAACTAAATTTAAGGTGATCTTTCCAGCTTTCTTTTATTATTGTATTTTGATTTGCATTAAATAATTCTATAATTGTTTTTTCACTGCAAGTTTCACATTTTAAATGAATGGTACCATAATCATTTTCGTTATAGTTAAAATTAAAGACAGACGAATCATTAAGAGTGTTATTTACAAAATTAATAGCACCTTTATTAATAATTAATAATTGTGGTGCTTCAGTGGCTTCAGCAACATCCAACTGTATATTAAAATCATCAATGATAGACAGATTGGTACTTTGATCGGAGTGTTTCCAGTAAATTAAATTTTCTTCTATATCCGTAATAGGAATATTAGAGTTTATAATAATTTTTTTGTTAAAATAATAATCCTCAATCGTGCTTGTTAAATTTAATTTTAATTCAACACTATCTCTATTAAAAATTCGGATTGAATCAGTTATATTATTAAATTTATATTTAATAAATGTAGGATTTTCATTAAACCAAAACATTGAATAATTATTACCTTTAGACCATAATCCATTAGTATTTAAAATAAAAATAGAATCGTTGATATTACCATGATTAAAGATAATTGAATTCCTATGAATGTTTTCAACATTTATAATTTGATTTGAGAGGTCCTCATAAAATAAGCCAATATTTTTATTTCCACTAAAATCATAAATTTTTTCAGGTAAAGATATCATCTCACCGGTGTCATATTTTAAATTCATATTTTCATCTTTAATAGCAAAAAGAATGAAGTCTTTTTTAGAAATATTGTCAATTAAAAATTCACCATTTTCATTGCTAAATGTGTAATAATAAGGTTTAATCGAGTCTGTGCTTTGATAAAGTCCTATTAGTACATTGTTGGCCACCTTATTATTATAAAGCTCATTAACAGAGCCTTTTATGCTTAAAGAATCTAGCTCGGCCCCTGTAGAGAACACATATTTGTAATTGTTTAATATGTTACCCTCGTTTAAATCCACAATTGATTTGCTAAGATTTATTGTGTATGTAGTTGAATCCATTAGGTCACACTAAATATTAATTTCAATTGTTTTGCCTTTTATATTAATTTTTGGAGGTGGTTCACATATCGGGGAAAGATTAATATTATTTTTTTTTAATTTGAAATATTCATCAAATACTAAGATTATCTTTTTACCATTAAAATTAATAGATTTGCTGGGAGGATTTGCTGAAATTATTTTAGGCGGGGATATGTCTTTATCACCTCCACTAGGTGCTACAATATTAGCACAGCCAACTAAGAATATAGGAATCAATATATATACATATATAAAACAATATATGTTTTTAAACAAATACCATGTCCATTTCATTTTTTAATAAATTTATTTTTTTAATTTCTACACTTACCTCCTGACCAAGTTGGAATTTTTTTCCACTTTTTCTTCCGACATAAGATTTTTTAGCTTCATTTAAATAATAATTATCGTCTTTTAATTCTTTAATTGCAACAAGACCTTCGCCAGCCCCATCCTCCAACTCAACATATATACCCCATTTTGTTAATCCTGATATAAGACCCTTAAAAGTTTGACCGATAGACTTTTCTAGTAATTTTAATTGTATAAATTTATTTGTTTTTCTTTCAATATCGGTATAAGATTTTTCTACATTCGCAAAATGTACACACTGTTTATCTAATTCTGAAATGTTAATTTTACTATTGTAAATCGCAGCATTTAGAATACGATGAATTAATAAATCAGCATATCTTCTTATTGGAGATGTAAAGTGAGTATATTTTTTAAATCCTAAACCATAATGTCCTATGTTTTTCCTACTGTAGCTTGCTTTTGACATCGACCTTAAAATTAGGTTCTGAAGTATTTTTTTATTTGCCTTTAAATCATCTTTTTTTAATAAATTATTAATTGTATTTGGTAGATTTTTATCACGCGAGTTTAAATTAATACTAGTTTCTCCAAGATGCTTCAAATATAAAGAAAGTTCTTCCAGTGATTCTTGATTTGGTAAATCATGAATTCTATAAATTGATTGCCTTAATGCAGATAGTTTATTTGCTACTAATTTATTAGCTATTAACATAAATTCCTCAACTAAATTATGTGCTTTTAATGTTTTTTTTTCGATTACTTTAACGGGCTCCATATCGTTATTTAATATACATTTTATATCACTTCGATTGAAGTCAATTGAACCACTCCTCATTCTTTTTTCCCTAAGATTTTTACTTATCTTATATAGAATCTGTATTTCTTTATATTTTTTTGAATCCTTTAAATTTATAATATTTTCAACTTCCTCATATGTAAATCGTTTATTGGAATTAACAATACCTTTACCCATCCAAAGATTTTCTAACATTTTAAATTGTGTGTTAAATTGAACAACAATGGAAAAGCTTAATTTGTCTTCATTAGGTCTGAGTGAACAAACTAAATTTGATAATTTTTCAGGAATCATAGGAATCACTTTGCCAGGGAAATAAATAGAGAATGCTCTTAAAAATGCTTCTTTATCAATAGCAGAATCTTGTTGAATGTAGTAACTGACATCAGCTATATGTATTCCAATTTCAATATTATTATTAGGTAGTAAGTTAAAAGATATAGCATCATCAAAATCTTTTGCATCGTCTGGATCAATTGTAAAAGTTAACTTATCTCTGAAATCTCTTCTTTTTGTTATTTCTTTTTCGGGAATCGTCGTATCAATTTTAGATAGTTCAGAATTAATGTCATCAGAAAATGAATTTCTAAGACTCAAAGTTTCAATTAATGAATTAATATATGTTTTTAAATTTAGTTCATCGTCAAGAATTTTAACTACGGATCCGAAAGGGCATCCAGCAGTGACCGGCCAATCTATAAATTCAATTATTACTAAATCATTATGATTAGCACCATTTAATTTTTCAAGTGGAATAAAAAAATCAGATCCTATTTTAGCATTATTCGCAATAAAAAAGTAATTTTTTGATTCTTTTTTGATTCTTCCAATAAATTTATTTTGTTTTCTTGAAATAACTTCCTGTACCCTTCCAGCAAATCCACTTTTTTTACTTTTAATTATTTCTATTGATACAGTATCATGATTTAAAGAATTAAGTCGGTTTTTTTTTTTCTATAAAAATATCATCTTTATAAAATTTAGATGATACATAGCCATTACCAGCTTTATTTATGTCAATAACACCTGTTGTAAACTTATTATTATTATACTGAAATTTATATTTTTCAGATTGAATAATTAATTTTTCATGTTCTAATTTCTTAAGAGAAGAAGTAATCTTTTTAAGATGTTTGCCACCCTTCATATTTAGTGCCCAGGCTAACTGCCTACTATTCATAGTAGATTTATTATTTTTTAGAATTTCTAATATGAAATCTTTTAAGTTTATTTGATTGTTTTTTTTTCTTTTTGACATATCACATCTTAGATGTGACAATATAGTTCAAATTATTAACTTTGTTATTTTATTAAATTAAATCATATTTTTTATGCTGATGTAGCTCAGGGGTAGAGCACTTCCTTGGTAAGGAAGAGGTCGGGAGTTCAAATCTCCTCTTCAGCTCACTATTCATTAAAAGAATTATAATTAACCATTAAATGATTACCTTTGTTAAATAATGAGAAGATTCACAATATTTATTTTCTTAATTTTACTTTTCTTTTCTTGTGAACAGGCTGAAGAAACCAGATATGCATGTGAAAGTTGCTGCTGCGTTGAGAGTGATTCAGGTTTGTTTTCTTCACTAGAAGAATGTTGGGATGCTTGCTTGCCTGAGCCTAGCACCATTCCTGAAGTCATGGTTACGGTTTTTCTTTATGAAAATTGTCCAATAGCTCAGTATATGTGTGGTCCTCTTAGGGATGCTTACCGATACTTTTGTGACACTTTAAATCAAGATTTTGTTTTTAGAGGATTTTCGCCAAATTCATTTTCTACAAATAGTAGTATTGCAGATTTTATAATAGATTATGATATTCCTTTTAATATTTCAATTGACTATAATCATAATGCTAATATTCCAGGATTATATACACAAAATTACTTACCTTCAGTAACACCAGAAATATTTATTGAGATAAATGGGGAACTAGTATATAAAGGAATGATTGATAATAGTTACCAAGAATTAGGTGAATGGAGTCCTCCAACACAGAATTTTTTGTCAAATATTTTAACTGATTTTATAAATCAGGAAGAAATTGTATATTTCGAAACGGATGCTGTAGGTTGTCTTATAAATTATTAAAATTATTTTTTTATGAAAAAAATTATACTGTTTTCTTTTATTAGTTATCTGTCATTTGGTCAAACAAATGAAATTACATTTACTGAAGATATTTCCCCAATTATATATAATAACTGTACAAGTTGTCATAGACCAGGTGAAGCAGGCCCTATGTCTTTCACCTCATATCCTGAGGTAGCTGCAATGGCAGATATGATTAAAGAGGTAACTCAAAATAATTATATGCCTCCTTGGCCTCCAGACCCTAGCTATACAAATCATGCTTTATTGGATCAGCGATATTTAACTGAAGAAGAAAAAATGTTAATTAGTGATTGGGTTGATCAAGGGTATCCTGAGGGAGACCCATCCCTAGAAGCATCTATCCCTGACTTTCCATCAGGATCAGCTATTGGTGAGCCTGATTATGTTTTTGAAATGGAATCCGAGTATTATATTGAAGGAAATAATATGGACGATTATAGAGTGTTTGTATTTCCAACCGGTTTTACAGAAGACACATATATTAAATCAATTGAATTTAGGCCTGATAATAGAGAGGCGGTTCATCATGCAATTATGATGATTGATGTTACAGGTACTGCAGCACAACTTGATGCTGAATCACCAAATGTTTTAGGATATGAGTCTTTTGGTGGTTTTAGTTTAGACGGGGTAAGTCCAAATGATTATGTTTTTTTAGGTGGTTATGCACCAGGAATGAATCCAATAGTTTGGAATGGTGAACTTGGAATGAAAATTCCAGCAGGTGCTGATTTACTGTGTCAAATTCATTATGCCCCATCATCTATTGATGAATGGGACAAGTCATCAATAAATATATTTACAAAACCAGCCTCAGAAGTACAACGAGAGGTTCAAATGAAAATGTGGTTGAGATTAGACTTGGATATACAAGCAAATACACAAACTGAACTAGAGGCATGTTTAAACTTTTCAAATTCTTTTCTTGATATGTTTGGCCCTAGTGAAATTTATCAATTTGGTCAACCTACAGGATTATATGGAGAACAGAATTGCGAATTGCCTGAGGCCTGGAGTTTATTGGGTATTTTACCACACTCTCATTTAATGGGGAAATCATGGGAAGTATATGCTGAAACCCCCAATGGGGAAACATTACCTATTATTAAAATTCCTGATTGGGATTTTGATTGGCAAGGTTTTTATTACCCTGAATATATGCAACATATTCCTGCAGGCTCAAGAATAGAAGCTATTGCTAAATATGATAATACTAATGATTTTAATATGTCGTGGGGTGAATTAACAACTGATGAAATGTTTTTTTGCCCAATTTATTATGTACCCTACGAAGAAGGGGATGAAGATATTTACTTAGGTATTTCAGAGGAAACAAGTATATCAGAAAACATAAATTCATATGTTGATATATTTCCAAACCCTGTAAACAGTGAAATTACAATTACTCATAATTTTAAAAACTTTTCAAAGTTATTATTAAAGATTTATGATTGTCAAGGAAGACAAATACTAGATATTTTAGATGAAAATTTTCAATCAGAACCAAATAGTATTAAATTAGATGTTGAAAGATTAAAAACAGGAACATATTTTATTAACTTACAGTCAGATGATCAGTCAGCTACACATTGTTTTATTAAAGAATAGATTTATGTATAGATTATATTTATTTTTATTTTTCTTTTCAATGAATAATTTATATGCTCAGGTAGAAATTATTAATAGTCCTGAATTAATTGCTTCTTCAGGTGGAACATTATCACAAGATAATTATAATTTATCTTTTTCTTTGGGAGAAATTTCTATTGAAACAATTAATCAAAATGATGTAATACTCACTCAAGGATTTCATCAAGAAAATTATGAGATATCACACATTAGTGAGTTTAGGGAAAATTATAAAATTGATTTTTATCCCAATCCAACTACTGATGTTATTTACATTAATTGTAACACAAAAGAAAAAGTAGATTTAAAATTAATTGACACAAAAGGTGTTCTCCTAGCATCAATTTCTAGTGCTTCGGGTGATGTAAAACAAGTTATAGATCTATCTTTATTTTCAAATGGAGTTTACTTTTTAGAAATAGTATTTAGTGATAATTCAATACAATTTTATCAAATTCAAAAGCATAATTAATATGAAAAATTTATTTAATATTTTTTTAATTCTTTTTATTGGACTTGTTGGTGCACAAGCACCTCACACATTTTCATATCAAACTGTAATAAGAGATGCTAACTGGCAGCCTAGAGTGAATGAAACAATTAATATTTCTGTCAGTATTTCTGAAGATAGTCCTGACAACTTTCCAATATATAGAGAAGAACATTTTTCAGTAACTACTAATAACATAGGATTAGTAAATTTAGCTATTGGTGGTGGGCAAGCAACTCCAACTTCAGATTTTGAATTAATAGATTGGGGGAATCACTTGCATTTTTTAACAATAGGTATCTCTGAAGTAGGTTCAAACACTTCAGAAACAGATTATTTAATTATAGGATCTACTCAACTAAGAAGTGTACCTTATGCATTGTTCGCTGAGACAAGTGAAAACCCGGGGAATCCAGGTCCACAGGGTGAAATGGGACCTACTGGACCACAGGGTGAAATGGGACCTACTGGACCACAGGGTGTTACAGGTCCACAAGGACCTATGGGACCTACTGGACCACAGGGTGAAGTTGGGCCTACTGGTTCACAAGGCCTTACTGGTTCACAAGGTCCAACTGGAGCAAGTTTATATGAATCATGGCTAGCAAACGGCAATGAAGGCACATTAAATGAGTTTATTTTACTATTAGCTTCAAATACATATGAGCTATGGTATCAAGAAGGAGATAATGCAAATAACGACAGCGATAATGATGGAAATCCTGGAACAGAACAAGATTTTTTAAATGATTTAAGTATGGGGCCGATAGGTCCAGTGGGTCCAGTGGGTCCAGTGGGTCCAGTGGGTCCAGTGGGTCCACCTTCGAATTATCTAAATCTAAATGATTTAATAATTAATGATGGTAATGGCAATTGTTATTTGGTCGAAATAGGATTTAATGGTACTGCACTTATGATTGGTGAATCAGTGCTTTGTCCTTAAGAAATTTCCAGTAAAATAGGACAATGATCAGAGTGATGAATATTTTTTAATATATCAGCATTAATTATCTTTTTTTTAAGATTCTCACTTAACATATGATAGTCAATTCTCCAACCTTTATTTCGTAATCTTGAACTTGCACGATAACTCCACCATGAATAATTTTCTGGTTTATTGTTTATTTCGCGAAAAGTATCAATAAATCCTAATTTTAAAAATGAGGTTATCCATTGTCGTTCTTCTTCTAGGAAACCTGATGAGTATTTGTTTCTAATAGGATCATGAATATCTATAGATTTATGACATATATTAAAATCACCACAAACTAGAGTGTTATTTTCTTCCTTGATTCTTCTAATAAAGTTATAAAATAGTTTTAAAAAATCCATTTTAAAACTTTGCCTAATATCACCGCTACTACCTGATGGAAAGTAGCAAGATAAAATATTAATATTGTCAAATTCAGCCTTTATAATTCTTCCTTCATCATCAAATTTTTTAATTCCACATCCATAGACAATATTTTTAGGTTTTAGTTTTGTAAGTATTGCTACTCCACTATAGCCTGCTTTTTTTGCAGAATGCCAATAACAATTGTAACCTAATTTTTCAAACAATCTAACATCAAACTGATCTGTGTTAGCTTTAATTTCTTGTAAACAAATTACATCCGGGGATTCTGTTTCTATCCAATTCAAAAAACCTTTACGAACAGCTGCTCTTATACCATTTATATTATATGATATTATTTTCATTGTAGACACATTTCAGAAATAGAATCAGCTATAATTAAGTCACCCTCTGTTGCATTTTTAATTTCTTCGACTGATACTCCAGGAGCATATTCCTTTAAAATAAAATTGTTATTTTCTATATCAATTACTGCTAAATTTGTAACAATTTTTTTTACACAATTAATACCTGTAATAGGAAGAGAACATTTTTTTAGCAACTTTGACTCGCCTTTTTTATTTGTATGCATCATAGCAACAATGATATTTTTTGCTGAAGCTACTAAGTCCATTGCACCCCCCATCCCTTTAACCATTTTTCCAGGAATCTTCCAATTTGCAATATCACCTGCTTGCGATACCTCCATAGCACCAAGAACAGTGAGGTTAACACGTCCTCCTCTAATCATTGCAAAGCTTTCAGATGAGTTAAAAATAGAAGAGCCATCAAGAGTAGTAATTGTTTCTTTACCAGCATTGATTAAGTCTGGATCGACATCCTCCCTTTTAGGAAATGGGCCCATTCCAAGAAGACCATTTTCAGATTGCATAATAACAGAGATATTGTTAGGAATATAGTTTGCTATCAAAGTTGGTATACCAATTCCTAAGTTTACATAATCACCGTCATTTAATTCTTGTGAAATTCTTTGTGCTATTTGAAATTTATTTAGTCCCATTATATAATATTTTATTGTGTTGTTATTTTTTCAATTCTTTTTTCATAATTTTTACCTTCAAAAATTCGATCAACATAAATACTAGGAGTATGAATTATATTTGGATCTAAACTACCAATAGGCACTAATTCTTCAACTTCAACAATTGTAATTTTTCCAGCTGTAGCCATCATTGGATTAAAATTTCGAGCAGTCCCTTTGTAAATTAAATTACCTAAGGCATCTCCTTTCCAAGCTTTGATAAAAGCAAAATCAGACTGAAATGCTAATTCTAAAATATATTCTTTCCCATTAAATAATTTAATTTCTTTATTTTTCGCAATTTCTGTTCCGACACCTGCAGGAGTATAAAATGCGGGAATTCCCGCTCCAGCTGCTCTACATCTTTCAGCTAAAGTGCCCTGCGGAATTAAATCCACTTCAAGTTCACCATTTAGAAGTTGTCGTTCAAATTCAGAGTTTTCACCAACATATGATGATATCATTTTTTTAACTTGACGAGTTTTTAATAATAATCCAATACCAAAATCATCTACTCCTGCATTATTAGAAATACATGTAAGATTTTTAGTTCCCTTTTTTACAAGTGCCTGTATAAGGTTTTCGGGAATACCACATAACCCAAAACCACCTAGCATAATAGTATTATTATCTTTTACATCAATTATTGCCTCGTGAGCATTATTATATAATTTATTCATATTAAAATTCTTCTTCGGTATTATTATCTATTATTTTATTACAGTCGAGCACTACCGAAACACCATTCTCTGGAAAAGGGAAATTTTCAGTAGATATATTTAGTGAGTTTTCGTTATATAAAGATTGCATATATTCCCCCCAAATTGGTAATGCCATTTCAGCACCTTGTCCCAAATATAAATCCCTAAATCGAACAGATCGATTATCTGCACCTGTCCATACTCCTGTTACTAAATTAGGAACAAAGCCTATAAACCATCCATCCGAGTGATTTTGTGTAGTGCCTGTTTTACCAGCAATTTGATTTTTAAATTGATATTTCCAACGAAGTCTTCCGCCTGAACCTTTATTGATAACACCTTGGAGTAATTTCACCATTATATAATTTTTTTCTTTGCTTAGTATTTCAACGGGGCTATTAGAAAAGCTTTCTAATACTATACCATTTTTATCCTCTATTCTTGTAATGAAGATGGGCTCATTATATATTCCTTCATTTGCAAAAGTAGTATATGCACCAGTAATTTCAAATAAGGATACTTCTGCAGCACCTAAACATAAGGAAGGAACAGCTGGTAAATAACTATTAATTCCCATTTTTTTAGCTAAATTAATTATTCTTTTTGGTCCAACACGCTTCATTAAATAAGCAGAAATAGTATTTTTAGATTTTGCTAAACCCTCAACTAAAGTATATTCTCCACCGTATTCTTTATTTGCATTTTCCGGAATATAATCTTCTTCTAATTTCCACCTTTTACCTTTTTCAAATATTACTTGAACATTTGGAATTTTAAAGCAAGGTGAGTATTTAAATTGATCAATAGCTGTTGCATAAATAAAAGGTTTAAATGTGGATCCAGCTTGTCGTTTACCTTCAAACACATGATCATATTTAAATTGTTCATGATTAATACCACCAACCCAAGCTTTAATATGGCCATTCGACGGGTCAATAGAAATTAGGCCAGAATGTAAAAAATAATTATAGTATTTTATTGAATCTAAGGGACTAAGTAATGTGTCTAATCTTCCGTTCCAAGAAAAAACATTTATGTTAACGGGATTATTAAAAATTTTCAAAATTTCTTTTTCACTTTTTTTCGCTAGTTTTAGTTTTCTATATCTCTCAGATCTTTTAATAGCAGGAATTAATATAAGTGTGTCAATTTGTCCAGTACGCCAACTTGTATCATATGGTGCATTTTCAAACTCTTTCCAATGATCATAAAATTTAGTTTGAAGATTTTTTATGTGATTAGTAACTGCTTTTTCTGCATTTTTCTGCATTTTTGAATTAATAGTTGTATAAATTTTTAATCCATCTTTATAAATATTGTATTTTTCACCAGTTTCTTTTTCTATTTTTTTTGCCCAATTTCGCATATAAGATCTTAAATACTCTCTAAAATATGTTGCTGTTCCTTCATTGTGATCTACTTTTTTGTAGCTTAGTTCAATTGGTATTAGGGTTAGTGAATCACATTCTTTTTTAGATAAATAATTATTTTTAACCATTTGATTTAAAACGATATTCCTTCTTTGAGTCGTTTTTTCTATCCATCGTAAAGGATTGTATCTAGAAGGATTTTTTGCCATACCCACTAATGTAGCAGCCTGCTCGATTTTTAAATTATATGGAGTTGTATCAAAATAGACTTTAGATGCAGATTTAATTCCTACAGCAAGATTTAAAAAATCAAATCTATTTAAATACATAGATATAATTTCTTGTTTTGAATACTGTCTTTCAATCCTAACTGCGATTATCCATTCTTTAAATTTTTGTTTTACTCTGTCTATCTTGGATGTTGGCTTTTTTGAAAAAAACATTTTAGCTAGTTGTTGTGTAATGGTACTGCCTCCACCAAGATTACTATTGCCTGTAAGCACTCCTTTCAGCACTCTAATTAAAGCTATAAAATCAATACCAGAATGTGTAAAAAATCTTTCATCTTCTGTTGCAATTAAAGCATCCACGAGAACTGTTGCTAAAGAATCATATTCTACGTGAGTACGGTTTTCGTAGAAGTATTTTCCAAGTATTTTATTGTCAGATGATATAATTTCTGTTGCTAAATTAGTTTCTGGATTTTCTAGCTCTTGAAAATCAGGTAGGGGCCCCCATATACCGTTAGCTGCACAAAATAAACATAATAATAGTATTAACACAGGTAGAATTATAGTAGCGGGAGTTATGTATCTTAAAAAGATAATAAAAAAGTATTTTTTAAAATTTTTAATTTTCATTCTTATTAAGTTTAAATCCAAATGTATTAATTCCAATTAGCGGCTCACTTCTCATTCCATGCTTCACACTTAACTCATATTGACCAGTGTTATTAAAAATTAAATTTTCTTCAAAAATTAAATAATTATCTTTCATATCACCAAATCCACGACCAAGCCACTGTCCGGATTTATTTGTGATTGCATACTCTACGGTATCTTTTTTAATCGTTGCATTATTATAATTTGTATTAATAAGTAAAAAAATATTTCTATACTCAAAATCTAATGTATTTCTTATAAAAAAAGATAAATTGTATGTTGAAACTGTATCTGAAATATTAAAATCAAATATAATAGAGTCATTAGCACTCCAGCTATTTTCATCTACTTGATAAGTAGAAATAACTTTTTTGTTACAAGAGAATAAAATTAAAAGTATAATAAAAAGTTTGTTCATAATAATTATTTACCTAGATTGTTTTTATAAAATTTTCAAGTATAAAATCTTTTTTTCCTTGTTTATTTAACGTAATCATTTTATTAACATTTTTTAATGATAATTGAAACCAGTCATGACTATTTTCTATATAACTATACCATATCTTTTTTTTGAAAATATCTATTTTTTGAACACTAGCTTTTCCCTTTTTTGTTTCGATTAAGATTTTCGTATTTGGGAATTCTTTCAATGCTTCCATATAATTTTCAAGTTCATAATTTAGACAGCACTTTAATTTTCCACATTGTCCTGTCAATTTTTGTGGATTCAACGAAAGTTTCTGATATCTTGCAGCAGAAATACTCACACTGCGGGTATCAGTTAACCAAGAAGAGCAGCAAAGTTCTCGTCCACAAGAACCTATACCACCTATAATTGCAGATTCTTGTCTAGCTCCAACCTGTTTCAATAAACTTTTGACATTCAGTTCTTTATTAATAACTTTTATAAGCTCTCTAAAATCAACTCGTTCATCAGCTAAGTAATAAAATATTGCTCTTTTTTTATCAGCTTGATATTCAACATCAGTAATTTTCATATTTAATTGAAGATTTTTAACAATTTTTCTTGCTTGTAACAAAGTATCTTTTTCTAGTTTGATTGCTGTATGCCACAAGTCTAATTCTCCTTGGAAAGGATGTCGAATTATTTCTATAATTTGATCAGGATTAATATTTTTTCTTTTTAGTTGAATTTTTACTAGCTCACCTTTTAAAGAGATAAGACCAATATCATATCCAACATCGCATTTCACTACAATTGGATCTCCAATTTTTATATTTAATTCTTTGTGATTTGAATAGTATTTTTTTCGCCCATTTTTAAATGATACTTCAATTATTTTACATTTAGTTTTTTGTGATGGACTTTGTATATTATTTAACCAGTCAAAAACAGTGAATTTATTACATCGACTGCAATTGTTACTATTTTTACATCCAGATTTTTTCTTTACGATCGTATTACAGTTGGTGCAACCCATTTTATTTGTTTTTATTCAACAACTTTCCTAGATTAAATGATAAATCTAAAAATAATATTTTTGAATTAGCATATCTATCTAAACAATAGTTGGCATTACTTAATAAAGAAAGTATTTCAGCTATGTTATTATGCTGAATATATTTAGAAAATAAATGAATGCTAAAATTTGGATGCTTAGTTTTTTTACAAATTAATGTTTGTAAATCATAATTCAATAGAAAAGCCTCTCTTATAACTTCAATAGCTTTATTAATTAGTTGATTTTGAAAATTCTTATCACAATCAGCCATCATATTACACCAACTAATTAATTGTATCATCACAGATTCAATTTCGTTAGTTTTAGGATTCATACATTTAGATTTTTGATTAACACATAAAAAACACAATCTAATCCAATTAATGAATTCAGAAATAACACTGTCATCATTGTTATTTTCTTTTAATTGATCTAATATGTCATAATAATTGTTTTTGTAATTATTAATTTCAGATGTAATTTTGTTTTTTTCGATGTGTGGGAATTTTTTTTCAAAGTATTCGGTGAGAATATCTTTATTAATTTTTTCAAACCTTTTAACTTGGAGTCTTGATGTTATAGTAGGTAGGATTAGATTTGGATTATTTGCAATTAATATAAATACAGTTTTTGCTCGAGGCTCTTCAAGTGTTTTTAGCAATATTGAAATAGATTTTTGAATAATTTTATCAGCTCCCCATATAATAAAAATTTTATATTCTCCCTCATATGATTTTAGATTCGCAATGTCACACATTTTTACTAAATCAGCTGATCGAATGCTTGCTTTTTTTGTTGAATGCAAATTAGTTTCCCACTTATTTATGTTGACTGCGGGATTTTCAAGAAGAGTTTCTTGTAATTTTGGGAAATATTTTTTGCTTTCAGATTTTTTTTCTTCACCCTTCTGTATTTTAATAGTTGGATAAAAAAAGTGTAAGTCGGGGTGAATAAGTTTGGACATTTTAACACAACTTGAACATTGTCCACAGGCATCGCTAGAGCTCCTTTTTTTACAAAAAATAAATGAAGAGAAAGCTAATGCCATTGGTAATTGTTGACTTGCATCTTCTCCAAAAAATAATTGTGCATGTGGAACTCTGTTAGAATGGAATTCTGCAAGGAGTAATTTTTTTACTAGTTCATTTCCTAATACATTATTAAAATACATGAATTAAATTTACAAAATAGATTTAGTTATCTTTGAGTTATTTAATTTTTTAATATAGTAATGATTAATTTTAAATCCGTGAATAAAGTATTGATTAGGGTAGATTTTAATGTGCCAATAAAGCAAGGTAAAGTAATAGATTTAACTAGAATAGAGTCTGCTATCCCAACCATCAAGTATTTTTTAGATAAAAAGATGAATGTTTTTTTAATGTCTCATTTGGGCAGGCCCTTAAAGCAAGAATCTAAATATTCATTAAAGCAAATAATACCATCAATTGAAAAATTATTAACAAAAAAGGTAAAATTTGTTAAAGATATAAATGGTAATGTTAGAAATTTATTGAGTAAAAATAAAAATCAGATATTTCTTTTAGAAAATTTACGGTTTTATTCTGGTGAAAAGGAAAATAATGTACAGTTTGCTGAGTTACTGTCTAAATACGGAGATATATATGTAAATGATGCATTTGGTGTTTCCCATAGACATCATGCATCAGTATCTGCAATCGGTAATTTTTTTTTAAATAAGAAATTTAAAGGCTTACTAGTAAAGAAAGAATTAGATGAATTATCACAACTAAATCAAAATAACAAGAGACCATTTACAATTATTGTAGGGGGATCAAAAATCGGATCAAAAATACACCTATTAAAAACATTTTTAAATAAAGCTGATAATATATTGATAGGCGGAGGGATGGCTTTCCCATTTATCAAGTTTTTAGGGGGAAGTATAGGTGATTCAATTTATAAAGAAAGTGAATTAGGCGTAGTAAAATCTTTTTTGGATAGAGCACAGCAAAGTAAAACAAAAATAATTTTACCAACTGATTGTATAGCGACTAATGATTTAGAGAATAGTGTAGATTGTAAAAATATTTACATTAACAACATACCAGATTCATATATGGGAGTTGATATTGGAAAAGATACAATAAGATTATTTTCAGAAACCATAAAAGCCTCAAAATTAATTATGTGGAATGGACCAATGGGTGTGTCAGAAATTGATCTTTTTTCTTTTGGAACAAGAAAAATAGCAGAATCTATTACACAAGCAACTGCTCATAATGCATATAGTATTGTTGGAGGGGGAGATACAGTGTCTGATATTGCGAAATTAGAAATGAAAAATAATTTTAGTTATATATCGACTGGAGGAGGTGCGATGCTTGATTTTTTTAGAGACAGTAATTTGCCAGGAATATTAAATATGAAATCACTAAAAATTGACATCTAAAATGCAAAGAAATAAATTAGAATTTAATAAAAAGAAATGGGAAGCACTTGTTCATTTTATAAGTAAAAAGTTTGGAGGTGGCGAGAATTTAGATTTACAAGCTATTCTATTTTTAATTGGTGTAAATGAACTTGGCCAAGGATATAGAGAATTCACTAAAGATGAAAAAATGAATCTATTACATATTGCAATTTGTAAGTTGTTAAGCAATTATGGATTTTATGAGTATAAAGGTAAAGATGAAGAAGGATGGCCACATTGGAAAACTAACACAGAACTACCCCCTCTTAAACCAGGAGAACAAACTATATTAATGAAGGAAGCAGCTATTATATACTTTACTGAATCAGGAATTAAGTTTTAATAACAATATATACAATCTCCTTCATCAATCATTAAAGTTAAGTTTTTATTTGTGTTTGCCTCTAAATAGATATGACCCTCTTTACACATATTGATATCATTTAAAGTAATACATGCACGTGCACTTACAAAAGCTTTATTTTCAAAATCAAATTCTACTACACCTTGATTATTTGTTATTCCTTCAAAGAAAATAATTGACCCGTCAATAGTTGTTCCATTGTCAACATCTGTTGCTTCAATAACAATATTAACATTTTCTACTGGATTTAGATTTTGGTCTACGATTTCAACAGTTAAAGTAAAGAAAGGATCTGTATAGCATTGAGTTAATGAAAATGCTACAAATAATAATATAATTTTATATAATTTTTGTTTAATCATGTGAACAATTATTTAATATCGTGTAAATTAGATGTAACATAAATATAGTCATAAATGCAAGAAAAAATAAATAAATATATAAATGATATAAATAAATTATCTATTAAAAATAAAGAAGAATATACTCATTTTAAAAATACATTTTTAAGTAAAAACGGAATTCTAAATAATTTATTTAATCAATTTAAAAGCTTGCCTAATGAAGAAAAAAAAATTACAGGTAAATTATTAAATCAATTAAAACAACTTGTAATTAATAAAGCAAACACTCTTTCTTCAAATGAAGAAAGAATAACAAAGAAGGAAAATTTAGATTTAACTATGCCAGCTATTTATAGTGGTATAGGTGCGGAACACCCGCTTTCCAAAGTTCAAAATCGTATTATTGAAATTTTCAATAAAGTTGGATTTGTGATTTCTGACGGCCCAGAGATAGAGGATGACTGGCATAATTTTTCTGCATTAAATATGCCTGAACATCACCCCGCAAGAGATATGCAAGACACATTTTTTATTACTCTTAATCCAGATACATTATTGAGGACTCATACTTCCTCAGTTCAGATTAGATATATGGAAAACAATCCACCTCCGATAAGAATAATATCCCCAGGAAGAGTATATAGAAAGGAAGATATTTCTGCTCGTGCACATTGCATCTTTCATCAGATTGAGGGCCTATATATAGATAGTGACGTGAATTTTTCTGATTTAAAAAAAATGATTATGTATTTTGTGCATAATCTGTTTGGTAAAGATGTTAAAATAAGATTTAGACCATCTTTTTTTCCTTTTACTGAACCAAGTGCTGAGGTTGATATTTATTGGGGTTTAAATTCAGAAGCCGATTATAGAATTACCAAGGGAACAGGATGGTTAGAAATAATGGGTTGTGGCATGGTGGATCCAAATGTCTTAGAAAATGTGAATATAGATGCTACAAAATTTTCTGGATTTGCATTTGGACTAGGAATTGAAAGAATTACTATGCTTTTACATCAAGTTGATGATTTAAGATTATTTTATGAGAATGACATAAGATTTTTAAAACAATTCAACCAAATACATTAGCTTCATTTTATTTTCTCTAACTTAAGCATATTAGTCATTCCCTTTTCTTTTATTGGCATACTTGCAATATTGACAACAAAATCACCAGACTTTATGATATTTTCATTTATTAAAATATTTTGGGTTTCTTGAATAGTATTATCAGTACTATCAAATTTATTATAATAAAAACCAAGGACTCCCCAAAGTAAACTTAATGTGTTTAAAAGTTTTCTATTATGTGTAAATACACATATATGAGCATTTGGTCTATTTGAAGATATTTTTTGAGCATTATATCCCGATGCTGTAAATGCTAATATTGCTTTTGCTTCAACCTGATTTGCAATTTCAGATGCTTGGTAACAGATGGAATCGGAGACATATCTTTTATTAGATTTATAAGGAAGAAATTTATTAAAATGTTTTCTTTCATCAGATGCTTCTACATCTAAAATAATTTTAGATATTATTCTAATTACTCTTATTGGATATTTTCCGACCGAGGTTTCTCCGGACAACATCAAGGCATCAGCTCCGTCAAAAACTGCATTTGCAGCATCATTTGTTTCAGCTCTAGTTGGAGATAAATTATTAATCATACTATCCATAACTTGTGTTGCAATAATAACTGGCTTAGCTTTTTTTCTGGATGCACGTACAATCTTTTTTTGCAGTACAGGTACTTTTTGTGTAGGCACTTCTACTCCCAGATCACCTCTAGCAACCATTAGGGCATCCGAATTTAAAATAATAGATTTTAAATTTTTAATTGCTTCAGGTTTTTCAATTTTTGCAATTACCTTTAAATTTCCATTGTGGTCAGAAATAATTTTTTTTAAGTTTATAATGTCTTTAGCTGATCTAACAAATGATAATGCTAACCATTCTATGTTATTTTTTATACAAAAAAGAACATCAGTATAATCTTTTTTAGTAATTGTTGGGATTGATATTTTTGTGTTAGGTAAATTAACACCTTTATTTTCTTTTAATTCACCTCCCTGCACAACAACACAATGAATTTTCGCATTATCAGAATTTTGTGCTTTTAATATTATTTTACCGTCATCTAATAGTATTTTATCACCTACCTTAATATCTTTGATAATGTTAACATAATTAATAAAAAGACTTTCTTTATTTGATGGATTTTGACCCTCTTGAATAGTTATTAAATCATTTTTTTTTAAAGTTGTTTTTTGTGTAACTTCTCCAATTCTTAATTTGGGACCCTGTAAATCACCTAAGATTGCAACATGTGAATTGAGCTCTATATTTAATTCATTAATAGTTAAAATTATTTTTTTTGCATCATTATGATTGCAGTGTGAAAAATTGATTCTACAAATATTCATTCCCGCTAGAATCATTTTTCTGATTTTTTTCTTAGTTAAAGAAGCCGGTCCAATTGTAGCAACAATTTTAGTTCGTTTAAGTTTGTATTTTCTTTCAATCATAATTTTAAAAAACTAAATTATTTATTGATTTTATTAATTTTAACTGGATGGTTGTCTCTAGTTCTACAGTTTTCATATTATTTAAGTAACTTTTTAAAATTGAAATTTCTTCCTCTTTCCATATTCCAATTAGTTTTATAAAATAATCAAATTCTTTTAATTCAGGTATAAGAAAAGCAGTGTTAGCAATTGTATTTTGATCAAAAAGATTTCCAGTAGAATCTAAATCAGAGATGTAAAAAGATTTATTACTAATTAAAAAACTTTGTCTTTTCAGTATTTCATTCCAGTCTTTATATACGGAGAAATAAATTTTTTTTTTATTAATAATGTAACTAATATCCTTGTTTAAACGATAAAATAAGAAAAAAGATGATTTATTTAATGAATATGCAAATTGGTAATCTTCTGTTTTTGATCTAAGCCCAATAAGAGTATAATTAATATCATAGTTAATTTCAAATTTCAAATTTCGCTTCATTAATTTTTATAGCTTTTAAATATTATTGAGGCATTATGTCCTCCAAACCCAAATGTGTTGCATAAAGCATAATTTATTTTTCTTTTTTGTGCAATTTTAGCAGTGTAATTAATTTTGCTATCTAATTGAGGATCTAAATTTTCTAAATTAATTGTTGGAGGAATAATATCTCTGCAGAGAGATAATATACATGCTATACTTTCTACGGCACCAGCTGCACCTAGTAAATGTCCAGTCATCGATTTAGTAGAGCTAATATTTAAATCATAAATATTTTCTTTAAAAATATTTTGAATTGCTTTCATTTCAGAAATATCTCCTAATGGTGTTGAGGTGCCATGGACATTAATATAATCTATGTATTTTGAATGAATCTTTGCATCTTTTAATGCATTTTGCATAACCAATAATGCACCTTGTCCTTCAGGATGTGGTGCGGTTATATGATGTGCATCAGCAGACATTCCAGCTCCAATAACTTCAGCATATATTTTAGCATTTCGTTTTATAGCATGATTATAATTTTCTAAAATTAAAGCACCAGCACCCTCTCCCAGAACAAATCCGTCTCTATCAATATCAAATGGTCTTGATGCCTGAGTAGGATTATTATTATTTGTTGAAAGAGCTTTTAGTGCATTAAATCCACCAACTCCAGCTTCATGAATAGAAGCCTCAGAGCCACCACATAAAAATATATTTGCCTTCCCTAAGCGGATGTAATTAAAGGCATCAATAATAGAGTGACTAGAGGATGCACATGCTGAAACAGTTGCAAAATTAGGACCTTTAAAACCATATTTAATTGACATAATTCCTGCAGCAATATCTGCAATCATTTTTGGTATAAAAAATGGGTTAAAACGAGGAGTCCCATCACCTTTAACAAATTCACTGACTTCGTGAGAAAAAGTTTTAATACCACCAATACCTGAGCCCCAAATAACCCCAACCTGATTTTTGTCAACAGTTGTTAAATTAATCTGGGAATCATTAATAGCTTCTTCAGCGGCGACCATTCCATACATAGTATAGTCATCGTATTTTCTTAATTCCTTACGATCAAAATATTTATTCGGATCAAAATTTTTTATCTCACAAGCAAATTGTGTTTTAAATTTTTCAGCATTAAAATGTGTAATAGCATTAGCTCCACTTTTTCCAGCAACTAAACCATTCCAATATTCAGTAATATTGTTTCCAATAGGAGTTAGAGATCCTAAACCAGTAATAACAACTCTGTTAAGTTCCATTTTTAGGCATTTGTTTCTATATACTTTATAGCTTCACCTACTGTCGTAATTTTTTCTGCTTCGTCATCAGGTATTTGCATATCAAATTCTTTTTCAAATTCCATAATTAATTCTACAGTATCAAGTGAATCTGCGCCTAAATCAGACATAAAATTAGAATCATTAGTAACTTCACTTTCGTCGATTACTAACTTGTCTACTATAATTGCTTTTACTTTTGATGATATTTCTGACATAATTATCTGTTTTAAATTTATTAATTTGTTTCTTTAGTGGTAAATATATATAATTTATTTGTTGATAAATTAAATAAAACACTAGCTTTATTTACAGGGTTTTCAACATTTTAAGTATTTATAGAAATGAATAAGATAGCCATATTTGCGTCTGGAGGAGGTTCAAATGCAGAAAATATTATTAAATTTTTTTATAATAGCAAAAAAGTAAAAATAGCATTAATTGCATGTAATTGTCCAAATGCTAAGGTCTTAAAAAAAGCCAGCAAATATGATGTAGAGACATTTTTATTTAATAAAAAAGACTTATTAGCTAATAGAGTACTAGAAAAGTTAAATGAAAAAAAAATTACGTTTATTATTTTAGCCGGATTTTTATTAAAAATACCTATTAAAATTATAAATAGATTTCCTAATAAAATCATAAATATTCATCCAAGTCTACTTCCGTTGTATGGTGGTAGGGGTATGTATGGTATGCATGTTCATAATGCAGTTGCTGAGGCAAAAGATTTAGAATCAGGCATTACTATACATTATGTTAATGCAATTTATGATAATGGTGCAATCATATTTCAGGCGAAATGCTCCTTATATAAAAATATACTCCCTAAAGATATTCAGAAAAAAGTACATAAATTAGAGCTTAAATTCTTTCCAAGGATTATTAATAATTTATTAGATGGATAAAATTAGTATTTATACAGACGGAGCTGCTAGTGGAAATCCTGGAAGAGGAGGATATGGTGTTATTTTAGAATATAAAGGCAATACAAAAGAATTATCTCAAGGCTATAGATTTACTACAAATAATAGAATGGAATTATTAGCTGTTATTATTGGCTTAGAAGCTATTAAGGATACAGGCTATGACATACTAATCTATTCGGACTCAAAATATGTTGTAGATGCGATAAATAAAAAGTGGGTATTTAACTGGGAAAGAACACAGTTTAAAAAAAAGAAAAATATAGATTTATGGAAAAGATTTCTTAAGATTTACAGGAAGTATAATGTAAAATTTAAGTGGGTCAAAGGTCATGCTGGTCACGAAAAAAATGAGAGATGTGACTATTTAGCTGTAGATGCATCGAAAAAAGATAAGTTGGAGGTAGATTTAGGTTATGAATTAACAAATGCTAAAAATTAAAATAATTATTTTCCTGCAATTCTAGAGATAGTAGCGACTCTATCATTAATTGTATCAGCGGATTGATTAATAATATTATTGACTCCAAAATCTTCAACACAAAACGAAGCCATAGCACAAGCTTTGATAATACCAGTTTTCATATTTTCAAAAGAGATATTATTAGTATTGCTTAAATGCCCAATAAAAGCACCTGCAAAAGTATCGCCTGCACCGGTAGGGTCAATGCATTTACTAACTGTAAAGGAGGGGCACTCAAACATATTATTTTTATTAAATAGCATTGCTCCGTCTGTTCCTTTTTTAATAATTAAATAAGTAGGACCCATTGTTAAAATTTTTTTTGCTGCATCATTGAGATTATTTTTTTCGGACAACTGTATAGCTTCTTCGTCATTAATAATTAATACATCAGTTTTCAGTATTACTTTATGTAAATCCTCTAAACAATTATCCATCCAATAATTCATAGTGTCAGTGACAGTTAATAATGGTCGATTTGTTAATTGTTCAAGAGTTTTTAATTGAAGAGACGGCATTAAGTTAGCAAGCATTAAGTATCGACAATCCTGATAATTTTTTGGTACAGTGGGATTAAATTTTTCTAATACATTTAATTGTGTTTCGATTGTATCTCTAATATTCATATTATTATGATATTTTCCTGACCAAAAAAAGGTTTTTTCATTATTAATAATTTCTAAACCATTACAATTAATATTATGTTTTTTTAATAATTCAATATCCTTTTGTAGAAAGTCGCAACCCACAACAGATATAAGATTAGAAGATTCGTTAAAATAAGATGCTGCTATTCCAATATATGTAGCAGATCCCCCTAGAATTTTATCAACTTTACCAAATGGAGTTTCTATTCCATCAAAAGCAACTGTACCAACAATTAATAAACTCATAATATGAAAATTAAATTAAATTAAAACATAGTAAATCAACATNAATAATTTTTTATATTTGACNTCNCAATATAANAAAAATCCTCCTTAGCTCAGTTGGTTAGAGCATCTGACTGTTAATCAGAGGGTCCTAGGTTCGAGTCCTAGAGGGGGAGCAACAGATAAAGCATCTACGAAAGTGGGTGCTTTTATTTTTTAGATTTCCTTTTATTTTTTTTAGACCTACCAAAAAGTTGCAAAGCAGCTTTTTTATACATAAACACAGTGCTTTTTAATTTTTGCCCAGACTCAAAATATGTAAACCTCATAGCAACTCCGATACCACTGGTATCATACTCAATAAATACATTTCCGTCTTCTAGTTCAACTTCATAATATCCATATTTTGCTCGGCTATCTTCTTTTTCAGGAGGATTATCAAATCCATCAATACATAAATTAGCAAAGTTTTCAAATGCATTATCTAAATTTTTAAAGGAAAACGAGCAATCAAAAGCATAGATTTTTATGGGTACAGATGTGAATTTAAAATAATACCGATCATTAACAAAATCTGAGGCTTTTTGTTTTTCACAGACAATTACAGTTTTGCCAAATAGTTTTTTTTCCCCAATAAGCTCAAAAGTTGATTGTACATCTTTATCCTTTGGATCAACAATATTAATTTGCGCAGCCATTTGTATAGAAATAAATAGAAATGCACATAAAAAGAAAAGTTTTTTCATACTTCAAATATAAAGGTTTTAGTATTGAAAGGGAAGTGTTAGTCTAGTGCTCAATTCAAACTAGGTGATTTTTGATAGGCCTGAATATCTCTATATAACAGATGAAAAACCTCTAAATCTTTTAGTAAGTGGTTTGAAATAGGTCCAGGAGGGGGAGCAACAGATAAAGCATCTACGAAAGTGGGTGCTTTTATTTTTTTTGAAAAACGAAATCGCCTCCCTGATCACCAGTTTCTCGGACTACTCCAAATTGTGGAATTTGCAGATTAGAACTATTATTAATAACTGCCATTTTGAAACTTGAAAACAATTGCTCTGAAGTTAAGTATCGGTTTTTATTTTTAATTAATCGATCACCTAGATAATTAATAAAAACACTTTTATCAGGGACTTCAGTCATATTTCCACTTGTAATAGCTTTGCAACTAGGTGTATAATATAAATCTTTCATAGCCTTATTTTCATTATTGGAAAATGCTGTTCGTGTTTTAAAAATAGATCCAGCAAAACATGCATCAGTTATCAATAATGTATTTTGTGCACCAATGGCCCTTAAGTAACTTTGGATAGTACTGTTAGAGATCCATGCACCACGACCTGACTTTGTTGCATTTACTGGGAGCCAATAACCTTCTTGGAATTGATCATCCCAATATCCATGGCCAGCATAAAAAATCAAAAAGTTATCATATTCGCCTATAGTATTTAGAAGATTATCTAATTGAGATAGAATATCATCCCTGGTAGGATTCTTTAGTAAGGTTACATTATCCTTGTTAAAGGTGTAATGGGTGGTTAAAATTTTATATAACTTTTCAGCATCATTTACAGGATGATCAAGAGCCCCAATTTCACTTAAATAATCCTCCGAACCAATTATTAAGGCATAATAGATCCCTTTTAAATTTAATTCAGGTTGAGAATCTAAGTTTTCAGTTTCTTTACTATCACCTAATAGTCTATTTTTATCATCCTCATCCCTAGTAAAAAAGACAAGTTTGTCTTGAACTTTTGTTAAAGCATAATTTTTATAAAAATGAACCCCCTCTCTTTCTGGATGAATGCGTGTACATTTATGATCTCCATTATTTGGATTCTTCCAAGAGTATTTGCGATTATTTTTTGTCTTACTTACTTTATTAGCTACTAGATCCAGTTTATATTTAGCACGTATAAAAAGGGGAGTTACACTGCCATCTATATAGAATAAACTGTCTTCATAAAATAGGTTATATATAATCCCAGGAACTTTAAAAACATTCATTAAATCAAATGTTTTAAAATCATAAACAGCTATGGTACTTGGATTCATATTCATATCTACAATAAGGTACTTATCATCTTTAGTGATATATATATTAGATATATAATTTCGTTTATTCCACTCATATGCTTGATCAGGGATACTTATTTCCTTAAAATAAACATAGTCACTTAATTGAGTTAGGGTTGAAATTCCTTGAGAGAAACTTAAAAAAGGAATAATAAGAAATAGTAATAGTAGTTTTTTCATATTTCAAATATACTGGTTTTAGTATTGAAAGGGAAGTGTTAGTCTAGTGTCTAATTCAAACTAGGTGATTTTTGATAGGCTTTTATTTTATAAGATATTTTTTCTCCACAGAGCCATCATCATAGATGTGTAATTGGAAGCCTTTGTTAGTGGTTTTTCTTCCTAGAAGGTCTATTGAGAGGAGTAGGTTTTTAGAGTCAAATATTTCCAGGATATTTGTGCACCCATCATTATAGAGACAACTATTATTACTTAACAATGCATTTGGGTTATAGTTGCAAGCATCTTCATCTATGCATCCGCATATGTATAAAGAACCAGTAAACATCTCGTCATCAACTTCATTAAGAATACCATCACCATCAATGTCTGAGTCAACTTCATTAAGAATACCATCACCATCAATGTCAGTATCAAGAATTGATAAGGTACTGCCATCATCATTAAATTGAAAATTTAAAATACCGTCTCCATCAGTATCTCCTGGATCTGTATAGCAACACTCACATTCTATGCTAATCTCATAACACCACCCTATGGCAACAGGGGATAAATTATCGGGGTCGGTATCCGGTTGTTCACCGGGATATATACACGAAGTTAGGCAGACTACGACTTCTGCTTCACTAGTTGCTGTGGCAATATAATTACATGCCTCTGGATCCATACATCCCACAGTCTGAACACAATTACATTCATTATCAAAAAAACCAATATCTACTAGCTCTATACTTAAGGAGGGTAGACATAAGATAGACTGCATACATACATTACCAGGATATTGACAACTGCCATCATCTTGAGTTGCTAATTCATCGTAGTTACATGCAGATTCATCTGTACACCCCTCTATTAAATTAAATTCCCATGAACACAATGTAAAAGGGATATCCCCATCTACCATGTCTATTGGGTTTAAGGGATTAACATTAAAGTTTTCATCTACCATTACATTTGGCATTAATCCGTTCATAGCATGGAGTACACCCTCAAAAGGTAAATCAATACTATTAATTATTTCAAGTCCCCTTAATTCACTATATCCCCCTGCTAGTCCATAAAAGCTTCCACCATCATAAGGATTTTCTATCGCAACGATATTGTCATTATTGTCTCTTAACACAAGCCCACAATAGCTACACCAAAAATCGGGACTATTTACTGTAGAAATCACAATATTTAGTGTAGAGTCAGTTACACTATTTATTTCCACAGTAACTCCCTCACATAAATCTTGCCCAAAGCTTAAAAAAGGAATAATAAGAAGGAGTAATAGTTTTTTCATTTTACTTTTTTAAAGTCATAATTGCACAATATCCAAAGTGACCTAATTCAAAACTATCTAGGGTCCAACCATCTTTTGAATGATGATTTAATTCTGTTTCCATTTTTTTTGCTAAAGATTGTGCTGACCACCAATCATACACCCCAACGACTTTATACTCTACCATAATTAATAATTTTATTCAAATATACTGGTTTTAGTATTGAAAGGGAAGTATTCCTCTTAACCCTATATTTATGTGAAAATATTAAAATTCAAAATACAAACTTAACTCTGTTCTACTAACATTCAGATACCCCCCCCCATTAAAGTAAGTATCGTTATTTAAATAAATATTTAAGACAAAATGATTTATAGCAGAAACCCCAATTAAATCTGGGATAATGCTATAATAAAATCCAAAAAATCCTCCACAATCAAAATTTATATTATAATCATTTTCAGAGATGTCAAAATCTTCAAAAGAAAAATTCGTATAAGAACCCCTAATATCAAGATATCCAACACCACCATAAACACCATAGAGATTCTCAGAAACACGAAAGGACCTATTAAACCCAAAATCAAAACCAGCATGATAAGTTTCATTATTTGGATTAAATCCTAGCTCAAGGACATTAGTTCGTATTCTGTTACGTTGTTTGAATTGTAGGATTAAATAATTATCAACTAATTCAGGAAGCCTATGTTCTAGATTATCTAGATCATTGCTTAAAATATTCAAAAAATTATAGACACTTCCGAAATTGCCTATTATACCTAATGATGAAATTGTATTTTGTTGTGCATAAGATGA
>PAWM01000001.1 GCA_002714185.1 Flavobacteriales bacterium | reverse complement strand
CCATCTTCTTTAAGACAAGCTTCATATGGCCTAGGTGCTAGTAAATTTCAGACATCCTTTAAAGTAGTTTTTCCCGCAGCAGCATCTGGTGTTACAGTTGCGGTAATATTAGCATTTTCAAGAGCAATTGGAGAAACTATGATTGTGTCTATTGCCGCTGGCCAACAACCACGTTTTACAGCGAATCCTTTAGTGCCAATTGAAACAATTACTGGATATATTGTTCAGGTTTGTATGGGCGATGTTCCGCATGGTTCAATAGAATATAGAACAATTTTTGTTGCTGGATTAACCTTATTTTTTATTACCTATGTTTTAAACAATATTAGCTATTTTTTAAAACTAAAATATCAAGAGCAGTATGATTAAAGGAAATAATTTTAAGGAAAAAATATTTCCACCATTTGCATTGTTTTGTACTTTCTTGGGTGTGATATTGTTATTGATATTTTTAGTTAATATTCTTATTGATGGATTATCTAGAATTGATGCGGACTTTATAACAAGTTTACCATCTAGAAAAGCAGAAAAAGCAGGTATTTTAACTGCATGGACTGGCAGTCTGTGGATCATGATAATGACGGCCTTAATATCTATACCTATTGGTGTTTGTGCCGGGATTTACATGGAAGAGTATTCAAAAAAGAGTAAATTAAATACATTAATCGAAATTAATATTGCAAATCTTGCTGGTGTACCTTCAATTATCTATGGATTACTAGGTTTAGAAGTGTTTGGTAGATTATTGGGGCTCGGCAATACTATTTTAGCAGGTAGTTTTACATTGAGCTTATTAATACTTCCTATAATTATTGTTGCTACTAGAGAATCAATTAAGGCAGTTCCTAAATCCATAAAAGATGCTTCATATGCATTAGGGGCAACCAAATGGGAAACAATTACTAATCATGTATTACCCTACTCAGTTGGTGGTATATTAACAGGAGTGATATTATCTATATCTAGAGCAATTGGTGAGACAGCTCCCTTGATTGCAATTGGTGCATTAGCATATGTTCCATTTATTGCTCAATCACCATTTGATGAGTTTACTGTGCTACCAATTCAAATATTTAATTGGACAACTAGACCGCAACATGCCTTTTTAGTTAATGCAGCTGCAGCAATAATTGTATTATTATTAATCACCTTTATTTTAAATGGTATTGCTGTATATTTAAGAAATAAATGGAAAATGAATTTACGTTACTAATTTTTAATATATGAAACCAGTAATTGAAGTAAGCAACTTATTTGTATACTATAATAATAAACCCGCATTAAAAGATATTACTATGAGTATAAGACCTAATGCTATTACTGCTTTAATTGGTCCTTCTGGTTGTGGTAAGTCAACCTTTTTACGTGTTTTTAATAGAATGAATGATTTTATTTCTGGTTGTAGAATGGAGGGGAAGGTTATTGTTGATGGTTCAAATTTGTCAAATAATGATATTGATGTTGAGACTTTGAGAAAAAATGTGGGCATGGTCTTTCAAAAGCCTAATCCTTTTCCAAAATCAATTTTTGATAATGTTGCTTATGGATTAAAAGTCCAAGGGTTCACAGATAAAAAATTCATAGAAGAACGAGTTGAAACATCATTAAGGCAAGCATACTTATGGAATGAAGTTGGAGATAATCTTAATGGATCTGCATTATCTCTCTCAGGTGGTCAGCAACAACGATTATGTATTGCAAGAACGATTGCAGTTCAACCCAAGATCATTTTAATGGATGAACCAACATCCGCTTTAGACCCTATTGCTACAGCAAAAATTGAAGAATTAATCATTTCTTTAAAAGAGCAATATAGTATAGTGATTGTAACACATAATATGCAACAAGCTAGTAGAATTAGTGATTATACATCATTTTTTTATATGGGCGACTTAATTGAGTTTAATACTACCGAGAATATATTTAAAAATCCTCAAGAGAAGTCAACAGAAAATTATATCACAGGTAGATTTGGATAATAATAAAATTATTAATAATGGGACAATTACAAGATCAAATAAAAGATTTAAAAAAATTCATGATTCACTATTTTCTATTAGTAAATGGACAATTGTCAGATTCTAAAAAGGCTTTGTTGAAAAATGATAAAGAACTTGCTAAAAAAATTATTAAAACTGAGTTAGAAATTAACTCCATAGAACTTCAGGTTGATGAAAAATGTGAAAATATATTAACTCTATTTAATCCGGTTGCTAAAGACTTAAGACGTGTTTTAGCAATATATAGAATTAGTCATGAGTTAGAAAGAATTGCTGATATCACAGATAGTATTGCAGACTATATTGTTGAAGACAGTGGACCTTTTTCTGAGTCTTTGATGAAGGAAACTCAAACAGTTAAAATGTTTACAGTTCTAGAAAATATGCAAGAAGATATATTTACTGCTTTTGAGAATGATAGTGCTGAAGACGCAATGGATATTTTATCTGAGGATGTTATTTTAAATGATATCAATAATCGTGCAGTTGATACGATTGCTGAATATTTAAATAAGAAAAAGCATCCTAANATTAAAGCTGGATTTAGATTATTAGGTTTAATAAAAAAACTAGAAAGAGCTGGTGATCACATCAAAAATATTGCTGAAGAAATAGTTTTTTCAGTTAATGCGGATGTTATTAAACATCAAAATAAACATAAATTAAGTTCGTAATCATTTACTTTAAAATAAATTTCATCTGTTAATATATTAATTTTTATATTTAGATATAACGAGTTGATAAACGGCGCAAAAAGCGGAGCAAAATTAATTTTGTAAAACTGCTGTAATCAGTTAAATAGGGTGGGGGTTCATTTACTGCTACTCTCGGTCCTTATTTTGAACTTTTTTATGAGTCTATTTAGTAAAATAATTTTATTTTACATCTATATTTAAAATAACATAATTAGTTAATTTGTTTTCTTCAACAGGCATTTGAGTAATATTATTATTGTTCAAATCAATTCTTATATTTTGAAATAAATCTCCTAATCTAATATTTGGAACTTGTAAGTGTTTAGCTAGAGCTTTTGTATATTCACTGTGTTCTCCTACACCATCTGATGCTGTTTCTCCAAAATCAGTTGAATATGCAAAGAATGATCCTTTAGGAGGATTGCTTCTTACTAATCCTTGATTGCTTCCTAGTGATCTGTCTAAGCATGGGTTGGTCCTGCAGGCATCTAAAATCAAGATATTAGCTCCATTAGCATTCTTACTATATGCTTTTAGAATCCTTTTTATTCCATATAAATTAAAATCATCATTTATACAATCACCTTCTGCTGATTGATATGATGTAGGGATAAGATAGTTTTCATCCTCTTGTTGTATGGCATGTCCCGCATAATATATTAATCGTATATCATATTTTTCTGCTTGTTTAACAAAATCTCTAAGAACATTATTGAACTCTTGAGCAGATGAAATATTTCTATTAAGAATTGTTTTAAAACCTATCTCTTTCAATGTATTATCTATTAATTCTGCATCATTAATTGCATTCTTAAGAGAAGTTAAGTAGTTGTAATCATTATTTCCAATGACTAATGCAATCTTTTTTTGATGCATGATTTCTTTTAAATGTTCATCCTCTAAAGCTACATAGGTAATATGATTTATAGGTTTATTTATTGTCAAGCTACTAATTGTAATTATGAATATTAATAATATTATATTAGTTATTATCAGTGTGTATCTTGATTTTTTATGTTCAAAAAATTTTAGTATTCTTATTAATTTTAGTGTTTTTATAGTATTTAATCCTACAATATTATACCCTACTATATTTATTAGCCAATGTAAAATATAAAATGGAAGAAAAGATAATAAGTCAACAATACCATAAAAACTAAATATATACTTCCATTTACCATGCATCGTACGTAGAAGGTATTCTAAAGTAAAAACACTTAGTATGAGATACTCTAAATTTTGATATAGGCTAATATAATTTTTTAAATATTCATAAAAGAAAGTGTCTAGTATAAAAAGTAGGATAGAAAGTATTATTAGAAATTGAATTAATAAATCGAAAAGAAAACCAATTTTATGGTTTTCATTAATTAAATTGGAAAGTAGTTTTTTCATTAAACAATTTATTCAAATATAATTATTATATAATATATGTAAATCTACTTCATGATTGGTTTTGTTTTTGGTGGACCTAAGTGTTCTTATTTCGAACTTTTTGTCTTACTGAATAACAATCCTTTGATAGACGTTTGAAAAATAGTAGTGAAAGTATTTAGGCTTTATAATCTTCTACTTTGTCACGTAGAATGTCAGCCATTCCAAAAAGCGTACTTCCTAATGCTTGTTTTGTTATCATTTATTTAGCTCTGTTCTTTCAATTAATAATTCTTTGACTTCTACATTTAAGATTTCCGCAATCTTGTATAAGTCCTCCAAACTTGGTTGTCTTCTGTTTTAGCATAAGAGTTTACCATATTATAACTCTTTCCAAGCTGTTCAGCCAATCAGATTAGTTAAATTCCGTTCACTAATGTACTTAACAATTTTAAAAATACTTACTAAATGCGTACAAAAATTACCGTTAACGCGTAATGTGCTTGACTGTGCGGTTGGCGCTTTGCAGAGCTTGTGTAAACGGTTTGGCTATACGCAGTGTCCCGAAGGGCATTGCGTATAGGTGTTGTTGTGCCCCGTTTTTGTTTCTCTTTTCATTTCGTCCGCATTGGCGTGAAAGCTCTTTGCAACCGCAGGGACGAGGATTGCAATGTGCTTGAACTTATTGGATGACAACTTCCATTTCTCCAAGTTCACTGTATTTCATAATTATCTCGTTTTTAATGTTTGAAAGCTTGTCTTGTTCTTTGGAAATCTTCTCCATTGTTACCAAGTCAAAATTCTTTTCATCGTCAATTGGTATGGCAATTTCAATATCCACTATTTGGTTAGTTCCAAGCTTCTTGTTTCCATATGCACGAGTTCTCTGAAAGAACAGGGGTTGTACATTCTTCATAACATACCTGAGGTCAATTTCAATGCGATTTGAATAATACTTGACTACTAACGGTAAAATTTCTTTGAAGAATATTTTTGACGACTCTTCAGTTAAGTACTTAATATGTTTCTTGAAATTTACTAGAACACTGTTTAGATCATCTTTTTTTGACCCTTGGATTGGATTTAAAATGACTGATTTTATGCCTGATTTTAAAATTATTTCAATATTCTCCTTATTAAGCTTTGAGTTTTTGGCAAGTATTAAATTCTCACTATCGTCAACTAAATCTTCCTTGATTTTTAATCCTTTAAAGGATTCAAGCTCTGTTTTATTGTTGGGGCAATCGTAGACGAGCGAGTTGTAAAACTTCAAAAAAGACTTATCTCTTTCTTCGATATCCTCTTTTTTCTTTATGCTTTTAAATCCAATCTCTAGTTCATTCAAAAATTGATCACGGTAATTTTTGTTTTCCCTTTGAGAAAAGAAACTGCTGTAGAAAAAATCAACTTTCTCCTTAGGAATAATAACCCCACAATGGTTATTAACTGTAAATAGGTACTTATCTTCTTTGAGGTTTGACCTGTTTTCTTCATTTCTCAAGAACAATTGTCCTGCCATACCGTCAATAGCCCAAGTTAACGAGTAATCATAAAATCTGTCCTTAAGTTTTATTTCGTCTTTTAATATGTGAGCTAATACCCCATCATTCTTTGTGTTAGATGAATAAACAGGGATGTTCCCTTCCCATGCATTCTCCTTAATTCGTTTTAGGGTATAGTAAGCGTCACCTTGTCTTAGGTAAAAAAGGTCTTGTAAAGTAAACGATTGTGTTTCTGGGCTTAAGGATGCAATTGCCTTATCTACCTTACCTAAAGCTTTGTTTAGTTCTTGTATTTCACCAGTGACACGGCTAACCTGATTGTGGTATTCGTCTATGTCAACAATGTTAATCTCTTCTTCAATTCCTAAATCAATCTTTGATTGTTTGTCCCAAAATCTATCGATACACCAATTAGTTTTTGGATCAAATTTTTCGATATCGAAGGTTTTACAGTTTATAGATAATGGTTCAAATAGTTTTTTATCAAGATTGAAATACTTGAATTGTCTAACGAAATCCTTCAAGTCGTTATCAGCAATTGGTGTTCTATATACGTCAAGTGACTCTCCAATAGTTGTGACGACATAGCCAAAAACTTTGTCTTGTTGCTGAATATCTTTGGAAGATTTTTTTGTTATGGCTAAGATGTATGTTTTCTTTTGAGTTGAGTAAAAAGTACCAATTGGTAGAGAAATGATTCCATCAATAATGCAATGCTTTTTAATGAACTCTCTGATTTTGTGGTCATTTACTCGATTTAGTAGTCCATCTGGTATGACAATAAAGGCTTTTCCATTTGGTTTTAGTTCGTTAATTATCTTTTCAATAAAAAAGCATTCAACTCCCATTCCATTGACGTAATAGTAGTCTTTTAAGTCCCCATCATTTTTTATTGCTTCTTTATAATTGACTATTCCTTTAGTTACATAAGGAGGGTTGGTCATTACTAAATCATAAAGGTCTTTTTTAGTTGTTGATAAAGAACCCAAAATTGATGTGTGGAAAGATTTAAAAACCTCATTGATCGTAGTTGCAAAATTCTTGGTTAGGGTAGGGTTGTCCCTAAGAATTTCAGATAGATAAATAATCATATTAGCTTTTGCCATTATGATGACTTTAGGGTCTCTATCCTCACCCCTAAATTGAACTGAAGAAGCTAGTTTCCCTGCTTTAACTGAAAACGAGTTTGTAATTTTAGTTAACAGAGGCTCCAATAAAAAGCCTCCAACTCCACAAGCTGGGTCCCCAACTACAGCATCATTTCCTAGTTTTTCAATACCTGACACTTCGATAATAGCTTTAACCACATTTCGAGGAGTGAAGTACTGCCCCCAGTTTTTTTGACTGATACTTCGTTTAAGGAAATCCTCATAAAGCCTAGATTTAAATTCTGGGTCAATATTTACTAGTTTAATTTCTTCATCCTTTTCATTGGTCAAGAAATTGGAGAAGCTTGTCAAAATATTGAAGAACAGATGATTATGTTCTTTAATTCTTGAGTCAAGAATGAAGCCATTAATTATGGAAGTGTTGTCATGACTACTTTCTGGAAAGAGAGCTTTTATGTGCCCCCTTACATTGTTGAAATAGTACTTTAAGCAAACGTCTTTACCTGAATTTTTTACAGATTCAAAATCAATGGGAACACCGTCATTGTTTTTGTCCAATATTTTTAAATCACTCAGATATCTAAAAATGAAGATTTCCACAAATGTGGATAGACAGAGGTCTGGATTTTCACCACTGGCTAACCAAATAGACTGCCATACATTTTTAGCTAGATTGTTTGGATTAAGCTTTCTTTCAACAATTAATTTAGTGTTGCCAGAATCGATTTCTTTTAAAAGCCTATCGAATAGAGCTAAACTTTTGTTGACTTCTGTAAGGTCAGAAAGGTCTTTTACTAGGTTGTGGCTTAAGTTATAACCGTCCTCATTTTGAATTAAGGAGTAAGACCTCTTTGTTCCAAAATCATCTTCATAGGTTTCTGTTGCTAGGTCTTCATTTATGTTCGGGTTGATATAGAAGTATTCTCGTGTATCGGTTACTATTCCAAATTCAGCCCCAACTACCTGACAATAATTGTTACATTGTCTGAACGCCTTCGATTTTTTTTCTTCAGAGTCAAAGTCACTTGGATCTTTGTATTCAACGATTGCTATTACCCTTATATCATCCTTATTTCTTCTATCTGCTATGACGCCATCAGGTTTACGCTTGCCATATCCTTTGTAATCCTTATTTGGGACTATTTTGTATTTCTTTAGTTCATTAAAATTTGTCGCTCCAATGGTGTAGGATTCATATACTCCAAATGAGCTTCCTTTTTTCGTGTAGTTATTAGCTTTTAATTCTTCTGACATTAGATTAGTCTTTTAATAAATCTTTTACTGAAACCTGTAATATTTCAGCAATCTTGTATAAGTCTTCTAAACTTGGTTGGCGAACATTTCGAGCGTACTCGTTAATTGTGTTATAACTCTTTCCTGTCTGTTTGGCAAGCCAGGTCTGTGAAATTCCTTTGTCCTTTAAAACTTCTTTAATTCCGTTCATTTGAAACCTAAGTTTTGATAGTTCGGTGTCAAATATAGTAAAAATCCACTATTTTATAGTGTAATTATTCGTTACTCTGCCGTGGAATGGGGAAGGGCAAGCTCTTTTAGTTTTTCAGTGTTGGTTTTGCGTTTCGGCAAAACTAAATGTGCTTGACCGTGCGGTGGACTTATTTTTTAATGGGGCACAACTTGTATATATCCGCATATTGTGAAAGAACCACAGGGCTTTGTGAGAATAAAAAAAGCGGAAAACTATCTCAAAATGAGATGAATTCCGCTTTGGTGGGCCTAAATATACTCGAACTTAAATTTATACTCTAAAACAACTTCTATCTGTTAAAATATTAATTTTTATATTTAGATATAACGAGTTGATAAACGGCGCAAAAAGCCGCACAAAATTTTTTTTGAAAAACTACTGTAATCAGTTAAATAGGGTGGGGTTCATTTACTGCTACCTCCCAACTTTTTCTCAATCTATAGTTTATAAATATTTCCTTATTTATTTGGATCAATCGTTTACAAGTATTAGTTTTATTGTATGATAAAAGTTGTAGAATTATTTGCAGGTGTTGGAGGTTTTCGACTGGGATTAGAAAAAAAACATTATAAAGTGATTTGGAGTAATCAATGGGAGCCATCAACAAAGATGCAACACGCTTCTATGGTTTATGAAGCACGTTTTGGGAAGAAAAATCATTCTAATGAAGATATTAATGATTTGGTAGCTAATAATATTGATAGTATACCAAATCATGACATGTTAGTTGGTGGTTTTCCTTGTCAAGATTATTCTGTTGCTACTACACTCCATAATTCTAAAGGATTAAAGGGTAAGAAAGGTGTTCTTTGGTGGGCGATACATCGGATTCTTGAATATAAAACAAATAAACCCAAGTATTTATTTTTAGAGAATGTTGACCGACTATTAAAGTCGCCTGCTAGTCAAAGAGGTCGTGATTTTGCAGTTATGTTACAAAGCCTAAATGATTTAGGATATGCTGTAGAATGGAGAGTGATTAATGCAGCTGAATATGGTATGCCTCAAAGGAGAAGAAGGGTCTTTTTTTTAGGTTATCATAAATCTACAGAGATTTATAAAGAACTTTCAGATTCAAACAAAAAAAAATGGATTGAAAAAACTGGCATATTTGCTAATGCATTTCCCATACATCCATGTGATGAAATAAATAATTTTAGGATATCGGGTGATTTAGTTAAAGTTACTAAGATTTTTAACAATAAAGGTGGTCAATCTCCTTTCAAAAATGCCGGTCTTTTTATTAAAGGAAAAGTTTATACTTCAAAAAATCAAGCTAATTACAATGGACCCCTAACATTTTTGAAAGATGTTCTATTTAAGGGTAAAGTATCCTCCGATTTTTATCTTGATAAAATTGATGAATCTAAATGGGAGTATTTGAAAGGTGCTAAAAAAGAACAAAGAAAAACCAAAACAGGCTTTGTTTATAATTATAGTGAAGGAAGTATGATTTATCCTGACTCATTAGATAAGCCATCTAGGACTATTATTACTGGTGAGGGTGGAAAGTCAGCATCTAGATTTAAACATGTAATTAGAACAAAGAATGGCTTACGAAGATTAATACCTGTTGAATTAGAAAGGTTAAACATGTTTCCGGATAATCATACTAAATTGGCTGGAATAAGTGATTCAAAAAGAGCTTTTTTTATTGGAAATGCTTTGGTTGTAGGTGTGGTAAAAAAGATAGGCTTAGAACTTCTTAAAAAGATATAATTTCTTTTGATTTTTTGTCAATTTTAAATGTTTTGGGTGCACATAGACCAATTAATACGATTGGAACTGTGATAAGATTATTGTAAGGCTTAAAGTATTCTTGGAATTTCTCAAATGTACCTATTGCACTATCAAAATTTCCAGCTTTTTTCATCTTTTCAGTTGCAACAATTATAATTCCCATTCTAGTTTGAATATCTTTCTTTACATGGTTTAGTTCACTTGCTAGTACAGGTTTCATAATATTGTGAGCTGTTGCTTCTTGATGATTAAAGGCCACTTCTATCGATATTTTATTTTTTGCAAAATCTAATCTCCATCTGCTTCTATTTCCTTGGTTATAAGGAGGCTCTTTGAAAAGACTACTTTCTGATTTCCATCCTAGTTCGGTTAGCCTAAATTTTAATAAATTATTTACTGGTTCAGATAGACTTTTAATGTTTTTTCGTTCAGTTTTTCTTTGATTAAACATTTCGATTAAATCTTGCTCAGAAATAGAATTAATAACAGAAATTAATTCATTATAATCTGATTGAAAATTTGGGTCATTTTCAACTAGGAGATTTGCATATCTGTGATAAAAAAAAACTAATTGCATACTACAAATTTAAATTTATTATTATATAAAATGATTTATACTCTAAAATAAATCTCTTCTGTTAAAGTATTATTTTTTACATTTAGATTTAATGAGTTAATAAACGACTCAAAAAGCGGAACAAAATTTGTTTTGTAAAACTGTTATAATCACCTCAATCAGCTGGGAGTTCATTTAATGCTACTCTTAACTTTTCTTAATTATTATTTAATAATTCAATATATTTATTTATAATATGAATAAACTACTAATAATATTATTATTTCCTTTATTGTTGGTTTCACAAAATACTATTAAAATAGATGGTTTCTTTGATGATTGGAATACAAACATGATTACATATATTGATGATTATTTTGATTCTGATGGAATTGAGTTATTAGAATTTAGTGTTTGTCATGATGATGAATATTTATATGTTAAAGTAAAATTAGATGTTGAAATTGATTTAACCGAGGATTATTTTAATTCTGCTGAACTAATGATACATATAGATGCTGATAATAATCAATCTACAGGTTTTTCTATAAATAATATAGGCTCAGAATATGGTATAAATTTTTACAACAAATTTATATTTGATGATACTAATTATCCTAATGTAGATACTCTTTCTTTGTATGATTTGGATGTAATCCCTTTACCAACCTATACTTCAGATGAATTTGAAATCGCCATCAATAGATCTTTATTTTCAGATACTATTTCTCTTTCTATTAAGGAATATCTTGGGAATGATAAAATGCCAGATGGTGGTGATATTTTTACCTATGTTTTTGATGATGTGTGTTCTGAATTTACTCCAGTAGTTGATTTTTCAAGAAATGATGCTACATATTTACGTCTTTTTAATTATAATGTTTGGAGTAATGGACTTATAAATAATAATCGTGTAGATGAACATAGAAGAATACTAGAAAGTGTAAGCCCTGATATTATTACTTATCAAGAGTGTGGAAATACTACTTATAATGATGTGCTCAGCTTTTTAAATACGAGTTCGGTATATTATCCTCATATATATCCTGATTTAAATTCAGGTAATCTTATAATATCTAAATATCCCTCTTTACAATCTTGGCAAGTCTCAAATAGGATTGATGCAGAGTTAATAGATTTACCGGATAACATTTATGCAACAGATATTTTAATTATTAATGGTCATCCACCATGTTGTAGTAATAATGAGGGTAGGCAAGAAAATTTTGATGCTTTAATTAAATTTATTCTTGATGCTAAATCACAAGGGGGTGTTATAGATTTACCAATAAATACACCAATTTCTTTTTCAGGTGACATGAATTTAGTTGGGTATTCAGAGCAATATTATACCATTGTTAATGGAACTATATCAGATACTGAGACATTTGGACCTGGTGGGTTTCCTGATTGGGATGATACTCCTTTAGAAGATCAACGTTGTTATTTTAATGAAAAAAATATTGCATACACTTGGGATAAAAGTAATCCTTCTTCTGGTGATTATCCCCCAGGAAGATTAGATTTTGTATTTTTTACAAATAGTGTAATGTCAGTGGATAAATCATTTATTTTATCAACAGAACATATGAGCTCGTCATTATTAGATCAAAATAATCTATTTTGGGATGATACAAAAATTGCTTCTGATCATTTTCCTGTTGTTGTTGATTTTATTCTTGAAACAGTTAATCAAACTAATGTTGAAGAGTATAAGGTTGATAAATCATTATTATACATTACAGATCTATTAGGAAGAAAAGTTAATATTAAATTTAATCAAACATTATTATTCATTTATGATGATGGTAATACAGAGAGAAAATATATTATTAGATAATAATTATTTAGAAAAAAAATAATTATTACATTTTAAAATATTAATTTTTATATTTATTTAATACATATAAATGTATGGTTTAATTTTTTTTAAAATTATAAATGAACAGAAGGGATTTTTTAAATTTTTTAGGTAAAAGTATAGCAGTTGGTGCAGCTGCACCTTTACTTTCTCAGTCAAAAGTAATTCAGTATATAAATTCTTTAAACATAAAAGGAATTGAACCTTCTAATCAAGATGATGTTATACTTGCGGATGGTTTAAAGTATCAAGTTTTAATTTCTTGGAAAGATAAAATTAATAAAAATGAAAGGTTTGGATTTAATAATGATTATATAGCATTTTTGTATGGAAAAAATATTAATGAAGGTTATTTGTGGGTTAACCATGAATATATACATCCTTTATTTTTTTCAGCAAAATCAAATGAAGAAAAGACTATAGATGATATTAAAGAAGAGATGAGAAATGTGGGGGGTAGTTTTTTTAGAGTCTATAAAAAATTAAACACATGGAAAATTGATCTAAGTAATAAATTTAACCAAAGAGTTGATGCTTTAGATGAAATAAATTTTGATAACAATATAACTATAGAAGGTTCTTCAACTGCTATTGGTACTTTAGCAAATTGTTCTGGAGGTATAACTCCATGGAGAACTATATTGACTTGTGAAGAAAATTATGATATGTTTTATGGCGAGAGAAACTTAAGTAATAGGGAGATTTATAAAACATCATATGATGTTGGGTGGACGAAATATTTTCCATTTCCACCTGAACATTATGGTTGGGTTGTTGAAATAGATCCATTTTCAGGAAAAAAAAGAAAATTAGTTTCTTTAGGAAGGTGTGCTCATGAATGTGCAACAGTAAAACTTCTAAATAATAAACGTGTAGTTGTTTATACTGGTGATGATATGGAAAACGGTTGTTTATATAAGTTTATTTCTGAATCTGAAGAAGATTTGAAAAGTGGTAAACTATATGTTGCTTCAATGGAGAAGAAAAAATGGATTGAAATTTGTTATGATAAACATGAAGTATTACGAAAAACATTTCAAAATCAAACAGAAGTTCTCACTTACCTAAGAGAATCGGCAAAATTAATTGGTGGTACTGAACTTGATAGACCAGAAGATATAGAGATTGACCCGTTAAATAATCACGTTATTATAGCATTAACTAATAACTATTCAAAGCAAGATATGCATGGTAGTTTATTAAAAATTATTGAAAAAGATAATAAACACGATTCATTGGATTTTGAATTTGAAACACTTAAAAGTGGAGGAGTTTCAACAGGCTTTTCTTGTCCTGATAATTTATTATTTGATAAAGTAGGTAATTTATGGTTTACATCTGATATTTCAGGCAGTAAAATGAATAAAAGTCCTGAATATTTACCATTTAAAAATAATGGATTATTTGTTTTAATTAGAAATGGTATGCAAGCTGGTGAAATTATTCAAGTAGCATCAGCTCCTATTGATGCAGAATTTACTGGCCCTTGTTTTTCGCCTGATGGTAAAACACTTTTTTTAAGTGTTCAGCATCCCGGGGAAAGAAGTTCAAGTATAAACAATTTAACTAGTCATTGGCCTAATAAAAAAGGTGTTCCTAAGTCATCTGTTATAACTATTGAGGGTGAATTAATAGATAAACTAACTAATAAAACATCTTCTTTTTAAGATTTTAATTATGAAAAAAATATTTTTATTATATTTTCTTGCTCCCTTCTTTACTTTTGGACAATTCACATCTAGTTTTTATTCATTTACAGATCCAATAATTGTTAATAGTAATTCAGAATTAGGACTAAATAGGCCACGTATCATTGTTGATGAAGATGGAATTCCAGTTGTTATGTGGACATCTGTGGATGATAAAAAAATATATATATCAAGATATAATGGAACAGGATTCAATGAGCCAACATCTATTTTACCTAATAATTTTACATTTTATGGAAATCAAAATTATGGACCTGAAATTGATAATAGTGGAAATACAGTTGTAATTGTATTATATAATACTTTAGATAAATTGAATAATGTTTATGTTATTTATTCTCTTGATGGAGGTATGAATTTTTCTGAACCTGTTAAAATAGTAGAGGAGGAAAGTTTCATTGAAGGGGCAGGGGTTCATGTTAATTCAGATGGTATGCCAATTGTTACTTATGAAACACTGTCTTTATCTGGAGAAGCTAATCAATTAATTGGTTTTGGTCAATTTGAAGACGCTAATCCTGGAATTGTATTTGAAAATTTCATAATTGCTAATGAATTTACTGAGGGTGTGCCATGTGAATGTTGTTTAGGTGATCTAAATTCTAATGAACAATATCTTGTATTTACTTATAGAAACAATATTAATAATATACGTAATATGTTTGCTTGCACTTATAATGATATCACGGAATCTTTTAATCAAGGTGTTTCAATAGATAGTTATAACCAATCTTTATCTGTCTGTCCCACTGAGGGACCTAAGAGTTTTATTACTAATGATTATTTAATTACTTCTTTTAAATCTTATGCTTACTCTCCTGCTAGAATTAGTGCTACTATGTTTGATTTAGAAAATAGCATTATTTTGAATGAATCAGTTGTTGATTGGGGACAAGGCTATGGTGTTCAAGCTCTGCCCGAAATTGCAGGTAATGAATCTGTTTTTGCTGTTGTTTGGAAGGAATTTAGGTATTATAATTTTGATGTTTTTATTTCAATTGCTAATTCTCCTGGAAGTAATATAGATTTAAATTTTAGCCCATCTATTTCAATTAGTTCTTCTGAATCTAATTCACAAATAGCTAATGATTTTACAAGTGTTGATATTACTATTTATAATGATGAGTTTCATATTGTATATTTAGATTATAATGATAATATTATATATTATAGAAAGTATACTCCGAATAATGTAAGTCAACTAAAAGATGTTTCATTAAATAAATCTATAGTTAAAAAAATAGATATTTTGGGAAGAGAAACTGTAAGTCAAGGCTTTCAATTACACATTTATGATAATGGTTTTGTGGAGAAAAAATATATTTTAAAATAATATCTTTTACTCTATTAGAAACTTGATATTAATATGTTTATTGACAAACTTCACAAATCGTAGGTTTTTTTATTAATTAATTTCTTCAACTAGAATGACCATTCCGAAATTATTTATAATTTTGCTAAAAAATGGGATTATTTAGTTACTATACAATAAAGACATTTTGAAAAAAAAACTTATTTACACTAACAATATAAGTATTAATAATTTCCTTACATGCTACAGTTCAAAACACATATAATTGATAAAAATAAGGATTGGATTACATTTATTCATGGATTTGGAGGAAGTAGTACTATATGGCATAAACAAGTTAGAGATTTATACAAACATTATAATTTACTTTTTGTTGATTTAAGAGGACATGGAAAATCACAAAGTTTATGTTTAGATTCTGATTTTAATCTTTCCAATCTTTGTGAAGATATTATTAAAGTTCTTGAATTCTTAAAAATTAAAAGCTCACATTTTGTTGGTATTTCATTTGGCTCCTTATTGATTTTAAAGCTCATTGAAACACATAAAACATATATTAATAAATCTATTTTATCTGGTGCTATTATTTCTTTTAATCATGTTTCTCGATTTCTTTTATTTTGCTTAAACTTATTGAAGAATGTTTTGCCAAATATGTTATTGTATAAATTATTTGCATACATAATTATGCCAAAACCAAATCATAAAGAGTCAAGATTGATATTTATTAATGAAGCTAAATTAATTGAAAGAAAGGTGTTTAAGAAATTACTCAAGTTAATACCTGATATAAAAAAATATATTGTTAATTTAGAACCTGTTAATTTCAATAAGTACATTCTATTTTTATCAGGAAAAGACGATTATTTATTTTCTGAGGATGTTAGAAAATTTTCTTCTATAAACAAATTCCATAGTTATTTTTCTATTGAAGGTGCTGGACATGTAGTCAATATAGATAATCCTTCGATTTTTAATAAAAAAGTCATTGAGTACCTAAAATAATCTTTCATATTTACTGCTACTCTAACTTTTTCTCAACTTTCATTTAATTTGTATAAATTTATATTATGTATGAAAAGAATTATAATTGGAAGGTATCTTATACAGTATTATTGCCTACTAGTGCTCATAAATTATGGTCACTTATTTCATCTCCAAACAATTTAGAATATTTTCATCCTTTTTGTTATAAAAATATTATAACTAAATGGCCAGGTTTAAATTCAATTGATCAAGTACATTATCATAATGGCCATCTCTACAAACGAAATTTTGTTAAATGGATTAATAATATTGGTTATGATTTATTAATTTCAAATGAAAAATCTCCGAAATCATTTGTTAAGTGGAGAATAAAAGATTTAGATAGTCAATGTAAATTAACAATCACTATTTATCCATATATATATAACATGAATTCAAAATGGCTAAATGCTGTTCCATTTTTCTTTATTGTTAAACCTAGTTTATATAACTATTTACAAAATATTGGAAAGGGTTTAATATATCATATAGAAACAAATAATAAAGTTGCTAAAAATCAATTCGGTAATCATAACTGGTTCTCTTAATTACAATAATACTTCTTCAATGTCAAAGATATATCTTTCTAAATCTACTTTTATTAAAGGTTTACAATGTGAAAAATCACTATATCTACATAAATATCATTCAAATTTATCAGATGATACTAATCTTCAACAACAAGCTATTTTTGATAGAGGAACTAGAGTTGGTGAATTAGCTCAACAATTATTTCCTGGTGGAGTTGATGCAAGCCCAAGAGATTATACCCAATATTTTGAATCAATTAAAGATACTCAGAAATTAATTAAAGATGGTGTTGAAGTCATTTATGAAGCAGGATTTTGTTTTAATAATGTCATATGCTTTATTGATATTTTAGTTAAAAAGAAGGGTAGATGGTATGCATATGAGGTTAAGAGTTCAACAAAATTAACTGATGTATATATCATAGATGCTTCATTACAGTATTATGTAATGCAGAATACAGGTTTAGATATAGCTAATATATCAATTATTCATATTAATAATACTTATAATAGGTTTGGGCCTTTAGATTTAAAGAAGTTATTTAATTTTGTTATCGTGACTAAAGATGCTATAAATAATAATAATTATATAAAAAATAAATTATTAGAATTACACAGTGTTCTAGCTCAAAAATCTATACCTAATATAGCTATTGGTCCTCACTGTACTACACCTTATAATTGTGATTTTAAGGGTTACTGTTGGAGTCATGTACCAGAGTACTCAATATTTAACTTATCTAGATTAAATAAAAAAATAAAATGGACCCTCTATGGTAGGGGGGTAATGGATCTTAGTCAAATACCTTTAGATGCTAATCTTTCAGATAATCAAAAAATAGAAATTGATTCTTATATGAATCAAACAGAGATAATACATAAGATTAAAATTAGAAAATTTGTTAATAGTTTATCGTCTGAACTATATCATTTAGATTTTGAAACTTATCAGTCTGTTGTGCCATATTTTGATAATGTTAAACCATATCAACAGATACCGTTTCAGTACTCTGCTCATTATGAGCATAATCAGATGGTCGCACATTCTGAGTATTTAGCAAAAGATTCCTTAACTGATTGCAGAGAAGACTTTATTAAAAACTTAATTAGAGATATGAAGCAAGATGGTGATATACTCGTATATAATATTTCCTTTGAAAGATCTTGTATAAATGAACTTATAAGATGTTTTCCACAATATCAATCGGAGTTACTAGCAATTATTGATAGAATGAAAGATTTAATGCTACCTTTTAAGGAAAGATGGTACTATACACCTAAAATGAAAGGTTCTTATTCAATTAAATATGTTTTACCAGCTTTAGTACCATCTCTTTCTTATGATTGTTTAGAAATTAATAATGGTAATTTAGCTAGTTTAACATTTGCAAATATACACAATGTTACAGATGAAGAAGAAGTAGGTGTTATTAGAAAAAACTTGTTAGAATATTGTAAAAGAGATACATTAGCTATGGTTAAGATTCTAGATGTTTTGAAATCTATCTAACTGTAAAAATGGATTAAAATTTATTTCTTTATTTAGCTAAATCCATACATTTCTTTAAAATATATCTTATTTAAAAAAAATATCATCGAAATTTTTCATGATTTAATTCATGGTTATTTCTGTTTAATAGTTGTATTTTACTATAAGTTGTTTATATTTATTTTTTTACAACTCATTTTTAATAAAAGACATGGAGATATATCAAATACTTATTATAGCAGCTATTTTATCATTTGTAGTAGAGTTATTTACTGTCTCCTTTTTTGCAGCTTCAGTAGGGATTGGATTTTTATTAGCTGCTGTTGGTAATTATCTTGGTGTAACTACTGAGTGGCAGATTTATATATTTTCATTAGGAGTTATTTTGTCTTTTTTCACCATTCGACCTTTGTTTAATAAGTTTGCATACAATGCTGATAAAAAGAAAACAAATCAACATGCTATGATTGGTAAAACAGCGTTAGTAATAGAGGAAATTAATGCAAAGACTGGAACCGGTCTTGTAAAGCTTGATGGTGATACATGGAAAGCAACATCAATAGAACACGATATAATTATTGAGTTAGATAAACAAGTTGAGATTGTAAGTATAGATAGTATTGTATTAACAGTTAAATTAATTAACTAAAAAAAAAGATTATGGAATTTACTGGTGCATTAATTATTGCAGGTCTGATAGCATTTTTTATATTGTTATTTGCTGCAAAAGGATTTAAGATTGTACAGCAATCTGAAGTTATGATTATAGAAAGATTAGGAAGATATAATCGAACTTTAGAATCTGGTATCAATATTATTTGGCCTATTATTGATAAACCTAGACTTATTCATTGGCGATTAACAATGCAGGATATAGATGGGAATAAATACTCTAGTTTTAAATTAATCTCGAAAATTGATTTAAGGGAAACAGTATATGATTTTGCTAGACAAAGTGTCATTACAAAAGATAATGTAAGTGTAGAAATAAATGCATTAATATATTTTCAAATAATGGAACCAACAAAAGCAGTATATGAGATTGAAAATTTACCAGATGCAATTGAAAAATTAACCCAGACAACACTAAGAAATGTTATAGGTGAATTAGAGTTAGATCAAACTTTAAGTTCAAGAGATACAATAAATTCTAAATTAAGAACAATACTTGATGATGCTACAAATAAATGGGGTGTTAAAGTTAATAGAGTTGAATTACAAGATATAACACCACCAAATGATATCCAAGAAGCAATGAATATGCAAATGAGAGCAGAACGTGAGAGAAGAGCAAAAGTATTAGAAGCAGAAGGAATGAAAACTGCTACTATTCTAGAAGCAGAAGGTATTAGAGAAAGTCAAATAAATAAGGCAGAGGGAGAAAAGCAATCTGATATATTAAGAGCAGATGGTGAGGCTCAAGCTAGAATCAAAATTGCTGAGGCAGAAGCAAAAGCAATTAGATTAATCAGTGATGAAGTAGATAAAAAGGGAGATCCTGTTAAATATCTTATCGCAGTTAAATATATTGAAACACTAGAGAAAATGGTAGGTGGAAAGGATGATAAAACTGTCTATATGCCTTATGAAGCTACTGGTGTACTTAGTTCTCTAGGTGGTATAAAAGAATTATTAAATAAATAGAGTATTTTTAATTTCTTATATTTTACCAGCATATTTTAATTTCACATTAATGCTAATATAACCTATTTCAAATTTTCTTGAAATTCGAGATACTCTTGATATGTCATCAGTTTATCAGTGTTTACTCCAGGTGTAATTTCAATAATTCTATTAGCTACTGATTGTGTTAATTCATGATCGTTTGAAGAAAATAATATAGTACCTTGAAAGTCAATCATTGCATTATTTAAAGCTTGGATTGATTCTAAATCGAGATGATTTGTAGGGGTGTCAAAAGTTAAAATATTTCCTTCTAACATCATCATTTTAGATAACATACATCTTACTTTTTCACCTCCAGATAAAATATTTATATATTTTAAAATATCATCTCCACTAAATAACATTTTTCCTAAAAAACTTCTTATATATACATCATCTTTTTCCTCAGAAAAATCTCTTAACCAATCAAGAATATTAATTTTATTTTTAAAATATTCCTCATAATTATTAGGTAGATATGTGTGTCTTGTTGTTGTTCCAAATTTAAAATCTCCAGAAAATATTTCTCTTCTTTTATTAATAATGTCAAAAAAACATGTGATTGATTGATGGTCTTTTGCTAAAAAGGCTACTTTTTCACCTTTTCTAATTGAAAAGCTTAAGTTTTTAATTAGATAATTTCCATTTTCGTCTTTTGCAGTTAAATTATTAACATCTAATATGTCATTTCCTGCCTCTCGAAATTGTTTAAATATAATTGCTGGATATTTTCTACTTGATGGTTGTATTTCATCAATATTTATTTTATCTAATAATTTTTTTCTACTTGTTGCTTGTCGACTTTTAGAAGCATTTGCACTAAATCTAGAAATAAAATTTTGTAATTCTTTTCTTTTTTCTTCAGCTTTTTTATTAGCAATATTTCTTTGATGTAGTAATAGTTGGCTGGACTGATACCAAAATGAATAATTGCCTGTGTAAAGTTGTATTTTTTGATAATCTATATCAACAATATTAGTGCAGATTGTATCTAAAAAATGTCTATTGTGAGAGACAACAATCACTGTGTTTTTAAAATTTAATAAAAATTCTTCTAACCAAAATATAGTTTTAGAATCTAGATTATTAGTTGGTTCATCAAGAATTAGGAAGTCTGGATCACCAAATAGTGATTGAGCAAGTAATACTTTGACTTTTATACTTGGTTCAACATTTTTCATAAGTAAATTATGTTGATTAGAAGAAATATCCATACCATTCAACATGTTCCCTGCATTTGATTCAGCATTCCATCCATCCATTTTCTCAAATTTTTCCTCTAATTTTGCTACTTCTATTCCATCTTCTTCATTAAAATCAGGTTTTGAATAAATTATATTTTTTTTCTTTATAATATTCCATAAATCTTGATGGCCCATCATAACAGTTTCTAATAAAGATATTTCATCAAATTCAAAGTGATTTTGCTTTAGAACAGATATTCTTTTTTCTTTTTCAATTGAAACATTACCGTAGTTAGGTTCAATCTCTGAATTTAAAATTTTTAGAAATGTAGATTTCCCAGCACCATTTGCTCCAATAATTCCATAGCATCTTTCACCTTCAAATTTTAAATTTACATTATCAAATAATACTCTCTTACCAAATTGAAGTGTTAATTTGTTAACTGATATCATAGTTTTTTTTTATGAGAAAATATATTTTAACAAACTGTATTAATTATTAATCATTATTTAAGAATATTATGTAAGATAAAACCCATAATATCTACAGCTTCTTCAATTTTTTTACTAGTCGGTGTGCCAGATCCATGTCCAGCATTTGTTTCTATTCTTATTAATGTCGGATTCTCTCCTATGTGTTTATCTTGTAAGTGTGCTGCAAACTTAAAGCTGTGTGCAGGTACGACTCTGTCATCGTGATCACCAGTAAGAATTAATGTAGCAGGGTATTCAATGTTTTCTCTCACATTATGTACTGGTGAGTAATTGTATAAATATTGAAACATTTCTTTACTTTGCTCAGCTGTACCATAATCATATGCCCATCCAGCCCCAGCTGTGAAGGTATGGTATCTTAACATATCTAATACCCCAACAGCAGGTAGTGCAACTTTAAATAATTCTGGTTTTTGTGTCATGCATGCACCTACTAATAATCCTCCATTTGATCTTCCACTAATAGCTAAATGTTGTGAACTTGTATATTGTTTTTCAATTAGAAATTCAGCTGCAGCAATAAAGTCATCAAAAACATTTTGTTTTTTCAATTTTGTTCCTGCATCATGCCAATCTTTGCCATACTCACCTCCACCTCTAAGATTTGCAACTGCATAAATACCTCCTTGCTCTAACCATACAGCATTAATTACTGAAAAAGAAGGTTTTAAAGATATGTTGAACCCTCCATATCCATATAATATAGTTGGATTTTTTCCATCCAGCTTTAGACCTTTTTTATACATAATATTTATTGGAATTCTTGTACCATCTTTAGATGAATAAAAGTGTTGTTCTGAAACATAATTTTTTGAATCAAAATCAATTTTTGGAGACCAGTATAATGTAGATTTTCCAGTATTAACATTATATTTAAAAGAAGATCTTGGAGTAATATAATTACTAAAATTATAGTAAATCTCCTTTTGATTTTCTTTACCTCTAAATCCACTTACATTTCCTTTACCTGCAAATTTTACTTCTCTAATTAATTCTCCATCGTAATTATATTGTAATATTTTTGAGTTTGCATCAGAAAAATAGTTTGCAAAAAAATATCCACCACCTTTTGATATGTTTAAAACATTTTCTGTTTCGGGAATGCAGTCAACCCAATTTTCTACATGAGGATTATTTGCATCTACGATAATAAGTTTTTTATTTGGAGCATTCCAATTAGTGGTTATATATAGTTTGCTTCCAATATTATGTGTTACGTAACTATTACTCTCAAAATTGAAAGTTATTTGAGTAATTTTATTATTATTTTTATTTAAATCTCTTATAAAAAGGTTGTTACCTGAAGTTGATTTAGAAGCACTAATAATTAAATAATTCTGATCCTTAGTAACATACCCATTTACATATCTAAATTTTTCTTTTTCACCAAAAATCACCTTATCTCTTTTTTGCGGAGTATTTAATTTATGATAAAATAATTTATGTGTATCAGTCTTGTCAGATAAAATAGAGTTTTTAGGTCGTTCGTAAGAAGAATAGTAGAAACCATGATTTCCATTCCAGCTTATTCCTGAAAACTTTACATCATATAATGTATCTCCAATAATGTTTTTATTTTCTGTTTCTATCACAATTACTTGTCTCCAATCAGAACCACCTTTTGAAATCGAATATGCTAATAAACTACCATCTTCTGAAAAAGATATTCCTGCTAAAGAAACTGTGCCATCATTTGAAAATTTATTTGGATCAATAAATACTTCTTCGATATTGTTTTTTTTACGGTATAAGACATATTGGTTTTGTAGTCCATTATTTTTATAAAAATATGTATAATCACCCTCTTTAAATGGTGTTCCAATCTTTTCATAATTCCATAAGTCTTCTAGTCTTTTCTTCAAAACTTTTCTTTGGGGTATTTGTTCTAAATAAGAGGATGTAACTTTATTTTGTGAAGTAATCCAATTTTTTATATCAGGGGATGTGTCATCTTCCATCCATCTATATGGATCTTCAACCTTAGTGTCAAAGTATATATCTGTTACATTTATTTTTTGTGTTTCAGGGTATTGTATTTGCCCAAACGAATATAAAGAGAGTAATACAATGAAATATGTCAGAATTTTTTTCATCAGATAAAATTACTTAATAATTTTTTTTAAAAAAGTAATTTTTAATAAAATCTCATAGATAATTATAAAACTATTAATATTTTTATGTGCCACAAAAAGTTTGAAAATTTTGTTCAAAATTCGCAGAAGGCGGCTCCATAAATTTTTCTAATCCATTTTTATATTCATAAGGTTTTGAGATAATTTCTATAAGTTTTTTAAATGGATTTATATTTCCCTTACCTGCTTGATAAATAGCTTCTTCAACTATATGATTTCTTGGAATTATTACAGGGTTATGTATTCTCATTAAATTATTTGCTTTTTTTAAAGTAGTATGTTTAAGGAGATTTTTTTTCCATTTTTTTTTCCAATTAACAAAATCTAAATTATTAATTGAACTATTTTGTTTAAAATAATCATTGGATAAAGAATGAAATGTATTATTGTAATCTTGATTATTTTTCAGCATACATGCTAAAAGTTCGTCTATTAATTTATATCCCTCTTCATCCTTAATTTGAATACCAATTTTTTTTAGCATCATTTCATAGTATTTTTTTTTCCATAAAAGGTCAAATTGATCAATTACAGATTGAGCAAGTTTTATAGATTTTTCTTGATTTTGATGAATGATGGGTAGAAGTGATTCTGCAAATCTTGCAATATTCCATTTTATAATTATCGGTTGATTTCCATATGAATATCTATTATAATGATCAATAGAGCTATAGGTTTTTTCAGGTTTATAGGAATTTAAAAAAGCACAGGGTCCATAGTCAAAAGTTTCTCCTGAAATTGATGTGTTATCAGTATTCATAACGCCATGAATGAATCCAATCCTCATCCAATTGACTACTAAATCAATTTGTTTTTCCATTACTGTCTTTAGCAGATGTAAAGGTGGATTTTTATAATTATTAATTTTAGGGTATAATCGGTCGATGGTATAAGTAGTTAGTGCTTTTAAATCATCTTTTTTACAGAAGAAAGATGCATATTCAAATGTTCCTATTCTAATATGACTTTTCATAATTCTAGCCAAGATTCCACCTTCTTCAATATTTTTTCTATGTATTTTTTCTCCTGTTTTAATCACTGCAAGACTCCGTGAGGATGATATGTTTAAATAATACATTGCTTCACTAATTAAGTATTCTCTTAACATAGATTTATATGTTGCCTTACCATCACCATTTCTAGAATAAGGTGTTCTACCACTACCTTTTAGTTGAATATCAAATCGTTTTTTATCTGATGTTATAAGTTCCCCTATAATTATAGCTCTTCCATCTCCCAATTTTGTGAAATTACCAAATTGGTGACCTGCGTATGACTGAGAAAATGATTTAGTATTATTTAAATCATTAAATAATATATTAATCATATCCTTTTTATTGTTTGAAGTTAAATCTAATTTAGTACATAAGTCTTTGTTAAGTAGGGTGATATGTATTTTAGGAAATTTTTCTTTCTTTGAAAGACTATATAGTTTCTTAGGAAGCGATAAATAAGAATATTCAAATTTAAACATCTTATTTTTTTGCATATGAGATTAAGTCGTTTATATTAATTATTTGTAATGCTTTTTCATCAGTAGCCTCTAATATCACTTTTGGTGCACAACCTGCTAGAAAAGCTTCTTTCCATCTCATCGCACATAAGCACCATTTATCACCAGGTTTTAAACCAGGAAATTGGTTCAATGGTCTTGGTGTTAATAAGTCATTTCCATTATTTTTAGAAAATTCAAGAAAATCTTGAGTCATAATTGCACATACTGTATGTTGACCATAATCAAATTTATTAGTTCTGCAAAAACCATCCCTAAAGTATCCAGTTAATGGTTGATTGCAACAAATTTCTAGGGTTTCACCAAAAATATTTTTTTCCATTTAATAAAAATATAAATAATATTATCCAAAATTATTATGATTTATATAATAGGGGAGGTTTATTTTAATATAAATCTTTATTGTTTTCTAGACTTTTTCCTTTTCTTTTTTGATTTTAAGACTTTTTCTTTTGTAAATTCTTTAGCCTTTTCAACTTTTAGTTGAGCTCCTCTCCATTTTATGTTATTAAGTTTTTTTATAATTGAAATTTCTTGTTCTTGTTCAATTTCGAAAAATGAAAAGCTTTTCATAATATCTATTTTTCCTATGAAAATATTTCTTTTTTGAATTTTGTCATTTATTAGTCCTAATATGTGTTGGGCTCCAACACCATTTTTTTTACCAACATTCATATGAAAACGAACTAATTGTTTATCAGTTGATTTTTCGAAATCATGTTTGTCTTTCTTTTTTAAATCAGGCGATTTTTTATAAAAAGATAAAAATCTATTAAATTCTACAGACACAAAATGTTTTATTAATGTTTCTTTATCTAAATGGGATAATTTTTCTATTATTCCTGGTAGGTATTTATCAATTTGATTGTCAACTTTTGAGTTAATAACTTTAGTAATTAAGTTTAGTAATTGATTTTCACATATCATATCCCCGGTTGGCATCTTATTGAAATTGATTTTTTTATTAATCATTTTTTCAATAGCCTGGATTTTTTTTAAATTTCTATCCGTTGCAATTATAATTGAACTTCCTTTTTTATTTGCTCGAGCTGTTCTTCCAGATCTATGAATATAGACTTCATTGTCATCAGGTAAATTGTAATTTATAATATGTGTAATATCATTAACATCTAAACCTCTTGCAGCAACATCAGTTGCTACTAGTATCTCTAAATTTCTTTGTCTGAATTTTCCCATAACATGATCTCTTTGTGATTGTGATAAATCCCCATGTAGTGCATCTGCATTATAACCATCTTTCATTAGTTTATTTGAAACTTCTTTACATTCTCTTCTTGTTCTACAAAAAACTATTCCATAAATATTTGGATGATAGTCACATAATCTCTTTAATGCCGAGTATTTTTCTCTAGCTCCTACAATGTAATATGTATGTGTGATATTTTTAGCTCCTTCATTTCGTTTTGAAACCTCTATAGTATGTGGTTTTTCCATATAATTTTTTGAAATCTTCAAAACATCTTTAGGCATTGTAGCTGAGAATAAGAGTGTTTGTTTATTACTAGGTGTTTTTTGTAAAATAGTATCAATATCTTTTTTAAAGCCCATATTTAACATCTCATCAGCCTCGTCCATAACCACAGTGTTAATTTTTTCTAAATTTATTTTTTTTCTTTTAATTAAATCAATAACTCTTCCAGGTGTTCCTACTATTATGTGATTACCTTTTGAAAGTGATTTAATCTGTGATTTTATATCTGTTCCTCCATATACTGCATTTATTTTTATATTAATATATTTAGAAAATTCATCAAGATCTTTCGTGATTTGAATACATAACTCTCTTGTAGGACAGAGTACGATACATTGAGTAAAATTATTTTTAATTATTATTTTATTTATTATTGGGATACCAAAAGCAGCAGTTTTCCCTGTTCCCGTTTGAGCTAGTGCAATTAAATCGGTTTTGTTTTCTAATAAAAATGGAATGGCTTCGGTTTGAATTTCAGTAGTTGTAATAAAATTTAATTCTACTAAAGATTTTTTTATTTCGTCATGAATGTTAATTTCTGAAAAATACATATTATTAAAATATTTTTTTAACAAATATACTTTCTTATTGTAATAATTAATTTTCTTTTTAATAAAAGAAAAATTAATTATCTATATCTTATGTTTAAGAGATTCTTTCAATAAACCAAATGAAACCTATTAAACCTATTATTAGTGATACTGGTATTTTTATTTTTTGACTTTCCCAGCTATTATTTAAAATTAATCTAATAATAATATATGCAAGTAATAAAATAGATATTTGTCCTATTTCAACTCCTATGTTGAAAGCAAGTAGCAAGAAAGTAAAGTTATCATTAGGTAGTCCATACTGACTTAATACTGTTGCAAATCCTAGTCCATGAAGTAAACCAAATATGAATATAATTAGATATCTCCATTTACTTATTTCTTTAAATAAACAATTTTCAATTGCAATCCACATAATAGAAAGTGCAATCAATGGCTCAATTATATTTCCATTAATTGTTATTATTTCAAGTGCTGCTAATATCAATGTAATACTATGGGCAATAGTAAATGTAGTAACTTGATAAAATAATGTTCGTTTCTTTAAACATGAAAAAAATAGACCTAAAACAAAAATAATATGATCTAAACCTTTAGGTATAATATGCTCAAATCCAGCTTTTGTAAATATTAAAAACTTTTTTACTGCTGGCATTGAAGCTAATCTCCGTATTCTTAGTCTTTTTAATCCTGCATTATATTCTGTGGCTATTTGCTTATTTTCGAAGTTTAATTGTCCTTGTTCAATTTCTGCAATGATTAGGTCTTCGGGATTATGACTATAAGCTATGAAAGTTATTAATATTAATATATAAAAAAGAATGATTTTAAACATTCTAAATAGTATTAGATTGATTTATATATACACACTTTAATATAGAATAGTATTAAGAACTATTCACATTATTTTAATTAATTTATGTTATTAAGTCCTCTAACTATTAATAGTGGTTCAATTATTGGTTTTCTACCTCTAAATTGAATATATAAATCCATTGCTTCCTCAGTTGAACCCTTTTCATAAATATGTTGTCTTAATTTGTTAGCAAGATTCTTGTCAAAAACATCACCTGTTTCTTTAAATGCTTGAAATCCATCAGAATCCAGTACAGCAGAGTGAACATAACTATAATAGCCTGAAGAATATCCACCAGAAAAAATATGAGCAAAGTATGTACTTCGATATCTTGGTGCAATTTCTTTAATTAGACCATATTTTTCAAGAGAATTAGTCTCAAATTCATTTGCATCTTTTAATCTTTCTTTACTAGAAATTGTGTGCCAATCCATATCAAGTAATGATGCAGCTAGATATTCTGTATTTATAAATCCTTGATTAAATTTAGATGCTTTTAATATTTTATTAATTAATTCATCTGGTATCGTTTTCCCAGTTTGATAATGTGTAGCAAATGATTTAAGTATTTCAGGTTCACTCGCCCAGTGTTCTAAAATTTGTGCAGGGAATTCTGTGAAATCTCTTGGACCTGATGTACCTGCCATACTACCATAGGTAACATTAGTAAGTATACCATGCATTGCATGTCCAAATTCATGAAATAATGTTATTAGATTTTCAAAACTTAATAGTGAAGGATTGTCACCAACTGGTGCAGGAAAATTACACACATTAACTACAATTGGCCTTTCTCTTCCGTCTAAATTTGATTGTCCTTTAAAACTACTCATCCAAGCACCTCCTCTTTTGTTAGAACGAGTAAAATAATCACCAATAAAAATACCTAAATGTGTTCCGTCATTATCATTTACTTCCCAAATCCGTGCATCGGGGTGATATAAATCAATATCAAAAATCTCAGTAAATGTTATTCCCCATAATTTATTTGTGGTATTAAAAACTCCTTTTAGTGCATTATCAAGCGATAAATAAGGTTTTATTGCTGATTCATCAAGATCATATTTTTCTTTACGTACTTTTTCTGAGTATTGCCACCAATCCCAAGCAGCTATTTTAAAATCGTGTCCTTCTTTATCAACAATAGCTTGCATATCATTTACTTCCGATTTAGCTCTATTTAGTGCTGGCTCCCACAATTGGATTAAAAGATTATATACTTCTGTGGGTGTTTTAAGCATTCTTTCTTCTAGAACAAAATGTGCATGTGTTTCATATCCCATTAAGGAAGCTTTTTCAGCTCTTAATTTTGCAATTTTTGCAGTGATATCTTTATTATCTGTTTTATTATTATTATCACCTCTCATCACATAAGATTTGTATAGTTTTTCTCTTAAATCACGCCGTGAAGATTCTGTTAAAAATGGATACATGCTTGTACGATGGGGTGTAAATACATATTTATCAATGTATTTAGCTTTTTCACTCTCTGTTTGAGCCTGATTCATTTTTTGTTCTGCAGATTCTTTAGCAGCTGCAATCACATCATCAGATAATCCATCTAAATCAGAGTAGCTTAAAATAAGTTCAAAATTATTAGTTTCAGCTAAAAGATTTTGACCAAAATTAGTTGTAAGCTCAGATATTTTAGCATTTATTTCGGTTATTTCTAATTTTTGTTGGTTATTTAGTAATGCACCACTTCTGACAAATTGTTTACGAGTATCTTCTAAAAGTTTATATTGTTCACTAGTTAATTCTAGCTTATTTTTATTTTGCCATAATTGTTCTATCCTCATAAATAATTTTTCGTTTAATACAATCTTGTCATAATGAGCAGATAATAGGGGGCTTAACTCTCTTTGTAACTCTTGGAGCTTAGAATTAGTGTTAGACCCTGCTAAATTAAAAAATACTCGTTGTACCTTAGAGAGTAATTTTCCAGTTCTTTCTAATTCTTCAATTGTATTTGCAAATGTAGGAGCTTCTAAATTATTAATTATTGTATTTATTTCATCAAGATTCTCTTCCATTCCTTTTTCGAATGCAGGCATAAAATGTGCATCCTTAATCATAAGAAATGGTGGTATCTCAAAAGGTGTATCCCATTCTTGAAAGAATGGATTTATATTAGGATTAATATTTGTTTTTTTTGTACTCTCTTGACAAGAGAATAAGTATATAAATATTGTAAAAAATAGTATTTTTTTCATTTTTTAATTGAATTAGTTTTATAAATATAGTTTTTTTATGTGGTTAGTTTAAATTTTAATTTAATGGATATGCTCTATGTATAGGCCATTCATCTGCATAACCTTTTTTCCAATTAATTTTTTTTAACTCATCGTTTGTTAATAAGCAAGAGTCAAGTTCTTTTGTTATTTTTAATTTGTCTAGCTTAATACCAATTATTACAATTTCATTTTTTCTATCCTGAAATTCTTTGTCCCAATTTTTTTCAATTAATTTTTGATTTTCGATGAAACCTGGATTTTGAAATCTTTTTTCAAATGACATACTTCCCCACCATACTCCAGCACTGTCAGCCTTTAAAGATCCACCCGCTTGGCTCCATGATAATGCCTGGTCAGGCCTTGATGATAACCAAAACAAACCCTTACTTCTAATTATAGAACTTGAAAATTGATTTTGAACATATTCCCAAAAGCGATCTGGGTGGAATGGTTTTTGATTTCTATATACAAAAGAACTAATTCCATATTCCTCTGTTTCTGGTGTGTGTTCCGTCTTATTTAATTCTTCTATCCATCCTGCACTCTGTTCTGCTTCTTCAAAGTTAAATAATTTAGTATTGATAATTTCACGGAAATTAATTTGACTTTGAATAGTTTCAAGGATGTTAGCTGAAGGGTTTAGTTTTTGAATTATAGATTTCAGTAATCCTAGGTCATTATCAGAGATTAAATCGCATTTATTAAGTAATATTACATTTGCAAATTCAATTTGATCAGTTAGTAGATTAACTATTGTCCTGTCATCGCCTTCCATGTCACTAATATTTCGTTGTTTTAATGTTTCTGGACTACCAAAATCTTTAAAAAAATTATATGCATCTACAACTGTCACCATAGTGTCAATATAGCTAAATTTAGAAAGATCAATACCGTTTTCCTCGTCAACAAATGAAAAAGTTTGTGCTACTGGTATAGGTTCACTTATTCCTGTGCTTTCAATCAATAGATAATCAAATCTATTTTCTTGAGCAAGTCTTTCTACTTCAATCATAAGATCTTCTCTAAGTGTGCAGCAAATACATCCATTACTCATTTCAACTAATTTTTCTTCAGTTCGTGAAAGTGTATTTTCATTTTTAATTATATCTGCATCAACATTTATTTCGCTCATATCATTAACTATAACTGCAACTTTTAGACCTTCTTTATTATGTAAAACATGATTTAATAATGTTGTCTTTCCTGCACCTAGAAATCCAGATAATACAGTTACGGGTAATTTATTTTTCATATCTATTATGTTAATATGACAAAGATATATAATTTTCCATTAATGCAACAATGTTGCATTAATAGAAAATAAATGTCAATGAATTAAATATATGTTTACATATTTTATTGATTCTTTTTATACCAATCATTAATAATACTATTAATAATATTTATACCATCCGTTAATGCAGCAGGTCCTGGTTGTAATATTATACTTGAATTTATCTCATATATATGATTATATTTTACAGCATTAATTGTTTTCCATCCTTCTCTGTTTATCATTTTATTTTTTTTAAACTTTTTTCCACACCAAGAAACAAGAATTATATCCGGATTAAATTTAATTACATCTTTATGATTTTTAATAATTCTATCATTTGCTAATGATTTAGAGTTTTTTGCATTAACTATATTTTTTCCTCCACATAACTCAATAATCTCACTTACCCATTGAATACTTGTAATTAATGGGTCAAACCATTCTTCAAAATATACTTTTGGCTTTATAGACATATGACTAGATATTTCTTTAATTTTTTTAATATTAGATTCAATGTCATTAACTAATTTTAGTGACTGCACATGTTTACCAACTAATAGACCTAATTGATTGATCATTATTTTAATTCCGTTAATATTTCTATAATTATTTATCCAAACTGTAATTCCATGTTTGATTAATTTTTGTGCAATATTTGCTTGAATATCTGAATATCCTATTACAAGATCTGGTTTGAGTGAAATTATTTTATCTATGTTCGCATTTATGAATGAACAAATAATTTTTTTTTCTTTTTTAGCTCTTTTTGGTCTTACTGCATAATTAGAAACACCAATTATTCTTTTTCCTTCATTTAATAAATATAGTGTCTCTGTGCATTCCTCAGTTAAGCAAATTATTTTTTTTGGATAAGCTTCATTAATTCTCATAAAATTGAAATAATTATTTGTATATAGTATGTGAATGATTTAATTGAATTTATAATGATTTTATTTTTATACTTATAAAAATTTTTCTAGGACTATTTGGTCCATAAATAAAATTACTATCTCTATTTTTAGATGTATCAAATATTTGTTGATATGCATTCGTTAAATTATGTACACCTATACTGAACTCACTTGAAAATCCTAATGTTTGTATTTTTTGGATATAAATTGCTTTTATACTTAATGTATTAAATACTTCTGTTTCAACATATTCATCTTCATTTTGATTTGGTGCTCCCGCAAAATGAACTATATCCATAGATCCAGTGTGTATTAAGTTAGCCATTAAGTTAAATTTATTATTAATAAAATATTCTATTGTACTATATCCATATAATTTTGGTGTTCTTAAAAATTCATTTTTTTCAGCAAGATTAAGTGAGTAAACCACAGGTGAATCATATTCTGAATTTTGATATGTAAAGCCTGATTCAAATTGTATCTTTTTATTAAGATTACTTCTAATTTCAATATTTAGTCCTCGAACAGTTGCTCCGTCGCCATTTTTTTTAATAAATATATCACCATATATATCATTGCCAATTGGGTCTAGAAAAAAAGCATTTTTTAATCTTGTATAAAAGCCTTCTAGAGTTACTCCAAAAAAGTACTTATTAGTTGCAATATTATAATTCATTGACCAACTTAAACTCTTAGATTGTTCTTCCTTTAAGTTGTCCGATAATTGAATCATTGATACACCGCCACCAGAAAAAGCTATATGCAAATCTGAGTCAAATGCTTGTGGAGCTCTAAAACCTGTGCTATATGATAGTCTTATTTGTGTATTTGGATTCAGTGTGTATAGTGTTGAGACTCTTGGACTAATTATATAATTATTTAACAATGAATGTTTATCTATTCTAAATCCACTTAGTAAATTAAATCTCTGTGTGAGATTCCAATCTGATTGTATAAATGTTCCAAAGTTTTTCACTTTTTGATCAATAAGAAAATTATATGTTTCTATTTCATCTAAAATATCATCAATAATATATTCATATCCCAATGTTATTGTATTATTACCGAATAATATAGATGAATTATGATTTAATTGTACTCCAACTTGTGTAGTAGTGTTTATAGATTTTCCATAAGGTGGATTGCTTAAATAATCTATATCATCTTCTGTACCTAATTCTGGCCTAATGCCAGTAAAATGTTTTCTATCAGTATGCTGGGCAGCTAAATAAGTGTTAACAGATGATTTAAAATCATTAAAATATATTTGATAGTCAATATCTCCTAAAAATACATTTTGTATTCTTTCTTCAGCTTGCATTGATAAATGCGGAGGTCCGTCAGTAATTTCTCCTCCATATCTATATTCATATAAGTTGCCAATATTTATTTCCAATTTTGATTTTTCAGAGTTAGAAATAAAAAAATTTGCACCAAATGAATTTCCTTGTATTTCTGGAATTTCTGAAAAATTATCATCATTATGATCATATATTAATCTTTTTCTGTGATTCATGAAAATTGTAGTGCCACTATTTTTATTATTTGATAGTACAGTTGTATTAGCATTAATAATTTCATCAGTAGATTGATTATTAATGTTTCCAATCATATATCCTAAATAAAAGCCATTATTTATAGGTTTTTTTGTAATAATATTGACAGTTCCACCAATTGCAGATGAGCCGTATAATGCACTACCTCCTCCTTTAATGATTTCTATTCTATCAACCATATTTATTGGGATTTGCTCTAAGCCATAAAGACTAGTTAAAGGGCTAAAAATAGCTTTTCCATTAATTAAAATCTGAGAATAACCACCAGCTAGTCCATTCATTCTTAATTGAGTATAGTTACATGTTTGACAGTCAGTTTCTAGTCTTACACCCGATTGAAAATTTAAGCCGTCAGCTATAGTACAGGCATTTATATTTTCTAATTGTTTACTATTAATAATATTAACCATAACTGCAGATTTTGTTTTCTTTTTTAATGTTTTTGTTCCTGTTACTACAATTTGATCTAAATTATAAATTGATGGATGTAATTCAATGTCAATTTCATTAAGTCCTTTTTTGACTTTTACATAAATTTTTTCATCAACCATTCCGATTGATGAAACAATAAGAGTTTGTTCACCTAAGGGTAAATCTGTAATTTTATAAAATCCATTGTGATTTGATGAAGTTCCAAGAGATGTTCCTTCTAGTATAATGTTTGCATAAGGCACATTTTGATTTTCAGAATATATTTTACCAATTAAAGTTTGTGATATAGAAGGTGATATTATTAGTAAACAAAATTGAAATAAAATGATTTTTTTCATTTAATTTTTATATAGTTTAATCAAAGAGATTTAATGAATTTTTATAAATATACTTGATTTTATTATTGAGCAACCATAATTAAACTCATTATTATCATAATAAAGTTTTCAATTAATGTAGCTTCTGTCATTGGTAAATTAAAAGTACTTCCTAAACAAGCACATTTAGTATTTATTTTATTTCGCAATGTATTTATTACACCAAAGGTTGTAAATGATAAAATTATAATTGTAATTACTAATGCTAAATCAACATTATAACGGAAGAGAAGAAAGCTGCTAATTGTTATTTCAATAAATGGATATATATAACCATATAAGCTTACTTTTTTTGCTATTATATCATAACACATAAAAGAGTTTTTAAATCCTTTTAAATCTAGAAATTTAAAGAAGCTAAAAACAATAAAAAATATTCCCATATAATCTAACATTAGGTTATTTAGGTTTAAGTCATCTATATTTATCAATATGCTAGATAAAAAAATATATGTGATTATTAAAATTAATGGATATAGTTTCTTGATTTTATTTATTTTTTTTAGTGTAATATTTTTTCTATTTGTTTTTGTTAGGACTTTGTACTGTGATTTAATATAGCTTTGTATTTGAACTGCTGTAAATTGTTTTTCACTACTGATGTAAAGTTCATTTAAATCAGAGTTCATATCAACAGAATTAATATGTTTATTTTGTTTTAAATCATATAATATATCATTTATACAAGCATTACATTTAACACCATCTATTTTAAACTGCTGTAGTTTATGCATAGTTTAATATATATTTACTCTGATAATTCAACTGAAAAAAATATATTTTAAAATAAATGTTCTACATTTAAATTTTAAATTTATTTAAAGTTGTTTGTTTTTTCTGTTGTCTTTTCCATCTTCTTTTAGCATATTTCTGCATGTCTGTTACTGTGTCATTTTCATCAGTAATTTCTAGCCCAATTAAGGTTTCAATTATATCTTCCATAGTAACAACACCGTCTAGACCTCCATATTCATCTATAATGATTGCAATATGTTCTTTTTTATCTAAAATTTGATCCCACAAATTAAATAATGTTACACTTGATGGAATTGTTAATATATCTCGTTTAAAATCTTTAACTAAAAGATTTGTATTTTCTTTTTCTGATAATTTCTCTAAAATATCTTGTAAAAAAATGTATCCTGTAATTTTTTCATTTTGTTTTGAATATGTAGGGATACGAGAAAAGTTTAAGTACTTTTTATTGTGTTGAAACTCTTCTAATGTTAAATTTTCGTCAACTGAAGTAACAACAACTCGTGGTGTCATAATTTGTGTTACTTTTACTTTTTTAAGTTTAAGTATATTTTGGATTATTTTATTTTCATTTTCTGAAAAAATACCTTGATCAGTGCCAATATCTGCTAGGGCTGCAATTTCTTCTCTACTAGTTACATCTTCCTTCTTGTTATTAGATATTTTTTTAGTAATTCTTGTTGATAATATAACAAGAGGATATGTAATGAATAACATAATTTTGATAATGTGCAAAGTTATTTTTGACAAATTTTTCCAATATCTAGCTCCCATTGTTTTAGGAATTATTTCTGTAATAACTAGTATTAAAATTGTTAGAACTCCAGAGACTACACCAAGTGAGGCATCTCCAAAGATTTTTGTTGCTTCTGCTCCTACACCAGCAGCACCAATAGTGTGTGCAACAGTATTTAACGATAATATTGCTGATAGAGGTTTATCTATATTAGTTTTATAATTTAGAAATTGATTTGCCCATTTGTTTTTATCTTTAATTGTAATTAAATGAGTTTGTGGTGTAGAAAGAAGTACTGACTCAGTTAATGAACAAATAAAGGAAACAAATAATGCGAGAAATAAATAAGAAATTAATGCACTCATATTTATATTAAAATTACAATTATTTTAATTAATATTTACATCTAGAAATTATGATTTTTTATGAATTAAATAATTTATTTGATTTATATCATATAATTTTAATTTATGAAAAATATTGTTGTTTTTACAGGAGCGGGAATAAGTGCAGAAAGTGGACTTAGTACTTTTCGTGATTCTAATGGCTTATGGAAAAAGTATAAGATAGAAGATGTAGCTACTTTTGGAGCATTTATTAAAAATCCTAGATTAGTATTAAATTTCTATAATTTAAGAAGAAAACAATTATTAAAGGTTGAACCTAATATTGCTCATATTTCATTAAATGAGCTTCAATACAAGTTTAATTTAACTATTGTTACTCAAAATATAGATGATTTACATGAAAGAAGTGGCACTAAAAATGTTATTCATCTACATGGTAAATTAACTGAGTCAAAAAGCATAATTGATAATAAAATTTATGATATAGTTGGTGGTGAGCTAAATGTTGGTGATTATTGTAAAAAAGGAGGTCAACTTCGTCCTAATGTAGTTTGGTTTGGGGAAGCTGTTCCTAATATGGATCTTGCAATAGAAGTTGTTAGAAAAGCTTCAATTCTTATTATTATAGGTACCTCATTGCAGGTTTATCCAGCAGCTACAATAATTGATTATGCAATTAATGCAGAAAGAATTATTTTAGTAGATACTAATCCATCTATTTATAAAGGAATAGAAGTTTTCAAGGGTAAAGCTACGGAGATTATTCCTGATTTAGTTAGAGGCCTTTTAAGCTAGCTTTATATTAATTCCTGATGTAATTTTTTATTATTTTATAAGTATATTATAAATAGATATGTGAAAATTTTCTATATTGGAATGATTATTCTGAATAAAATGAAAAGTTTATTATTTTTTTTATTAGTTGTAAATTTATCAGTTGCTCAAAACTGGAATTATTTGGGTTTTTACCCTGGTGAAGGAAGACATCATCCTATTACTTTTTCTAGTGATGAATATGGATATATTATTGCTGGTCAAACAGGTGAGGGATCTTATCTTAATGATGTTTATAGATATAATTTCCAAGATGGAAATTGGATGCAATTATCTAATTTCCCAGGAGATTCACGGGGTTATGCATATGGTGTTTCAAATAATACATTTGCATATTTAGGTTTTGGAAGTAATGAAAATGGCTATCTAAATGATTTGTGGAGATATGATATGGCTAATGATATTTGGGTAGAACTCTCATCATTACCTGATATAGGTAGAAATCATCCTGCTATGATATTATGTGGTAATAAAATTTATGTAGGTATGGGAAGTGTTGATAGTGATAATCTAGGAGATTGGTGGGAATATGATATTGATTCAGATATATGGTCTCAAAAAACAGACTTTCCATACGGTAATAGACATCATCCTTTTTATTTTTCAATTGATAATATACCATTTGTTGGTTTTGGTCACGGGAACTCAGTAAATAATAATATTGTTATATATAATGATTTTTATAAATATGATGTTAATACAGATAGTTGGATTCAATTGAATAATTTTCCATCAGAAGGACGAGTTGCTGGAACACAATTTAGTTTCGATGGCAAAGGATATGTTTTAAGTGGTGATGGTGATGACCATGGGCCTTTAGATTCTGGTGAACTATGGGAGTATAACCCAGAATTAGATTCATGGTTACAGCTGTCATCCCATCCTGGAGGTGCTAGATGGGCACCAGGTTCTTTTGTGATTAATTGTAATGTTTTTTTAACATCTGGTTTTGAGGCTGAAAGCGGAATTTATTATAATGACCTATTGTCGTATACATTAAGCGATGAATGTGGTTGTAATGAAGAAGGTGCAATTAATTTTGATAGCACTGTTACCATTAATGATAATTCTTGTTGTTATATTGATGGATGCACAGATCCAAATTCAATTAATTATGATATTTTAGCTTGCCATGATGATGGGAGTTGTATTCCAATAATTTTAGGTTGTGATTTGCCAATAGCTGTAAATTACGATTCACTTTCCAATACATCTAATGCATATGCTGGCCCAAATTATATTTCTTTAGGACCTGGAGGATATCATTATAATGATATGTGGGATATGGTTTTTAATTGTTATCAGGATGTAGTGATTAAATCTGTTGATCTTTATGCTGAAACAGCATTTTCTACTCAAATTGAAATTCTAAATTTAGAAAATGAGCAAATCTTCAACTTAGATATTACACTTCAATCTGGCTTAAATCAAGTAGCATTAGATTTTTATATTGAACAAGGTAATAATTATAAAATTGGAATTAGTGGTGAGAATTCAGGTCTTTATAGAAATAGTAGTGTAGAGAATGAAAATTTTCCTATTAATCTACTAAATGTTATTTCTATAATTTCCAATACTACTGATAGTCCACTTGATTATTATTATTATTTTTATAATTGGCAGCTTGAAGTTGAATGTGATATAATTGATGGATGTATAGATGAATTTGCATGTAATTACAATGAATATGCAATTGAAGATGATGGTTCCTGTATTTATCCTGCAGAATTTTATGATTGTCAAGCAAATTGTTTGAATGATTTAGATAATGATTTAATTTGTGATGAACTAGACAATTGTCCTGATGAGTATAACCCTAATCAGGAAGATTATAATTTTGATTCTATAGGTGATGCTTGCGATAATGTAGAGATAAATCAAGAATTAATGAATAAAAAAATCATTAAAGTCATTGATATTTTAGGTAGAAATATTGTCTGTGATTCTAAAAATCAATTGTTATTATATTTATACGATGATGGTACAAAGGAAAAAAAGTATTTTATGAAATAAAATACTTTTGTAGTTGATTTATCTAACATATGAAAGTCCTCCATCCACTCTAATTATTTGACCTGTCATCCATTTAGCTTTATCTGAAAGCAGGAAGGATATTATATTTGATATGTCATTTGTTTCTCCAATGTTCTTTAATGGATGTTTTTGCTTAATATTTTCAATCTTTGATTCAGAGTTAATTAGTCTTTCTGATAATTTTGATGATACTAAGGAGGGAGCAATACAGTTTAATCTAATTTTTGGAGCCCATTCTGCAGCTAAACTTTTAGTTAATGCTTCAACACTGGCTTTACACATTGAAATAGAACTATGAAACGGCATTCCAAAGCTTGCAGCAATCGAGCTTATTGTTACAATTGAAGAATTTATATTGAATGATTTATGATAAAATTGTAATATATTAATTAAACCAATTACATTTACTTCATAGTCAAATTGAAAATCTTGTTCTTTATAATTATTAAAAGGTTTTAAATTTATTGTTCCAGGAAAATATACTAAACCATCTATTTTATCTACTTTTGGAAAAGTAAGCTTATCTAAAATATTAAAATTAGAGTCTTTTGAGCTAATTTTAATGAAATTATAATTTTTTTCTTTTACTAATTCTTTTGCAATATCGCTATTTGAACCAATTATTAAGATTTTTTTCATACTAATAGAATTACATTAAACAGATTGACTAATTAAACTAATTAGTAATACTAATATGCTAAGTGCTGGTAAAGACTTTTTAATTGGATCATTAACTTTTAAGTGCATTATTATTGCCCCTAACATTAGTACTGACATAGCACATGCAGTATACAAATTAACACTGGGTATCCATAAACCAACAATTAGTAATAATGCTAATGAAATTTTTAAAAAACCAATTATTAACATAAACCAATGAGGAAGACCATAAACATGAAATTCTTCCATTAGTGACTTCGCTTCACCGCCTCTCCATTGTGTTTTTTTATTGTATCTAACAATCCATACATTTAATATTGTTAATGAGATTAGTATGTTAATAATAATTAAAATATCCATACATCAAATATAGAATAATCATTAAAAAGATTTTTGTTTTTATCTTGAATTTTAATATATATTTTATTGTTAATTGTTTATAAGTATTAAACTTATGAGTCTTTATATAGGTAAATAATCTATATACTTGTATTTTATTTCAATTTATTCATAATGAAGAAAAGTAATAATCTAGATTTTGTCACATCTCTCAGAAAAGAAGTTAATTTATACTTTCATAAAAATAAAATTTCTAAAACTGCAAATCTTAATATGTATATTAAATGTGTAATAATGCTACTTATTTACATTATTCCATATTTATTAATGGTCCTAGGTTTTGTTGATCAATCATTATTTTTGTTATTATGGGCAATTATGGGTATAGGAATGGCAGGTGTAGGTATGTGTATAATGCATGATGGTAATCACAATGCTTTTTCAAATAATAGAAAAATAAATCAATTAATGGGGTTTACTCTTCAAATTTTAGGTGGTACATACAAAAATTGGAAAATTCAGCATAATCAATTACATCACAAGTATCCAAATACGATTAATTATGACCCTGATGTTAGTCCAATTAAATTATTAAGGTTTTCTCCTGACAGTTACTATAGTAAAATTTATAGATTTCAATTTATTTATGCTTGGTTTTTATATGGGTTAATGACATTTTCATTTGCTACAATTAAAGAATTTAAACAATTAATTGAATGGAAAAAAGGAAATGTTATTACAAGTGGCCAATATAATCAACTTATGTTAGAGTTAATTGGTTGGAAAATCGTTTATTATATTTTTATTTTAGTAATTCCTTTAATTACTTTAAATATCAGTTTTTCTCAATGGTTTGGTTTGTTTTTTTTAATGCATTTTATTGCTGGATTTTTACTTGCTATTGTTTTTCAAACAGCTCATATTATGCCAGAATGTGAACATTTACAATTTTCAGAAAAAATGGATTTAAACTCTTGGGCAGTTAATCAATTATTAACAACCTCAAATTACTCTCCTAATAATAAAGTTTTTTCTTGGATGATTGGTGGTTTGAATTATCAAATAGAACATCATTTATTTCCAGGTATTTGTCATGTACATTATTCTAGTATATCTAATATTGTAAAAAGAAAAGCTATTGAATATAATTTACCTTATAATTGCAAAAAGAATTTTACTCAGGCAATATATTCACATGCTAAAATGTTATATTATTTAGGAAATCCCGATAAAATAATTAATTGATTAAGATGTTAAAAAAGATATTCATTTTTCTTATTTATTTATTTCCATCATTTTTTTTTTCTCAAACACCTTGTCTGGATGCTATAGCTAATGCTACTGGTTTAATTGGGGAATTTATCCCACAATGTGATGAAGATGGTTCTTATTCTCCATTACAATGCTGGTCTAGTACTGGATTTTGTTGGTGTGTTGATGAAGATGGTAATGAAATACCTGGAACATTGTTAGGCCCTGGTAATGGTGTGCCAAATTGTGTAGAATCTTTAGATACACTAAAAGTTCTGTATATTGGAAACAGTTACATTGCTAATAATGATCTTCCAAATATTATTTCATCTATTGCTAATTCTATGGGAGATTATATTTTTTTTGAATCTAGTTTAATTGGTGGAGCTACACTTCAAAGTCATACTAGTAATATTAACACTAATAATTTAATTATGGATGGTGATTGGAATTATATTGTCTTACAAGAGCAAAGCCAATATCCATCTTTTCCAATGTGGCAAGTTGTACAAGATGTCTTTCCTTATGCTAATCAACTGTGTAATTTGATTGATCAGTATAATGAGTGTAATGAAACTATATTTTTTATGACTTGGGGTCGAGAAAATGGTGATCAGAGTAATTGTGATAGTTGGCCACCTGTATGTACATACGAAGGCATGGATGATTTAATTTATGAGAGATATATGATGATGGCTAATGATAATAATGCGATTATTAATCCAGTTGGAGCTGTATGGAGACATATAAGAGATTATGAGTATGACTTAGATTTATATAGTTCAGATGGTAGCCATCCTTCTTTTTTAGGATCTTATGTAGCCGGTGTTTGTTTTTATACAACTTTTTTTCAGAAAAATCCATTGGAAATTCCATGGAATAATAAATATGGAATTTCAGAAAATGAGGTTTCATTAATTCATGAGGTTGTTAAACAAGTAGTGTATGATAACTTAGGAGAATGGAATATTATTTCAAATGATATAGATGATGATGGAGTTTGTAATAATTTAGATAATTGCCCCGATGTTTATAATCCCTCTCAAGAAGATCTTAATTTAGATAATATTGGTGATATATGTGATGGTGTTAATATTAATGATTTATATAAGCATAAAAAATGTATTAATATAATTGATATATTAGGCAGAAATAGTAGCATTAATGAGAATATACAAATACATATCTTCGATGATGTAAGTATTAAAAAGAAATTCTTAGTCGAATAACTTTTTATTGTTTTATGTTATTTCACCACATATTGCAATATCATTTTATAGTGAATTAAGCTTCCAAGCATTACAAACAAGTGCCAAATAAAATGAGAGTATTTTATTCTATTATCAATTAAATAAAATATAATACCAGTTGTATAAATAATTCCACCAAATAGTAAAAGACGAAAAGCTGTGTCAGGTATTGATGTGATAAGTTCATTTAATTTAAACATAATCATCCAACCCATCAAAATATAAATTAACACTGAAAGAATTTCATACCTTCCTGTATAAAAAACTTTTAAAATTATACCAATAAATGCAATTATCCACTGAGTTATAAAAAATATCCATCCAGTTTTTCCACCAATTGAAATTAATAATATAGGTGTATATGTACCTGCAATTAAAATAAAAATACAACAATGATCGATTATACGAAATATATGTTTGTATTTTGTGTTTATTACACTATGATAGATAGCAGATGAAGTGTAGAGGGTAATTAAGCTCAGTCCATAAATGATAGTGCAAAAAAATAAATAATCTTTATCAAACTTATTACACTGTTTTAGTAGTATTATAAATCCAATTATTGATACAATCGCGCCAATACCATGAGATATACTGTTTAGTGATTCTTCATTAAGAGTATATTTTTTTTTGACCAACTTCATTTTAAATAAAATAAATTATATTTTCTAAAATTAAATAATAACATTATTAAATAATATACATAGTTAATAAAATTCAATAGTTGTTGAACTATATATTTTATTTTCTTATTTGTACATTCATTGTATGAATTTAGGTTATGCATGTATTAATCAAACACTATCAAATTGTAATCCAAAGATTACTACTAATCGATCAATGATTAAAAAAACTTTCTTAGCTAAAGGAAAGTCCTATGCAAGTGCATTGAGTTTGTTAAATTGTTATGATTTGATAAAAATTTTAAAATGGAATAAGGAAAATAATATAAAATTCTTTAGATTATCTTCTGATATTTTTCCATGGGCATCGCATTATAATTTTTGTGATTTACCAGATTATGATGAAATAAAAAAGACTTTATTTAAAGCTGGATTATATGCTAAAAAAAATAATATTAGATTAACAGCACATCCTGGACCTTTTAATGTATTAGTGTCGCCCAATGATAATGTTGTTAAAAATACAATTATAGATTTATCAAATCACGGAGAAATGTTTGATTTGTTGACATTAGAAAGAACTCAATTTAATAAAATTAATATTCATTGTAATGGTGTGTATGGAGATAAAATATCCGCTATGAATAGGTTTTGTAAAAATTTTCAAAAGTTACCTCTTGCAGTGAGTTCAAGATTAACTGTTGAAAATGATGATAAACCATCAATGTATTCAGTTAAAGATTTAATGTACATCTATGATAAAATTGGAATACCAATTGTATTTGATTTCCATCATCATAAATTTTGTGATGGAGGTCTGTCAGAAAAACAAGCATTAAAATTAGCATTATCTACATGGCCAAAAAACATTAAGCCTGTTGTGCATTATTCCGAGTCTAAATCTTTACATGAATCGAATCCTAATATTAAGCTTCAAGCTCATTCTGACTACATAGAAAATCTGCCAAATACTTTTGGTTATAATGTGGATATTATGATTGAAGCCAAAGCAAAGGAATTATCTATTTTACCTTTCTTGGAAAAGAAATAATTCAATATGCCTTTTAATTATTTTTTATTAATTAGGTAGTATCCAATACAAATAGATAAGATAGAAACACTAAATAATAAGAGGTCATTAGGTGTTGTAAAATTATGAGATAATTTTAAAACCTTTTCAAAAAATTTAACAATTAATACAATGATGATAACCTTAATAATCTTATTTTTTAGTTGATCCAGGTTATTTATTTTTAGTGTTGAATCAGTAAATTTTCCTTTTGCGAAATCAATTTCACTAATGAATAGTTCATAAACTCCAAAGCCGAAAATTAATAACACAATACCAATTAAGAATAAATCAATAGAAGAAATTATCTGAAATAAAAGTTCATTATTATTACTAATATTATTATTAAAAATTGGGTTGTGAATTATTGTTGCTTGTATAATATCCCATCCACCTAATATAAATAATGTTATTGATGATATTACTGATAATATAACAGCAATAACTACAATAAATCTTGTGTTCCAAAGTGCTTTTTCAAATTTATTTTCAAACATTGACATATATAATTTTTTTTTTCAAATATAAAAAACTCAATATAGTTATTTAGTTATTATATAATTATTTGAATTTATTTTTTACTTATTATTAGATTCAAATTTTCCTCATTCTTAAATTAATAGGGGTTATTTCTAAGTATTCATCTTCTTTTATGTATTCCATTAATTCTTCAAGTGAAAATTCAGTTTTAGGTGCAATCTTCATAGCATCATCTGAGCCAGATTTACGCATATTTGTTAATTGCTTGCCTTTAATTAAATTAACTTCTAAATCATTATCTCTATTATGTTCTCCCACTACTTGACCTTTATAAATGATTTCAGAGGGAGAAACAAAAAATCTTCCTCTGTCTTGTAATCTGTTTAATGCAAAAGATGTTGTTGAACCTTGTTCACTGGAAGTCAAAGATCCCTTTGTACGAGTTTCAATTATACCTATATGCTTCTTAAACTCATGAAATCTATGAGTCATTATTGCTGTTCCCGATGTAGAAGTTAAAATATTATTTCTTAATCCAATAAGTCCTCTTGATGGAATCATGAATTCTAAATGTTGTAAATCTCCTTTTGTTTCCATTACAAGTAATTCACCTTTTCTTCTAGTTGCTAGTTCAATAGCTTTTCCAGAGTGTTCTTCAGGAACATCTATGACAAGACTTTCAAAAGGTTCGTGTATTTCTCCATTTATTTTTTTTTCTATAACTTGTGGTTTTCCAACTTGTAATTCGTAACCCTCTCTCCTCATTGTCTCAATTAATATAGATAAATGTAGTATTCCTCTTCCAAAAACATTAAACTTTTCTTCAGAATCAGTTTCTTCAACTCTTAATGCTAAATTAATTTCTGTTTCTTTTATTAATCTATCTCTTATGTGTCTAGATGTTACATATTTACCTTCTTTGCCAAAAAAAGGTGAATTATTAATAGTAAATATCATACTCATTGTTGGTTCATCTATTTTTATCCTAGGTAATGCTTCAGGCTGATTTAAACTTGAAATAGTATCGCCTATTTCAAAATCCTCTATACCTACAATTGCACATATGTCCCCTGAATTAACAGTTTGTACAGATTCTTTACCTAAACCTTTAAATTCAAATAATTCTTTAATTCGAATTTTTTTTGAATTATTTTTTTGACACAATATATAATCAGAACCTTTTTTTATATCTCCTTGAAATACTCTTCCTATAGCAATTCTACCTTTAAAAGTTGAATAATCTAAGGACGTGATTTGCATTTGTGTTGTGCCTGATCTTGAAGGAGCTTGTGGTATATGTTGAATTATTATATCAAGTAAAATATTAATATTGTCTGTTTTTTTCTTCCAATCTAAACTCATCCATCCATGCTTGGATGAACCATAAATTGTTTCAAAATTTAATTGATCTTCTGTTGCATTTAAGTTAAACATTAAATCAAAAACAGATTCTTGTACTAATTCTGGTTGACAGTTTTCTTTATCAATTTTATTAATTACTAAAATTGGCTTTAAATCTAATTCAATTGCTTTTTGCAAAACAAATCTTGTCTGTGGCATGACACCTTCAAATGCATCTACAAGTAACAATACACCATCAGCCATTTTTAATACTCTTTCAACTTCTCCTCCAAAATCAGCATGTCCAGGTGTGTCAATTATATTTATCTTAGTTTTTTTATATCTAACTGAAATATTTTTAGATAAAATTGTTATGCCTCTCTCCCTTTCTAAATCATTGTTATCTAATATTAATTCTTTTTTTTCTTTATTTATATTTTCTATAATACATGATTGAATAATTTTATCAACTAAAGTTGTTTTTCCGTGATCAACATGAGCAATTATTGCAATATTTCTGATAGATTCCATAATAATTTTTAGCAAATATAAACTCTTAAACTTCTATAAGTATTTTATTTTGAAAATAACTGTTCAATTATTTGTGAAAATAGACTTTATATTTAATTTTTTATTAGTATATATATGTTAAAAATATATTATGAATTTAAAAAATAAAAAAATCATTATAACTGGCGGTAGTTTGGGAATAGGAAAAGAAACAGCTAAAAATTTATTAAATAAAGGGGCAAATGTTCTTTTAATAGGACGATCTATGAATAGGTTAAATAATGCATTTAAAAATTCAAATGCTCATTTATTTTCATTTGATATTGGAGATGTTGATAAAATTAAGTTAAATGCTGCAAAATGTTTATCAGCATTAAACTATGAAGTTGATGTTTTAATTAATAATGCAGGTATCGGAGTAAGTAAATCTATAGATGAGCTTAATTATAGTGATTTTTTAAAAGTTTTTAATGTTAATGTATTTGGATTATCTTTATTTACTAAAGAAATTACACCTTTTATGAAGAAGAGAAAAAATGGTACAATAATCAATATAGGATCTACCGCAAGTTTAAAAGGGTATAAAAATGGTAGTATATATGCTTCTTCAAAATTTGCTTTAAGAGGTTTATCTCAATGTTGGCAAGCTGAATTGAGGCCTTATAATATTCGTGTTTGTCAAATTAATCCTAGTGAAGTTACTACAGCTTTTGGGAGTAACGACAGAGTAGAAAGAGATAATATTTATAATAAATTATCACCAAAAGAAATCTCACACTCAATTATTTCAGCATTAGAGATGAGTGATAAAGGTTTTGTAAATGAGGTAAGTGTTTGGGCGACAAATCCATTTGAATAATTTATTTATCCATTTTTAATTAGCTTTTGACTTTTTAAGCATATCCATGATTTACGGGAATCTGATGTTAAAATAGATGTTACTGGGTTGTTTTTTTCGGTATATTTTTTGCCATATATTTTAAGTTGAAAATCAGATTCAGAAAATGGATTTTTAAAATCTTTAAGTTCAGCTCCCCCTGCATCATAGCTATTTAACATGATATCCTTTGTATTTTTAATGAGTATATTCTTCATTTTTAAATTAATATTTCCCCATTTTTCTTCAGGATGAATTCTACTTTGATATAAACTTTCAGATTTTATATAGTTACCTACACCAGGAAAAAACTTTTGATTCATTAAAGTTGAGCATATTGATTTATTTTTATTTACTTTTTTTTCTAAAAAAAATAAGTGTTTTTTTAAATTGTATGATGAATTCAATATATCATAAATAGGTTGAAATTTTTCATTAAAATCTAATTTTTTAATTATTTTCATCTTTCCAAATTTTCTTACATCTTTAAAGAAGATTACTTTATTATTATCGTAGATTTTAAAATGACAATGTTTAACTAATTTAGTTGACCACCCACCAGTCATACCAAGATGAAAATTAAATATTTGATTATTTTTAAGGTCAATAAAAATATTTTTACCTACTGTATATGATAAGCAACTATTTGGTAAGTTGTTATTTATCATATTAAATACCTCAAGGTAATTTTTTGTATAGTAATCAGAAATTATTTTAAATTTTAATTGTTTACTTTTTTTAAAGCATGTGTTAAAATAATCTGATGCAATCTTAGCTTCTGGACCTTCTGGCATATTTATAAAATTTTAAAAAATGATTAATTTATTTTGTAATTATTTTTCTGCAATATACAATATGACACTCCCAAAAGTTAATTTAGAATATTTACAATTTTTAAAACCTACTTTTTTAAGTTTATTTAAAAATTTTTCTTTATCTGGAAACAATTTAACTGATTCAGAAAGATATTGATATGCATTTGTATCTTTTGATATTATTTTTCCTATTAACGGTACAATAATATTAAAGTATATATTGAAAAGTTGTTTAATTGGAAATACTGATGGGGAAGAAGGTTCAAGAATAATTAAAATACCATTTAAGTCTAATACTCTATACATTTCTTTTAATCCTTGATCAACATCTTCAAAATTTCTAACACCAAAACCAGCAGTAATTGCTTGAAATGAATTGTTATTAAAAGGAAGTTTTTCTGCATCAGCTAATTGAAGTGTAATTCTATTTGTTAATTTTTCATTTAAAATTTTCATTTCTCCAATATTTAACATTTTTTTTGAAATATCAATTCCAATTATTTTTGCATTAGTATTTTTGGCTGCACTAATAGCAAGATCAGCAGTTCCAGTAGCAATGTCAAGTATGTTCTTAGGATTATTTGTTATTTTTTTGATAGCTATTTTTCTCCATATATAGTCCATGCGAAATGATATTAATTGATTTAAAAAATCATATTCATCAGCAATATTATTAAACATATTTTTGATTTGTTTTTTTTTATTTTCAATATTATTGTATGGTTTTAAATTTTCCATATGTTAAATTTATTTAATCTTAGATTAACTTGATATTGTTTATATTTTTATGACCATAAAATATATATAATTTCCACTATTCTTAATTATTTCTATTTCAAATTTATAGATTTACATTTTTAGATGTTAATACACATGAAAAAAAATGTTATTTTCTTATTTATTTTATTAGTATTTTCTTGTGGGATTAATAAAAAATTGTCATACTCATCAGATTATCTTATACCAACTCAAGAATTTAATAAATATCAAGTATTTGTTGATTTAGATTATAATAATTCAAAAAACTGGGCATTTCGGTCAGATTTTCATGATTATAAAAAGTTAATGCCCAAAAATTATAAGTATACAAATGAAAATAAATACGATGTTTCCGTTTTTTATATTCATCCAACATCTTTATTTTCATCGGAATATTGGAATGCAGATACTACACATTTCGTAAATAATCAATTTATTGATTTGTGTTTAGAAAATCAAGCATCAGTGTTTGCTGGTTTAGGCGAATTATATGCTACACACTATAGAGAAATGCATATTTATTCTTACTCTGACACTGTGAATGGTTTAAAAGCATTTGATGTAGCATATAAAGATGTTTTACTCGCATTTAAATATTTTTTTAATAATCTTAAAACAGATAAATTTATTATTGTATCTCATAGCCAATGTACAAATCATGCTAAAAAATTGATTAATGAGTATATATATAATAATGTTAAAATATTAGATAAATTAGTTTTAAGTTATTTAATTGGTATGGATATATCAAAAGATGAAATGCTAATTAATTTATGTGAACATCCTCACCAATTAAATTGTTATCTTTCATGGCGTTCATTTAATCATTCATATTATCCTTTTGACTGGAAGTATGGTGATAATTATATTTCAATTAATCCTATTGATTATACAAGTAGTTTTTTATGGACTGCTAAAAAACTCCATAAAGGTATTTTATTACCTAATAAAAAAATTTTTTTTAAAAAAAGTTTATCTGTTCGTAATGAAAAGGGATTACTTTGGGTGAAGTTGCCTAATAATATTTTTTTAAATAGATTTAAAAGAAACTCTTATCATAATGCAGATTTTAATTTGTTTTGGGTCAATATGAGATCTAATTTTATTTCAAGAATGGAAAATCTTGAATAGTTAACTAATACTTTTTTACTTTTTATATAATGTATATTTGCTAAATGATATATGATTTTTATCAAGTAGATGCATTTACAAGTAAAATTTTTGGTGGTAATCCAGCATGTGTTGTTCCTTTAGATTCTTGGCTGTCTGATGATATTTTATTAAATATAGCAAAGGAAAATGCTGTTTCTGAGACAGCTTTTTTTGTAATTCATGGTGAAAAAATTAATCTTAGGTGGTTTACTCCTGATATAGAAATTGATTTATGTGGTCACGCTACTCTTTCTGCTGCATTTGTTTTAAAAAAAGTGTTAAATTTCCCAAAGAATGAAATTGTTTTTCATACTCTCAGTGGAATAGTGAAAGTAAATTGTATTGATAATGTGTTTTATTTAGATTTCCCCGCCAGAAAAGCGAACTCAGCTGAATTACCTTACGAAATTAAAATGTCTTTAACTATACAGCCAAAAGAAGTATATAAGTCAAGAGATTATATGTTAATATATGAGTCCCAAGAAGATATTGAAAATATTAAAATAAATAGAAATTTTTTTGATAACATTGATTTAGGATATGGTGGTGTAATTATTACTGCTAAAGGAGATTCTGTTGATTTTGTTTCTCGTTTTTTTACTCCTGGAGCTACTATTTTAGAAGACCCGGTAACAGGATCTGCACACTGTACATTAATACCATATTGGTCATCAAAGTTAAATAAAAATGAACTAAGTGCTTTACAAATTTCAAGTAGAGGAGGTGAATTATTTTGTAAGGATAATTTAAATAGAGTAATTATTGGTGGTAAAGCAAGACTTTTTTCTTCGGGTAATTTTAATATTTAAGGAATTATCATAATGAGAAAAAAAAAAGGAGGCTCTTGCCTCCTTTTTTTTATTTAAGATTAGATAAATTAAAATGCAAATCTGAATTGCATTCCTAATCCTAGAGTCATTGCATCAGTTTCATGCATTGATCCATCATGCATTTCAGCTGCAGGCATATTAATACCTAAATAAGGCTCAAACCATAACTTACCATCCCATGCTAATACTTTAGAACATCCTACTCCTAAGAACATATCCATTCCAGTTTCTTCATGTTCATGAGTATGACCACAAGTAGCATCAGTTGTACAGCATTCTGTATGAGACCATCTAGCTGAGTTTACTGAAAATCCTGCCCAAAGACCTTTGTCACCAATATAATATCTTGCACCAATGCCCCAGTCCATATAGTCATCACCTGCATCATCTGCTGACTCAGTTGCCATTTCAAACTCTAAGGATACCATTACATTGTCCATAAAGAAATAGCCTACATTAGCAGTATTATCTGCTGTTGTAAAATCAGTTCCAACTCCAAAAGTATACATACCTTTTTCTTGAGCAAAAGTAAATGCACTTACTAAAAGTGCAAACATAATTGTTAAATTTTTCATAAGATTTAATTTTAATTTAATTTGGCAAACATAACCTTATTTATTAATATAATCTCATTTAATTTATTTAATTAATTAACAATCTTTTGTTAAGTGATTAATTTATTTTTATTTGGAAATAATAATTTATTGATACATAGAAAATAGAGGAATAGTTTGACTACCAATAATGGTGAGTATTTGCATAATTACATCAAATAATGAATGTTATTTGTTTGTGCAACATTCTTGATTTTCACATTGACAAAATTTAAGATTATATAAATGAAGTACAGCAAGAGTAATTCCAATCCCATATGTGACATTTTGACTAATATAAAAAACTCCAATAGTTTTATTCATTATGCAAATAAAAAATAATACCCATGCAAGCCATAATGCATATTTTATAAGCTTATTTGAGGATGTTTTTGTTGCTTGATATATTGCAAAAAATGAAATAATTAAAAAAATATAATCAAGTGATTGCCACCAAGTTGGCGCATCAGAACAACATGTTAATGTACAGGCTTGTGTAATAAAAAGAAATGGTGTAGCTATGCAGTGTATCAGACATAGAGTACTTGCAAGTGATCCAATGGTGTCAGGTTTATATAATATAGATCTCATTATTTAATAATTTGATTTGTAAAATTAATAAAAGAGAATTAAATTGCAACAATGTTGCGATATAAGATAGAAAAAATTTTAAAAGAGAAAAAATTAAGCTTAACTAAAAGTCGAAAAAAAGTTTTAAAATTTTTTATAAAATCGTCAAAGCCTTTAAGTTTAAATCAAATAAGATTATTCGTTGGTAAGATGGATAGAGTAACTTTATTTAGGGTGTTGAATATTTTTGAATCTAAGCAGATTGTTCATAAAATAAGATTAGAAAATGGAAAAACTTTATATGCATTATGTAAAGAAGAATGTGAAGGCGATAATCATAACCATAATCATATTCATTTTCAATGTGAAAATTGTAATGATGTTTCGTGTTTAACAATTGAAAATTTTCCTGTTTTAAAGATTCCAAATTACACATTGAATAACATCGATATTAATGTAACTGGTTTATGTATTAATTGTAATTAAAATTCAATGAATAAATATCAATTCTTTTTTTCAATTCTTTTTTTCAATTCTTACATATTATTTTCACAGGTTCAAGGTGTTGTTCTAAATAATGAACAATCCCCACTTGATGGTGTGAATATATATATATCAGAGTATGATTTACTGATAAAAACCGGTGTTGATGGGGTGTTTTTAATTAGTGAATCAATTCCAAACAATAGTTATTTAGAGTTCTATAAAAAGGGTTATCAAACTACTATTATTCAATATAATTATGAGAATGAGTTAAAAATTGTTTTAAAAAAGTTACATGTTGAACTTGATGAAATTGGTATTCGTGAAAGCATAAGTGTACTTGGTAGTAATAAATTATTAAATATAGAACAAAAGTCACTTAGCGATAATTTTATTTCCTATACCTCTTTAGTTGAAAATATTAATCAATTAACTGGTGTCAGTTCAATCGGTTCTGGTTTAGGAATTCAAAAAATAGTAATTAGAGGTTTGTCTGGACTAAGAGTTGTAACCTATTTAAATGGTATGAGGATTTCTAATCAAGAATGGGCTAATGATCATAGTATCGGATTTACTGATTTAGGAATTTCAAAAGTTGAATTAATTAAAGGTGCATCATCATTACAATTTGGTGGAGATGCTGTTGGAGGTATATTATATTTTTCTGATGAACCATTTGTTGAAAGTACAATACCATCTGGTTTTATTGCAACTAAGTTTGATAACAGTCATATGTTATTTGGTAATCAATTTGGTGTTAAAATGTCTAGAAATAATTTTTATTTTAAAGCTGATGGAGAATATAGTCAAGCTTCTGACTATAGATTACCTGATAATACTTATCTTTTTAATTCAAGATTCTTGAATAAAGCATATAAATTCTCAGTTGCTTACTTTAATGATAAAATTCAAAGTATTTTTCGTTATCAACATAACTCTGATCATGTGGGTATTCCAGCTCATGCATGTAATGTTGATTTGACTAGTGTTCCTTTAGAATCTCTTACTTCTTCTTCTTTTGATTTAAATGAAGATTATAAAATGACTCGTCCAACTCAATATATTAATAATCATTTATTTACATTAAAAAGTAATTATTTTTCTAATCAAATTAAGTATTCATTTTTTGTTGGATATTTTATTAATAATCTTCAGGAGTTTGAAAAATGGACTATACCTGCATTTGATATGGATTTATCTACAACAACACTTAGATTCAATTTAGATTTTTTAATTAAAAAAATTAAAATTAATACAGGATTACAGTATCAAAATCAAGATAACTTTAATAATATATCTTCTAGATTAATTCCTGATGCATCCTCTAATGATTTTGGATACTATTTAACAATGGATTTTAATAAAAATAATTTTGGTTTTAATAGCGGTGTGAGATTTGATTATAAAAATATACATTGTAAAGACTTCGAATACAATACCTTTTTCCCCTCTGTTAATTCATCATTAGGATTTTTTTATAAACAAAATGATCATATATCTAGAATTACTTATTCTAGTTCTTATAGAGCTCCTCATTTATCTGAGCTTTTTTCGGATGGTGTTCACCATGGTACTATGAGATATGAAATTGGTAATATTAGTCTGGATACTGAAAAGAGTCATCAATTTGATTTTAAATATCAGTACAGTAACGATCATATTGGATTTGTTGTAAATCCTTTTGTCCAGTTTGTTAATGATTTTATTTCAATTAATCCTGTAGATTCTTTTTATATTAATACTTATAGAATCTATAACTATATCCAGTACGATAATGTTCAATTATCTGGTTTAGAAATAAATTTTCATTATCATCCTCATTTACTACATAATTTACATTTTGAACAATATTATTCATTTATAAATGCAGTAAATATTGATGATGATGTGTTTTTAGCATTTACTCCCTCAAATAAAATAAAAACAAAACTTTATTTAGATCTTGAAAATTATAGTATTCCATTAAGTTTAAATAATATTTCAATATATCATTTATATTCTTTTTCTCAAGATAATGTTGCTTTATATGAACCATTTTCAAGTGCATATAATATTGTAAATGTTGAACTCATGTTTAATCCATTTAATAAAACTAGTTTACTAATTGGTGTTAATAATTTATTTAATGAAGAATATGTACCTCATTTATCAAGAATAAGAGATGTTGCTGGTGGTGTCCCTCAGCCTGGAAGGTCATTTAATATAAGTTTAAAGTATGAATTTTGATTTAAAACATTCTGATGAGCTTTAATGAAAGCGAAACAACAAATTGTCAATGTTTAATCTTAATAATTAAAATTATGAAAAAAATTTTTTTAATTCCATTTGTAATTGCATCGTTGTTTATTATGTCTTGCGAAGAAGAAGATCATCACGATGAATGTCATGAATGTCATATTGCATATATGGCAACAGGCAGTAAAACTCAAGGAGAAATAGGTGAGTTTTGTGGTGATGATCTTGCAGATGTTGAAGCTAATGGTTATACACTTCTTGAAGATTTAGTTGTTGGTGATGTAACAATTCCAGCAGGTTTTTACCCTGGTGTAGATATACATTGTGAAGATCATGCAGATCATGATCACGATCATTAATATTTAATTAAATTATTTTTACACTTACAACAGGATTGTGTTTCAGTAATCTTGTTGTAAGTGTATTGTTATTTTACTTAATTTATTACTTTTGTATCCATGATTAAATTAGATAAAGTAGATAAGTCTTTCGATTCTTACAAAGCATTAAATAAGTTGTCACTTAATGTTAATTCCGGTGAAATTTATGGTTTACTAGGTGCAAATGGTGCTGGTAAATCAACAACATTAAATTTAATTCTAGGCTTTTTAAAACCAGATAGTGGATTTATTAAGATTAATGATGTCAATATAATTAACACAGATATTATTGGTTATATTCCTGAAAATGTAAATCTTTATCCATACCTGAGTGGTATAGAAAATTTAGATTACTTCTGTAAATTATCTGGTTTCAATTATGATAACAATGAATTATCAAGTTTTTTAAATGAGTGTGGATTACAAGAAGATGCACATAATAAATTAATATCTAATTATTCTAAAGGCATGAGACAAAAAGTAGGGATAGCAATTGCATATTCTAAGAAAGCAAAAGTTTATTTATTAGACGAACCAGCTAGCGGTTTAGATCCATTGTCTAGTAATGAGCTTTCAGATTTGCTAAAAAAATTAGCTGCTAATGGTTCAGCGATTTTAATGGCTTCACATGATCTATTTAGAGTCAGAGAAACATGTAATAAAATAGGTATTTTAAAAAATGGTAATTTGATTAAAGAAATGGATGCTAAAGAAATCACATCAGAAGAATTAGAAAAAGTTTATTTGAATTTTATGAAAAATTAACTTCTTTATTAAAAATGAAACATATTTTATTTAATGAGTTAATAGGTTTATTTAGGAATCGTTTATTTATGATTCTTCTTGGTGTTTTTTCAATTTCACTAGTTTTAACAACATATTTTGGCATTATACATAATAACAAACAAATTTTATCTCAAAATGATGCAAAAGAGCACATTAGAGAGCAATGGGATGAAATGAATCATACTAACCCTCATAATGCTGCACATTTTGGTAGTTATGCATTTAAACCAATTACAATTTTAAATAGTATTGATGAAGGAATTAATGGAATTACGGGTAATGTTATTCGTTTAGAGGGTCATAGACAAAATGATGTAATGTTTTCAGAAGCATCACAATCTTTATTGATTTCAAATTTCGGTAAACTTAAACCATCACTTTTGCTGCAATTTATAATTCCATTATTTTTAATTTTCTTAGCATTTAATAGTTATTCAAGTGAAAGGGAGAGCGGTAGATTAAAATTATTATTAATTCAAGGTTCTAGCTTAAATAAAATAATTTTTTCTAAAATTATAGCAATTTGGTCTATTGGTCTTACACTACTATTAATTACTACTTTCATTCAGTTTATATTTACTAATAGTCTATTTAATATTGATATCTTGATTAGATTAATTTTATTATTCCTTAGTTATAGTTTATATTACCTCATATTAATTAGTCTTACAGTTTTTCTTTCACTTCTATTTAAGAATAGTACTAGTGCCTTGTCATTAACTCTTGTGTTATGGGTTATGTGGGTCGTTTTTTTACCTAAAATATTTGGTAATACAGTTGAAAAAATTAATCCACTACCAACAAGAGTTGAGTTTCAGAATAATATGGATAATGATAGGTCTAAAGGTATTGACGGTCATAATCCTTCTAATGAAAGAAAAGATGAACTTATTAAGAGTACTTTAATTCAGTATGGAGTAAATTCTTTATCAGATTTACCTGTAAATTTTAGAGGTATTTTGATGCAGGCTGATGAAGAATATGGCAATAGTGTTTGGGATAAGCATTTTGGAGCACTGTATTTACAATTAACCAATCAAAAAAATATATATCAATTTACTGGCTTGATTAATCCATTTGCTTCTTTACAAAGTTTAAGTATGGCAACAGCAGGTTCTGATATGTTTCATCACTTAAATTTTTTGAGTCAAGCTGAATATTATAGACGGGATCTTATTGAATTATTAAATAATAAATGGAGAGACGGTGATTGGGATGAAAATTTTTATAAATCAATAAAAGATTTTCATTATAATTCACCAAGTTTTCTATCATTTTTTTGGAAATATATTTTAGATTTTGTGTTTCTTTTTTTATGGTCAATAATACTGGTTGTTTTACTAAAATATTTAACTAAAAAAACTTCTATCGTATGAGAGTGTTTAATATTTTGTTTTATGAATTCAATCATTTTAGACGAAGTAGTGCTAAGGTATTAACTTATTTAATTTTTGTATTTGCTTGTATTTATTCTATATATAGTGGCTTTGAATTACAAAACCAGCAACAAACTACGATTGAGACTATAAAAAATGAGCAAAAAAAGGAAATATTACTAGTTTCAAAGTTTTTTCAAAATATGTCTGTGCTACCTGGTCCTTTAGATGTATTAGGCTATATACCTACTTATGCTACAAAACACCCATCACCACTTCTTCCACTGGGTATTGGTCAGTCTGAACAATATGGATATTATAAAAAAATAACTAACTGGAGTTCAACTTATGATAATGATATGGTTGAAGAAATTGCTAATCCGGAACGTTTAGTGAACGGCAATATTGATTTTTCATTTCTCATTATTTTCTTACTACCAATATTACTAATAATTTTTACATATAACATAAGGGGTTTTGAACAGGATATGAGATTTGATAAATTGATTGAAATTCAATATGGTTCAATTTCAAAGTGGATTTTGATTAGATTCATATTTTATATAACACTATTACTTTTAACAGTTCTTTGCTTTATGTTTTTTGTTGTAATAGTTAATGATGCATTTTTTTCTCATATATCAGAAATTAAATCATTGATTTTTTTGTTACTAATTTATGTGCTTTTTTTTACTACCATTTTTTATTTCATCGTCTTAAAAAGCTATGGTAGTAGTGCAATAGCTTTTAAAATGATTAGTGTATGGCTTATATTATGTGTGATTATCCCTGGCACTGTTCATCAGTTTGCTAGTATAATATATCCAACACATTATATGACCGATTATTTAGATTCAAATAGAAAAGAATCTTATGAAATTTTTGATTTACCAACAGACTCATTATATGTCTCATTACTTTCAATATATCCAGATTTATCACAAACAAAACATGCTAAAGAAAATAATATAAATAATGATTATAGAAGAAATGCACTTTCTGCAATTATAAATCATATGAATAAAAGTGCAATAAATAATATTGAAAAACAAAATGAATTAAAAAATCAATTAATATGTTCTAGTTACTGGTTTAATCCAGTTTCATTTATTCAAAATAAATGGAATAATTACATTAATACTGATTATTATTCTTATCAAGAATATCGTTCAGAAATTCAAAAAATTTTAGATACAAAATTAAGTTTGTTGAATTTTGAATCCTGGAATGAAACTGAAGTTACTATGGTTGTTTATGAAGATTACTTAAAGCAACTTAATGCTTTTATGGAATAAAATTATATTGTTTCTACTTGCTGAAAAGTATTGATAATAAAAAAATAATTAACATAAATTGACCTATTTATTAGAATATATCATTATTATTAAAATAATAATATAGTCCTTTTTATATAATCTGTTATAATGAAAAAAGTTGTTGTAAATGATAAAATGCAAAATGGATATTTTTATTTCCTTTCAGAAATTCCTGGTTCAAATTTCCATAAAGAATTTTCACCAGAATTAACACCAAAAGAAATGTTAAATATGGGAGTATTCGGTGGTAAATATATTAATGATTGTCAATCTGAATATCCAAAAAATTGGTTTATTAATGCAAGGACATCAAATTTTCAAAAAGATGTAAATCTTAATTTTTATAAAGTCAATGCTTCATTACCTCTATCTGTTTGGAAAGAAAAAGGGTGGATTTATAAAGATGATCCAAGGGGATGGTTTCAATGGTACTGTAGATATTTTATGGGCAGAAGAATTCCTGAAGAAGATTTAAGACAAATTAAAAGGTGGAAAGCAATGAAGCGACACATTGGTGCCATTAAAAAGAATTGTCAACTAGGTGACTTAAATTGTAGGAAAAAACAAAGGCAAGCATTATTACATTGGGCATATGATTCAAGAAAAATATAATTTTATTGTCAAATTATTTTTAATATTTAATCTGATATTATAGAGATAAAATGTTCAATTGAGTTTATTATTGTTAAACCTGAAGTTGATAAAATATCTTTATTTTTTCTTGTAACTAAAAATTTACTTTGTTTTAATAATTTTTTATTTAAGTAATCGATTGTATTTGGTAAATCGAGTTGAGAAATGTTTGAAATTGAGAAAAACAATATATTATCAACTTTCATTACATCTGTAACTTGAGTAAGTCCTGATAAAGGTACATTAGCACCTAAATATATTACATTGTGACCCTTTTGTAATAATAGCAATCTAGAAAATAATAATCCTAACTCATGATGCTCGTCTGGTGGTAGGAATAAAATCCAAGTCTTTGAATTATTTATATCAAAGTTTTTAGTATTATTAATTTCGCTATATAATTTTTGTTTAAACATTTCTGATAAAAAGTGTTCTTGAGCTGGACTAATTCGATTTGTTAACCAAAATAAACCTATCCTAGATAGGGAAGGTAGCATTATTTGCTTATAGAATTCTATAATATCAAAATTTAACAAACATTCATTATAGATTTTATTAAATAAATTTGTATTAAAATCTATTCCTGATTGAATTATTTTATTAATAAAAAATTGATATTTTTTTTCTTTATCATAATTTTTAATTCCATTAATTAAGTCATTAATTTTTGCTTCTTCTTGTTTAGATATAAAAGATATTTTATAACCTGAATCAACAAGAAGTTTAGCATTTAGTGCATTTACAAGAAGTTTATCAGAGTAAGATCTAATATTAGTATTAGTTCTACTCGGGGTTAAAAAATTATAACGATTTTCCCAAGTACGAAGAACTAGTTTGCTTATTCCGGTTATTTTAGAAAATTGATCAATACTGTATCCCATTTTATACTAATAAATTAGATATTTCATACACAAATTTAAAAAAAAAATAGAATTGTATAGTTTTTTTAAAAAATAATTATACATTTGTGATGTTTGTATAGAATTTAATATAAATAGTTATACAAAATGAAAATAAAGTATTAATGAATAACTTAAATAAAATGAAAAAAAATTTACTTCTTATTATGCTATCTTTTTTATCGATAGTGTTTTCTCAAACCACGCACATAGTTAACTCAGGTGCATATTATTATTCACCCTCTGAACTTATTATAGATCAAGGTGACACAGTTGTTTGGATCAATGATGGAGGAACACATGATGTAAATGGTGATTTAAATTCAATAACAAGTGAACCTTTTAATAATCCTGTAACTTTCGATTCTCCGGCTACAAGTGTTGCTGGTGCTGAGATCTTCACATTTATTTTCAATGTTCCTGGATTATATAATTATGATTGTTCAGTTGGTAGTCATGCAATTAATGGTATGGTTGGCTCTATTATTGTGAATGAGGTTAATGAGATTGTTGATTGTGTAGACAATGATGCTTCAGCAGTTGCTTTAGCAAGTATGTGGAATCCTGATATTACTGGTTGTTCAGATGCTGTACCATATTTTGAATTAGTTGGTTATCCTTGTTCTACTGATTTATCTGTATTAGGAATGAGTGGTACTATAGCTGATATATGTGAATGTTCATGTGCACAAACAACTATAGTAGATATAATAGTAGACTCAGAGAGTCATAATACATTAGAAGCTGCAGTTATTGCTGCAGAATTAGCAGATGATTTAAGTGGAGATGGTCCTTTTACTGTTTTTGCACCGACAGATGCAGCATTTGATGCATTACCAGTTGGAACTGTTGAGTCATTACTAGTTGATCCAACAGGAGATTTAGCAAATATATTATTACACCATGTATACTCAGGGAGTGCATTATCAACTGATTTAAGTGATGGTATGATGATTCCTACATTATTTGGCACAGAGTTAGAAGTAACATTTACTTCAGATGGTGTAATGATTGATAATGCAATGGTAACAGTTGCAGATATTACAGCAGATAATGGGGTAGTTCATGTTATTGATGCTGTTTTGACAATAGATCAAAACTGTGGAGATGATGATGATACTATTTCTGATTATTTTGGTAATTTTTCAATAAATGATTGTGGCGGATTAATTAGTTATTTAATGACTAATTATAATTATACCAATTTACAAGCTTGTAATTGGGATGGAACTCCAATGGTAGATTTAAATAATTTATTAATATCTGATTTATGTGAATGTTCGTGTAGTGATATTAATATTAATATTATTGAGAACGATAAAATAAATTCAAATTTTAGACTTGTTAATTTATTAGGTGAATATATTCAGAAACCGGTTTATAATTCTCCATATATTAAAATTTACAATGATGGGTCTATTGAAAAAATATTTATTACAAAATCAACTAATTATTAATTTTAAAATTTTTTTTATGAAAAACTCTTTATACTTAACATTTATTTTTTGCACTTCGTTATTTATTACAAGCTGTGATAAAGATGACGATCATGATCATGATCATAATCATCATCAAGAAGTTACTGCACCAGATACATATAGTTTTGAAAGAAATGGTGAATCCACTGTATCATTTAGTGGTCAAACTTGTAGACTTCAAATGGCAAAAGATATATATGATGCTTTAAATAGTCCAAATATGTATACAGCTCAGCAGGTTTTAGAAATGTTTAATGATGGTACAGGATTTGATTATTCATATGATTGTGGAAAAAATGTAGGTAGTAAAACAGCAGCTTCATCCTCTGCATCTGCTACTGTAAAACCATTATTTGATAATATGATTAATGAGTTATTTGAAGATGTTGCTCCAAATTGGACTAATACTGCTTCAGTAGGTATGTCTGGACAAATTACAACTAGTACAGGTAGTACTTATCAAGTTAATGGAATGGGATTAGAGATTGATCAAGCATTTATTAAAGGATTGATAGGTGCATTAGTAACTGATCAAATAACTAATAATTATTTGACTGCATCAAAACTGGATGGAGATGGAACAACAAATAACTCAGAAGGTTTAGTTGCAGGTCAATATACTGATATGGAACATTACTGGGATGAGGGTTTTGGTTATCTCTATGGTTATAATAATCAACATGTTGGTGGATTTGATGATAATACAACTGATGTTGCAGTTGGTACAGGGGTTTTGCTAAATAAATATTTAAAGAAAGTTAATGATAGTAATCAACCTGGAATTGCAGATGTTATTTATGATGCTTTCAAACTAGGTAGAGCAGCTATTGTAGCTGGTGATTATGTTATTAGAGATGCACAATCACAAATTATAACAGAGCATCTTCACAAGATCATTGCATATAAAGCAGTTGATTATTTAATTGGTGGTGCTGAAACTATTCAGTCCGGTGCACCAAGAGAAGATACTTTTCATGGCTTATCTGAAGGATATGGTTTTATTTTAAGTTTACAGTTTACAGATTACTTTTCAAATTCTGATGTTAATAATATGCTTTCTCAACTTATGGATGGTAATGGATTTTGGGACATTTCAGTTGATGAATTGAATTCAATGGCTAATACAATAGCAAATGCTGCAGGAATTTAAATTAATATAATTTATGACTTGAGCAGATTAATAAAATTATTTCAATAAACAAGAGGGGGTAATCTTATTTAAGGAAAGAAATAATTAANNATNNTTAGGTTTTTTTAAATAGTAATTATATGAATTTTAATAAACATTTTTTTATTTTATTTTTTTTAGTCACTGTATTGTTTTATTCCTGCGATACAGATATGACAGACAATGATGATGATAGTTATGATAGGTCATTAATACTATCTAATTGGTCAAATAATATTATTACTCCTGCTTACAATGAATTCTATAATAGTCTTTATTCTTTAAATCAAGATGTAAATTTATTTGTCAATAATCCAAGTGTTGATCATTTAGTTAATCTTTCGTCATCTTGGATATATTCTTATAAAATATGGCAACATATTGAAATGTTTGATATCGGTCTTGCTGAAGTAATTAATTTCAAAGGAAAAATGAATATCTATCCAACAGATGTAGAGTTAATAAATAATAATATTTTGTCACAAAATTATGATTTAAATAATAATAATAATTTTGATGCTAGAGGTTTTCCAGCTATTGATTATTTAATTCATGGATTAGCTGAAACTAATGAGGAAATAGTTCAATTTTACATTAATGATAATTCTTACTCAAATTATTTATCATCTGTAGTATCAACGATGATGTATAATACTGATTTAATTATTGATGATTGGTTATTATATAGTAATGATTTTATTAATTCAACTGATAACACAGCAACATCATCTCTTAATAAAATGATAAATGATTTTATTTATTATTTTGAAAAAGGTCTTAGAGCCAATAAAATTGGTATCCCTGCTGGTATTTTTTCAAATAATCCAATTCCAACAGCTGTAGAAGGGTATTATAAGAAAGATATTTCAAAAGAACTTGCATTAGAAGCTTTATCTGCATCAAGAAATTTTTTTATTGGTAAACATTTCACTAGTGATATTACTGATTCTAGTCTCGATTCATATTTAAATTTTTTAGATGTATCATCGGACATCAATTTATCTGAAATTATAATTTTACAATTTCTTGAAGCGGAAAATCAATTAAATCAATTAAATGATAACTTTGTTGAACAAATCACAACTAATAATATGGAAATGCTATTAACTTATGATGCAATACAACAACTTGTAGTATCTTTTAAAGTTGATATGCTGCAGGCACTATCAATTTCGGTAGATTATGTAGATGCTGATGGTGATTAATAAAGATTTATATAAGTGATTTTTCCATCTTATTTTAATAAACAAACATCTTCTTCCTCATTAGCGGTATATAGATTTTTCTTTGGTCTTCTAATGATGTTTAGTGTAGTAAGATTTTGGACTAAAGGGTGGATTGAAGAATTATACTTACAGCCAAATTTTCATTTTTCATACTACGGTTTTGAATGGATTAAGCCAATCGGGGACTACACATACTTACTCTTTATTATATGTTTCATTTCTTCTTTATTTGTTTGTATTGGATTTAAATATAGATTATCTATAATAATTTTCTTTTTATCATTTTCTTATATAGAATTAATGGATAAAACTACTTATCTAAATCATTACTATCTAATAAGTTGTATTTCTTTTGTGTTAATTTTTTTACCTGCTAACTCAAACTTTTCTATAGATAATTTAATAAGAAGCAAAAGTTATGAACTTGTACCAAAATGGTGTGTAGATATTATCAAATTATTGATTGGTATTGTATATATATATGCAGCAATTGCTAAAATTAATTCAGACTGGTTATTTAGTGCTATGCCATTAAAAATATGGATTGCATCAAAATATCATTTTCCAATTTTTGGTAACACTTTATTGCAAGAAGATTGGTTATATTATTTTATGAGTTGGACAGGTATGTTTTATGATTTACTGATTCCATTTTTATTAATTAATAGTAGAACGAGGATTATAGGATTTATATTAGTTATTATTTTTCATATGTTAACAAAAGTTCTTTTTCCAATTGGTATGTTTCCATATATTATGATTTTTAGTTCTATAATTTTTTTCTCTCCTAAATTCCATGATAATATTATCAAGTATTTAGTTAATCTATTAAATCGAATATTGCATTTATTAAAGATTAAAATTAATCAAAGTATTCATTTAATAAGTATTTATCAATTCACTTATAAAAAAACAACTTTTTATATATTATTTATATTTATAGTATTTCAATTATTATTTCCATTTAGATATTATCTTTACCCCGGTGAATTATTATGGCATGAACAGGGTTACAGATTTTCATGGAGAGTGATGTTGACAGAAAAAACTGCTCTTGCTAATTTTAAAATAGTTAATCCAGAAGATAATACATTTTTTTATGTCGATAATAGTGATTTTTTAACTCCATTTCAAGAAAAGCAAATGAGTTTTCAGCCGGATTTTATTTTAGAATATGCTCATTATTTAGGTGATTATTACTCTAAAATGAATAATCAAAAAGTACAAGTCTATGTTGATTGTTTTGTTAGTTTAAACGGACGAAAAAGTCAACGGTTTATTGAAAAAAATATTGACTTGTATTTAAAAAATGAATCATTTAAAAATAAAGATTGGATAATACCATTAAAAGATGAAATTAGAGGCATTTAAATATTTTTTTTTATTATTACTTTTCACATCTGTAAGTGCACAAAATACAATTACTGGTATTATTACAAGCGAAGAAAATCAAGTTTTAGAAAATGTTAAGATTTTTAATAGTTTAGGAGAACTAATTGATGCAACAGATGCAAGTGGTTTATATAAATATTCTACTCAGTTTGACTCTATAATGATTAGTTTTTTTAAAGAAGGGTATTTGTTAATAAAAAAGGAATTTGTTTTTAATAAATCAAATTTGTTAGAAGAAAATATTAAACTTCAATTAGTGAATAGAAATTTAAAAGAAGTATCTGTTGTTGAACCTAAAATTAATGAGTTTGAAATTGACTATTTAAGTGGTGTAAATTCTAACACAATATTTACAGCTAAAAAAAATGAAATTATTATTTTAAATAATAAAGGAGGGCAGTCGATAAATAATTCTCGTCAAATTTATAATAAAACTGTAAGCTTAAACATCATAAAAACCGATGATGTTGGTTTACAATTAAATATTGGTGGTAGGGGTTTAAACCCAAGAAGAACATCAAATTTCAATGTGAGACAAAATAATTATGATATAACTCCAGATCCTCTTGGTTATCCGGAAAGCTATTATACACCACCGTTTGAGGCATTAGAAAACATAGTATTAATTAGAGGTGCTGCATCTTTACAGTATGGAACTCAATTTGGTGGATTAATTAATTTTAATTTCAAAAAACCTATTAAAAGTAAAACATTAGAATTTACTAGTAGAAATACTTTAGGTTCATTTAATTTATTTACAAATTTCACAAGTTTATCAGGTACAAAAAATAATTTAGGTTATTATATATTTTTTAATCATAAAAAAGGAGATGGATTTAGATCAAACTCTAACTTTAAATCAAACAATTTATATTCATTTTTTTCTTATAAATTCAATAGTCATTTAAATATGTCTATTGAATTTACATATCTAAATTATCTAGCTCAACAACCTGGTGGATTGACAGATAATATGTTTAATCAGAATATCTTTCAAAGTAATAGAGAAAGAAATTGGTTTGAAGTAGACTGGAAATTATATAATTTTCAGTTGTCATATAAATTTTCTAAGTCTACAAGTATTTATTTTAGTAATTATATACTTGATGCACATCGATTTTCCATTGGCTTTAGAAGTAATAGGGTTGATCAGATTGATTCATTTGAGGAAAGGGATTTAATAAAATCTACGTTTAATAACATAGGTTTTGAATCTAAATTAATACATCATTTTACTGCTTTTAAAAGAAATATGACTTTTTTACTTGGTGCTAAAATATTTAATGGAAGTAATTCATCTGAGCAAGGACCAGGATCTAGTGGGGTAGATGCGGATTTTAATCTATATTCCAATATGTATCCAAATTATCATAGTCAGTCAAATTACTCTAATCCAAATTGGAACTATTCATTATTTAGTGAGCAAATCATTTCATTAAATGATAAAATGTACTTAACACCAGGTTTTAGACTTGAATATATCAAAACTAGTTCCGACGGTTATTTTAGAGAAATTAATACTGATGCTGCAGAAAATGTGATTATGAACAATATAATTTATACAAATCAAGATAGAGAAAGATATTTTTTATTAATTGGTTTGGGTTATAGTTATAATGTTTTACCATGGATAGAGTTTTATGCAAATTGTTCTCAAAATTATAGAGCAGTAACTTTTGCAGATATTAATACTGTTAATCCAAGTTTTATAATAAATCCAAATATTAAAGATGAAGATGGATACACATTTGATTTTGGTTATAGAGGTAATTATTTAAATTTTATTTCATTTGACTTTAGTGGATTTTTTCTTTTTTATAATAATAGAATTGGATTTATTCAAAAAGAAGTTAATGGATTAGTTAAAAATGAAAAAGGTAATATTGGTAATGCACAAATTATTGGAAATGAGTCGTTAATCAATTTTAACTTGGATCAATTATTTAATATTAATTCTGATTTTAATTTTAATTTTTATATAAATTTATCTCTTCTTTCATCAAAGTATACTGAATCTCAATTAAATGGAGTTGAAGGAAATGAATTAGAGTATGTTCCAGAAATTAATTTAAAAACAGGTGTGCAAATAGGAAATCACAATATTAAAGCTGATTTGCAATATACATATATGTCTAATCAGTATACTGATGCTACTAATTCAATTGATGGTGATTTAAGTGGTATTATAGGTCAAATACCTAAATATGACATCGTAGATTTCTCTATAATTTACTTGATTAATAAAAATTTTAAAATTGAAAGTGGTATAAATAATATTTTTGATTCACATTATTTTACAACTAGAGCAACAGGTTATCCAGGACCTGGAATAATTCCTTCTCCTTCGAGAAATTATTATTTAACTTTAGAATGTAAATTTTAATTTATTATGAATAAAAAAAATAAACATATTATTATACTTTTTGATGGTGTATGCAATATGTGTGTTTGGTCTGTAAGGTTTATAATTAAGAGAGATTTGAACAATGTATTTAAATTGGCATCTATTCAAAGTAAAGTAGGTAAAAAGATTATTGCCGATTATAATATAGATGTTAACAAATATGATTCAATTATTTTTGTTAAAAATGATATAATAAAATATCGATCATCTGCTGTTTTATCAATTGTATATCATTTAAAAACAATATGGAAATTTTTATTAATTTTTTATTTTATACCAAAACCTATAAGAGATTTTATGTATATCTTAATTGCCAAATTAAGATATGTTTTCTTTGGCAAAAGAAAAAAATGTATTTTGCCAAATGAATTAAGTACTTCAAAATTTTTAAATTGATAATTATGAACGATGCATTAAATAATTGGATAAAATTAGTTTCTGAACATGGAGTTGATCAAGTTGTAAATCTTTATGCAGAGGACGGTGTTCTTCTGGGTACTTTTTCAGATGAAATTAGACAAGGTAAGGATAAAATAAGAGAGTACTTTCAGTTTTTTTTGAATAAGAAACCTTATGCAACTATTGTGGATTATAAAAAACATATTGTAGATGAAAATAATTATTCAGTAAATGGTTTTTATGATTTTGAAGTTGATACAAAAGATGGTTCAAGACAAGTATCCAAAGCTCGTTTTACATTCGTATTTCAAAAACAAGGAAGTAGTTTTAAAATATTATCACATCACTCCTCACTTATTCCTTAGTATTTATTTATAGTCATTTTATTAACAATTTTTTCATTTTCTTAATAAGTTTTTTCGATACAAATGATATTTTATTGCTTGAAGAATAATAAAAATTCATAATTTAATATAAAATTAACTTTTAGTTAATTTTTGTTTTACAAATAATGCTTTTTATTGTATAATTTTAAATTAAATAACCCCTTTACTAATCAAACTAATCAAATTATGAAAAAACTATTATCTCTATTAGTAATGTCATTCTCATTACTACTATTTACCAATGTTGAAGCTCAATTAATGATTACTGAATTGACAGACCCTCAAAACTCTAGTGATGCAGGAAGATATGTTGAGATTTTTAATCCAGGAACAGAAGACATAGATCTTTCTACTGGTTATGCTTTACAGCGATGGACTAATGGAAATACTGATCCTCAATCAGCAGTTTCGTTAACAGGAACTATTACTGCAGGCGGATTTTATGTTGTATGTAATGATGCTAACGAATTTTTAGCAACTTATGGTATGGATGCTAGCCAAGATATAGGAACTGGAGGTCCTGCCGATTCAAATGGTGATGATAATATTGCTTTATTAGGTCCTGATGGGTCAATTATCGATATGTTTGGTGTTGCAGGTGAAGATGGATCAGGTACAGGACATGAGTTTGAAGATGGTAGAGCAGAGAGAGTATGTGGTACATCAGCTTCATCTACTTGGATAGAAGCAGATTGGAATATAGATAACGATAGTGGAGGAGGAGATGGTAATCAATATGC